>NZ_JBHSFK010000068.1:3274-39953 GCF_042653945.1 Streptomyces vulcanius | reverse complement strand
GTCGGGGGCGGAGCCGGAGCCGGTGGCGACGCGGGAGCCGGTGGCGACGCGGGAGCCGGGGGCGGAGGCGAGGTCGGGGTCGGGACCGGAGTCGAGGCGGGAGCCGGGGGCGGAGGCGAGGTCGGGACCGGAGTCGGGGTCGGGACCGGAGTCGGGGTCGGGACCGGAGTCGAGGTCGAGGCGGGGGCCGGGGGCGGAGGCGAGGCGGGAGCCGGAGCCAGGGGCGGAGTTGCGGCCGACGCGGGCGCCGGCTCCGGTGCCGCGGGCGTCGAGGGCAAGGGTGCGGCCAGGGTCGGGGGCGGCGAATGAGTGAGCACGTCCTGGACAATCCCGCCCGCGCCTCCCTCAACGGTCCGCACGCGCACTTCGCCGAGCGCCGGGGCCGGATCCTGCGCTATCCGGTCGACGTGTCGCCCTGGCTGGCCCTGCCGGACGAGCTGGAGGACGCCGACTGGGCCGACCTCGCGGCCCTTGCCGGACCCGGCGCGGAGGTCCCGCTGCTCGGATTCCGGGGCGAGGTGCCCGAGGGCTGGGAGGTCACGTTCCGGATGGAGGGCGTGCAGTTCGTGGACGACGGCCTGGCCGCCGCGCCCGAACCGGAGGCAGTCCGCCTCGGCCACGCCGACATACCCGAGATCCTCGACCTGATCGCCCGCACCCAGCCCGGCCCCTTCGAGGCCCGCACCATCGACATGGGCACCTACCTCGGCATCCGCCGGGACGGCGCCCTCGTCGCGATGGCCGGCGAGCGCCTCCACCCGCCCGGCTGGACCGAGATCAGCGCGGTCTGCACCGACCCCGCCTTCCGCGGCTCGGGTCTGGCCACCCGCCTGATCCTCGCCGTCGCCCACGGCATCCGCGAACGCGGCGAGACCCCGTTCCTGCACACCGGCGCCCAGAACACCAACGCCATACGGCTCTACGAGTCCCTGGGCTTCCGCCTGCGCCGCAGAACGGCGTTCCTGGCGGCGCGGGTTCCGGAGCGGCCGGGGGCGCTGGTGCCGTAGGCGGGGAGTCGGCCTCCTGAGTCAGCCGGCCGCGTTGTACCGCGTCAGGTACTCCGCGAACCGCTCCAGATCGGCCGCATCCCATCCGGCCAGCCGCTCCCGGAAGGCCGCGCGGCGGCTCTCGGTGACCTGGGCGAGGATGCGCCGGCCGGCGTCGGTGAGGTGGAGGACCTGCACTCGGTGGTCCTCGGGGTCCGGGCGCCGTCCGATCAGGCCGGCGCGCTCCAGGGCGGCGACCTGCCGGCTGACCGTCGACTTGTCCAGCGCGTAGTGCGCGGCCAGGTCGGTGGCCCGGCAGCCGCCGCTCTCCTCCAGATGACCGAGGAGCGTGTACGACACCAGGGACAGCTCCGGGTGCATACGCCCGGCGGAGGCGCGGGCCCGCCGGGCGAAGGCCGTCATCTCCCGCTGGATGGTCTCCAGGGCTTCGGCTGTTTCCACGGCGGCTGCCTGCATCGGGGGCTCCCTCAGGTTCTTGGTTGCATAGTACAACTCGGGTGCGAGGGGTGCGATATTGTGATCGAATTTCCGAAAGGTTCTCGACTCTCCATGCCTTCGTCCCCCCCGTCCCCGTCCCCGACGTCCTCGTCCCGTGACGCCGTCGTCACGGCGCTGCGTGCCGCAGGGTGTGTCTTCGCCGAGGACGAGGCGGAGTTGATCCTCGCCACCGCCCGTACGCCCGACGAGCGCGAGGCCATGGTGGGGCGCCGGGTGTCCGGGCTGCCCCTCGAACTCGTCGTCGGCTGGGCCGAGTTCCACGGTCTGCGCGTCACCGTCGAACCGGGCGTCTTCGTACCCCGCCGCCGAACCGAGTTCCTCGTCGAACAGGCGCTGGCGCGGGTGCCGCACGCGTCCGTCGTCGTGGACCTGTGCTGCGGCTCGGGCGCGGTCGGCGCCGCCCTCGCCGCCTCGCTCGGCCATGTCGAACTGCACGTCGCCGACATCGACCCGGTGGCGGTGCGCTGCGCCCGCGCCAACGTCGCCGCGTACGGCGGACACGCCCACGAGGGCGACCTGTTCGAGGCGCTGCCCGACCGGCTGCGCGGCCGGGTCGACATCCTGGCCGCCAACGTGCCGTACGTCCCCAGCGACGAGGTTCCCCTGCTGCCGGCGGAGGCCCGCGACCACGAACCGCTCACCGCGCTCGACGGCGGCGGCGACGGACTCGACGTCCTGCGCCGGGTGGCCGCCGGGGCCACGGACTGGCTGGCGCCCGAGGGCATCCTGCTCGTCGAGACCAGTGAGCGGCAGGCCCCGGACGCCGTCGAGGCGTTCACCCGGGCCGGTCTGACCACGCGTCTGGCCGAGGACGAGGAGCGGTACGCGCACGTGGTGATCGGGACGCGGGTCAGGTAGCGGCGCCGCTGCCCGTGGGGCTGGGGGTGGCGGGGGCGCCGGAGGAGCCGTCCTCGCCGCGGTTCCACGGGCCGTGCCCGGGGAAGCCGCCCCTGCCGCCGTCGTCCGGACCGCGGTCCTTGGAGTCGCCGCCACGGTTCTTGAAGTCGCCGGAGAAGACCCGGTCGGCCGTCAGCGTGTCGCCGGAACGGGTGCCGGCGACGTACACCGTGTCGCCCTTCTTCAGCGCGTCGGCCCCGGAGCCGGAGTCGCCGTCGGCGGACACCGGGGTGTCCGAACCCACCGTCCAGGTCCACGAGGTGTCGTCCTCGCTCTTGACGGTGACCTGGTCGCCGTCCACCTTCTCGACGGTTCCGCGCTGCCAGACGCGCACGGTCCAGCCGTCCCCGTCCTTCACGGTCGTCTCGCCGTGCACGGCGTCGCCGCCGAAGCGCATCCACGGTCCGCCGAAGCCGTGCCGCCCACCGGGACCGTCCGGTGTTCCGGAGGGGGACGAAGAGGCCGCCGGGGACGCCGAGTTGTCGCCCGAGCCACCCGACGTCGCCGCGTACGCGACGGTCCCGCCGAGCGCCAGGACCGCGACGGTCGTGGCCGCGATCACCGCCCGCCCGCGCGCCGACCGGCGCTCCCACGCACCGCGCAGGGACGGGCGTTCCTTCTCCTCGCCGCCCGGACCCGACAGCACCTCGGCCTCTTCCGGCTGTTCCGGCTGCTCCTGCATCACCGTTCACTCTCCTCGGCCGCGACGGCGGCATCGGTGCCACGCCTCACTGTGATTGTCCGAGGGGTGCGGTAAAGGGCCGGTAATAAATGCCTGTGAATCGGGGTGAGCCGGTTCTTACCGGCGGGCGCGGGCCACCAGCAGGGCCACGTCGTCGTGGTTGTCGGGGTGGTGCAGGGCGGTCAGGAGCAGGTCGCAGAGCTGCTCCAGCGGGCGCGCGGGATCGTCGAGGAGCACGAGCAGCGCGTCCAGGCGCTCGTCGAGGGAGTGCGTCCGGGTCTCCACCAGACCGTCCGTGTACAGCACCAGCTGGTCGCCGGGCGCGAAGTCGACCTCGGTGGTCGAGAAGGCCACCCCGCCCACGCCCAGCGGCGCGCCCGTCGGCAGGTCGAGCAGCTCCGGGGGCCGCCCCGGACGTACCCGCGCGGGCGGCAGGTGCCCGGCGTTGGCGATGCGGCAGCGGCCCGCCGCGGGGTCGTGGATGGCGTACAGACAGGTGGCGATGGACTGGCCGAGGCCCTCGGTGATCCGGTCGAGGTGCTCCAGGAGCACCGCCGGGTCGAGGTCCAGGCCGGCCAGTGTGGTCGTGGCGGTGCGCAGCCGGCCCATCGTGGCGGCGGCGTCGACACCGCTGCCCATCACGTCGCCGACGACGAGCGCGGTCTTGCCGTCCGGCAGCGGGATGACGTCGAACCAGTCGCCGCCGACCGCTGTGGTGGCGTCCGCGGGCTGGTAGCGGGAGGCGACCTCCAGGCCGCCGACGACCGGCGGATGGCTGGGCAGCAGGCTGCGCTGGAGGGTCAGCGCGGTGTTGCGCGCGTTCTGGTACCAGCGGGCGTTGTCGATCTGGACGGCCGCTCGGGCGGCCAGTTCCCTGGCGAGCAGCAGGTCGTCCCGGCCGAACGGCACCGGATTGGTGGCGCGTCTGAGGTCCAGGGCGCCGAGCACCTCGCCCCTCGCGATGAGGGGCACCGCCAGATAGGAGTGCACACCGGCGCGGGCCAGCTGGTCGGCGGCCTCCGGGCTGCGGGCGATGCGCGCGAGGTCCTCGTCCTTGACCTGGGCCACCATGACCGGCTCGCCGGTGCGCACGCACTCCGTGACGAGTTGGTCGGCGGCGTAGCGGACCACCTCGCCGGGCGGGTCGGCGGCCCGCAGCGCGTCCGGCGCGCCCTCGGCACGGACCGCCAGCGTGCGGATCGCGGCGTCCTCCGCCGGCCGCAGACCGGCCGGGCGGCCCGCGACCACCGCGTCGAGCAGATCCACGGCGGCTATGTCCGCCAGTTCCGGCACGGCCACCTCGGCCAGTTCGAGGGCGGTGCGCCCCAGGTCCAGGGTGGTGCCGATGCGGGCGGACGCGTCGGCGATCAGCGCCAGCCGGCATCGCGCGGCCTCGGCCTCCAGACCGGCCCGGTACTCGTCGGTGACGTCCAGGACCGAGGCGGCCACACCCAGCACGGTGCCGCGCGAGTCCTCCAGACGGTAGAGCGAGACCGACCAGGCGTGCTCCTCGGCCGGATCCGCCGCCGTACGGCCGACCACCGACCGGTCGACGAGCGGCACCCCGGTCCGCAGCACCTCGCGCACCGCCGTCTCCAGGGCCTCCGCGTCGATCGAGGGCAGCACCTCACGGATCCGGCGGCCGACATGCTCCCCGGCCGACAGGCCGTTGATCCGGGCCAGCGCGGGATTGACCCGGACATAGCGCAGTTCGGTGTCGACGACGGCGAGGCCGATGGGGGACTGTTCGACCATCCGCGTCGACAGCGCCACGTCCCGCTCCAGCCGGCGCACCGTCGACCGGTCCGCGGCGAGCCCCAGGGCGTAGACGTCGCCCCGGTCGTCCATCAGCCGCATGTTGCGGAACTCCACCAGCCGTGTGGCGCCGTCCTTTCGCCGCACGGGGAACGCGCCGGCCCAGGTGCGGCCGGTCGCCATGACGTCGGCGAACAGCTTCACGACCATCTCGACATGCCGCTCGTGGACCATGACCCGGGCCGCGAACTCGCCCAGCGCCTCGGCCGCCGACCAGCCGAACAACTCCTCGGCCTGCGGGCTCCACAGCACGATGCGCCCCTCGGTGTCGAGCACCACCGAGGCCACGTTCAGCACGTCCAGCAGCCCACTGGGGCCGGTCGGCACGGCAGGCCCACCCGGACCGGCAGGACCGGAAGGACCCACTGGTCCGGCAGGACCGGAAGGACCAACTGGTCCGGTCGTACTCATCCCACGCACCGCCTCCGATCGGTCACCGCGGCACGCCGTCCCCCGTGCCGACTCCCCCTGTTCTACCGCGCCCGACCCCTTATCTCCCACGCCCGGGCGCCCTGCTCCATGTCCCAGGAGTACGGCGGAGACGGCCGTTCTCCTCAAGTCCCCTGCCTGTCCACCGAGTTGGCCTGTACATGCTCCGCGAGCCGGGCCAGACTGTCCGCCGAGCGATTCCCCCACCCCTCCGCACCGAGGAGCCCCATGCCTCCGCGCCCCGCCCGGCCCCGCCGCCACGCGGTCCGCACCACCCTCGTCGCCCTGGCCACCGCGGCAGCCGCCGCCCTCTTCACGGCCCAGCCCGCCGCAGCCGCCGACACCTGGACCGAGGTCGGCTCCGACCGTGCCGACCCGCTGACCGAGAGCCAGGGTCTGACCTCGGTCGAGGTCCCCGCGAACAGCGCCAACCGCTACACCGGCATCGGCACCATCCCGGTCTCGGTGTCCGTCCGCGGCTGGAACCACGTCGGCGACCCCGACGCCTCCTACGGCGGCTACTACGTCGAGCCGTACCAGAGCGACTCCGGCACCTCGAAGATGTACCGGGTGCAGGCCCCCGGCGGTGCCTGGTCGGAGTACGTCCACACACTCGGCTCGGGCGAGGCCCTGAACAACTCCTGGGTGGCGATCAGCCCGGACAGCCAGTACATGCTGTCGGGCGAGTGGGGCACGATGACCCGCTTCCTGGTCTTCCCGACCCCCGGCGCCAACGCGAGCACCTCGCCCTCGGCGAACCTTCCACAGGTGTCGACCGTCCGCCTCGACCACGCCGTGCGCGACGTCCAGGGCTGCGACTTCACCGGCCCGACCACGCTGCTGTGCTCCTCCGACGACCCTGCGGGCACCCTCTTCGGCATCACCAAGCCGCTCCTGCAGATCGACCTCTCCGCTGCCCCCGGCTCCTCCGACGTCACCGGCCATGTCACGGCCCTGCGCCAGCTCCCGCTGCGCAGCTCCTGCTCGGGCGAGTTCGAGACCGAGGGCATCGACTACGACCGCCGCAACGGCACCCTGCGCGTGATCGTCGTCTCGCCCGGCTTCTGTGTGCTGACGGACAGCAAGACGTACCGCTTCACCAAGAGCTGAGTGCGCACTGGTCCCCTTCGGGCAGTGGTGCTTTTCTGGGGTTGTGGCGCGGTTCGCGGGGAACCCGCGGTACCGCGCCACCGCCACGAGAGGAGCGATCACGATGGACCGTGAGCGTCTGCACGAGGAACCCGTCTCCCTCGAGATCAGCGGATGCAGCAAAGAGGACGCCAGGATCGTGTTCGACACGCTGAACACGTGCTTCGAGTCCGACCGGGGCCCCGACGAGGTGCCGCAGCAGCTCCACGAGACCCGGCCGATGGTGTGGCTCGGCACCTTCGAGGTCACCGACGCCCACGCGTGTCCGCCTCCCGCCCGGCTGTCGTCCTCCGTCGAGGCCGACGCGCAGGGCGGCTACTGGGCGATCGAGCGGCTGCGCTCCACGCTCGACTCCCTGTTCACCGTGCGTGACCTGACCTCGGTCTCCGGCGACCAGGAACGCGAGCTGCACGTCCTGCTCGAAAGCAGGTGAGACGTTCGGCACGACCGTTGTGCAACTAGTTGCATAAACCGTGCGCGGTCCTCTAGAACAGGAGGCGACCACCCCCCGCGCACGGAGGCCGCCATGAGCCGTGACCGTTACCCGCATCTGCTGAGCCCCCTTGACCTGGGCTTCACCACACTGCCCAACCGGGTCCTGATGGGCTCGATGCACGTCGGCCTGGAGGAGGCCGAGGGCGGCTTCGCGCGCATGGCGGAGTTCTACGCCGCCCGGGCCCGCGGGGGAGTGGGCCTCATCGTCACCGGCGGCATCGCACCCAACGACGAGGGACGGCCGTACGAGGGCGGAGCCAAGCTCACCACCGAGGCGGAGGCCGAGCAGCACCGGGCCATCACCGGGGCCGTGCACCGCGAGGGCGGCCGGATCGCGCTCCAGATCCTGCACTTCGGGCGGTACGCCTACCACGAGGACCTGGTCGCCCCGAGCCCCCTGCAGGCCCCGATCAGCCCCCACCGGCCCCGCGAACTCACCGACGCCGAGGTCGAGCGCACGATCGACGACTACGCCCGCACCGCCCGCCTCGCCCGCGCCGCCGGCTACGACGGCGTGGAGATCATGGGCTCCGAGGGCTACCTCATCAACGAGTTCGTCGCCGCCCCGACCAACCACCGCACCGACCGCTGGGGCGGCTCGTACGAGAACCGGACGCGCTTCCCCGTCGAGATCGTCCGCCGGGTGCGCGAGGCCGTCGGCGAGGACTTCATCGTCGTCTACCGGCTGTCCATGCTCGACCTGGTCCCCGGCGGCTCCACCCTCGACGAGGTCGTCACCCTCGCGCAGGCCGTCGAGGCGGCCGGGGCGACCATCATCAACACCGGCATCGGCTGGCACGAGGCCCGCATCCCCACCATCGCGACCTCCGTGCCACGCGGCGCCTACACCTGGGTCACGAAACGGCTGATGGGCGCGGTCTCCGTCCCGCTGGTGACGACCAACCGCATCAACACCCCGGAACTCGCCGAGGAGTTGCTCGCCGAAGGCTGCGCCGACATGGTGTCGATGGCCCGCCCGATGCTCGCCGACCCCGACTTCGTCGCCAAGGCCGCCGCCGGCACGCCCGAGGCCATCAACACCTGCATCGGCTGCAACCAGGCCTGCCTCGACCACACCTTCAGCGGCAAGCTCACCTCCTGCCTGGTCAACCCGCGCGCCTGCCACGAGACCGAACTGGTCCTCGCCCCCACGAGGTTGCGCAAACGCGTCGCGGTCGTGGGCGCCGGCCCGGCGGGCCTCGCCTGTGCCGTGAGCGCGGCCGAACGCGGCCACGAGGTCACCCTGTTCGACGCGGCGAGCGAGATCGGCGGCCAGCTCAACGTCGCCCGAAAGGTCCCCGGCAAGCGGGAGTTCGACGAGACGCTGCGCTACTTCCGCCACCAGCTCACCGCGCACGGCGTGGACGTACGCCTCAACACCACCGTCACAGCAGTAGACTTGACGGGCTATCAGGAAGTCGTCGTCGCCACCGGCGTCACCCCGCGCACTCCCGACATCCCGGGCGTCGACCACCCCAGCGTCCTCGGCTACCTCGACGTCCTGCGCGACGGCGCGCCCGTCGGCGACCGGGTGGCGATCCTCGGCGCGGGCGGCATCGGCTTCGACGTCGCCGAGTTCCTGACCGACGGCGGCGACAAGGCGAGCGAGGACCCGGCGACGTACTTCCGCCAGTGGGGCGTCGACATGGACTACACGGCCCCCGGCGGCCTCACCGCCCCCGAACGCCCGGCCCCGCCCCGCACGGTCCACCTCCTCCAGCGCAGGACCGGCAAGGTCGGCGCGGGCCTGGGCAGGACCACCGGCTGGATCCACCGCACGGAACTCAGGCACCGGGGCGTGCGCATGGTCCCCGGCGTGCGCTACGACCGGATCGACGACGCCGGTCTGCACGTCACCGTCGGCGAGCTGAGCACCGTACTGGAGGTCGACACCATCGTGCTGTGCACCGGACAGGAGCCGCGCCGCGACCTGTACGACGACCTGCGCGCGGCCGGTGTCGGCGCGCACCTCGTCGGGGGCGCCGACCTCGCCGCCGAACTGGACGCCAAACGCGCCATCAAGCAGGGCACCGAGGTCGCGGCCGCCCTGTGACCGCCCTCCCTAGGATGACTCCATGTCACTCCCGCACGCGATCCTCACCGCCCTCCTGGAGAAGCCGTCCTCGGGGCTGGATCTGACCCGCCGGTTCGACCGGTCGATCGGCTACTTCTGGTCGGCCACGCACCAGCAGATCTATCGCGAGCTGGGAAGACTGGAGTCCGCGGGACACATCCGCGCCCTGCCCGGACAGGCGCCCGCGCGCGGGCAGAAGAAGGCGTACGAGGTGCTGCCCGCGGGCCGCGCCGAACTGGCCCGCTGGACGGCCGCCGCCCAGGACCCCAAGCCGCACCGGGACGCGCTGCTGCTGCGGCTGCGCGCCGCGGCCGTCGTCGGCACGGCGGGCCTGGAGGCCGACCTGCGCCGTCATCTCGACCTGCACCGGCGGCAGTTGGCCGAGTACGAGGAGATCGAGAAGCGGGACTTCCCGCCCGGCGACGACAACGCGCAGGCCAGGCTGCAACACTTGGTGCTGCGCGCCGGCATCGAACTGGAGACCTTCTGGACCCAGTGGCTCACGGAGGCGCTGGGGGAGATGGGGAAGATGGGGGAACTGGAGGGCGCCTAGAGCTGGTGCCTGGAGCCGGTTTCTAGAACCTTTGGGGCTTCGAGCGGCGGCGCAGGAACCAGGCCGCCGCGATCACGCCGGTGCCCACCAGCGCACCGCCCACCCCCATCGTGACCGGACCGAGGTCGCGGGCCGTACCGCCGAGGCCGCCCATGACACCGCGCGAGGGCGAGGCGGTCGCGGAGATCGTCGGCGTGGAGGGGGCGGACACGATCACGGACTGGCTGCCCGCGGTACTGCCGTTGGAGCACACGACGACCACGGTGTACGTGCCCGGGGAGACCCCCGACCACGCGGCGGACTGACTGACGGACGTCCCCGACAGCGCCACCTGGCGCCCTTGGGCGAAGTTCGCCTGGCTGCTGTTGAGCAGGGCCGCCGTGCCCCAGCTGCCGTTGATCTGGGTGCAGGCGCTGGTCACCACCGACACCGTGGAGCCGGTCGTGCTGACGGAGATGCCCGAGATCCGGGCGGCTGCGGGCGGGGCGGCGAGGGCGAGGGGCAGCGCCGCGGCAGCCGCCACGGTCAGCCCTGAGCGGACGAGAAGATCGGAAGTGCGCATCGGATGTCCTCCGGCGGCACGGTCGGCGGCACATCCCATGCGCCGCCGAGGTCGGGTACGCCCGTGCCCCTTCAGGGGCAGCCAACGTGCCCCAGGCCCGCCCCGCACCCGGACCGCCGCCGGGCAGGTGACGGATTCCATCGGACGGCCCCCATCTCAGGACCCGCCCCGGCCGCCCCGGTGGTCACGGTCCGCTCCGCCGAGTACGCCCCCCAGGTCCCGTCCGGCAGCCGCGCCCGCAGCCGCACCCGATGCGCGACCCCCTTCTCCCGCCCCGTGTAGAAGCTGTACGTCGCCCTGCCGCGCGGCGGCGTCCCGCCCCAGACGAGTGAGGTGGCCGCCCGCCCGTCCAACTGGACCTGGTACTCCGTCACCACGCCGTCCACGTCCGGCGCCGTCCAGGACAGGTCGAGGTAGTACGCCCCGTCGGCGGCCCGGTGACTCACCGCGCGGAACCCGGCGGGCGCGGTGTCCCGCCCCTCGTCGTCGCCGGACGCGGTGGTCACGCGCACCGGCGGACCGGCCGGCGAGACGTTGTCGGCCGCGTCCCGGGCGCGCACGGTGAAGGAGTACCGGGTGTCCGGCCGCAGCCCCGTGACGACCGTCGCCGTCTGACCCCCGCCGACGCTGTGGATCCTGGCCCCGCCCTGGTAGACGTCGTACGACACCACCTCGCGGTCGTCCGTCGAGGCCGACCAGGACAGCTGGACCGCCCGGCTCCCGGCGGCCCGCCCGGTCACCCCGCCCGGCCGGGTCGGCGGCGAGGAGTCGGCCGGGGCCGCCGCGGGTGTCGTGGCCCGGACCGCCCGGCTGGGCGGCCCGAGCCGCCCCTCGGTGTCCCGGGCCCGCACGGAGAACACATAGCCGGTGGCCGGCGCGAGGCGGACGACGTCCAGCATGCGCAAGGAGCCGGGCACCTCGCCGGCCTTCCGGCCGCCCCGGTAGACCTCGTAAGCGTCGACCGGTGGGTCCCCGGACACCGCGTTCCACATGACGTGCACGCTGCTCGCGCTCCCGGCCAGCGCGGTGACTCCGGTCGGGGCCCCGGGGGCACGCCCGTCGTCGGCACCGTCCCCCTCGCCGACCGTGCAGCCGCACGCCACGGCCAGCACCAACCCGCACAGCCCCAACCTGCACGGCCCGAATTTGCACGGCCCGAACCTGCACAGCACAACGCGTCGCACGGCTTCGCCTCCCGGCCCTACCCGGCGGCAATGGTCCGGACCAATATGGCGCGGTGGTGCCGGCACATCAAGAGGGCGACGGGTGTCACAGTGGGCGGCCCGAGTCCGCCCGCTCGGGAAAGTTACGTATGCTGAAGCTCCTCCCGGCCGAACTCTCGCCCTGGGCGGTCGAGTTCGGACCGGTGGCGCGGACCGCTGTCGTCGCTGATCCCGCGCCGGCGCAGTGGCCGGGGGGCCGGAGCCCGAGACGGGACCGGCCCCCGGGCCCTGTCGAGCCGTCAGAAGCGTGCACCGTACGGCCCCCTTGAAATGGCCCCCCTCGCGGACCGCGACCAAATTGGGCTGGGTGTCCGTCACCGTCCCACGAGAGGGTCCCCCATCGTGCGCGCCCAGTCGCTGACCCTGGCCGCGGCAGGCCTCGCCCTGCTGGCCCCGGTCATCCCCTCCGTCGCGGCCCGCTCCACCGTCACGGGCAGGCCCGGTTCGGCGACG
The DNA here is from genome assembly GCF_042653945.1 of Streptomyces vulcanius. Taxonomy (NCBI): domain Bacteria; kingdom Bacillati; phylum Actinomycetota; class Actinomycetes; order Kitasatosporales; family Streptomycetaceae; genus Streptomyces; species Streptomyces vulcanius. The sequence continues at coordinate 28,116 of NZ_JBHSFK010000068.1, read as the reverse complement.
GCACAGCGGGAGGGCTCCGTCCGGGCGGCCGACCTGCTGGCCCGGGTGCATGACTGCGCCCCCGTCTCCCTGGGCCTCTTCCGCCCCGACGACGGCGGGCCCGCGACCGTCCCTGTCTGCGGTACCCGTGAGGCGGTCTTCTGGACGGCCGACATGGACATCGACTGCGACGGCCGGCCCGGCCCGCTGTGCAACAGCATCACCGACCCGCTGTTCTCCTACGCCACGGCGTACACGCAGTCCGACGGCCGCTATCTGAGCGCCGAGACGCTGCCCTACATCGTGGTGCCCGGCATCAGCGAGCTCTGGAACCACCGTGACCACGGGGTGCGCGGGGGCTCGGTGGCGGCCGTCGTCTACCAGGACCGGGTGCAGTACGCCGTCGTCGGCGACGTCGGCCCGCAGGACATCATCGGCGAGGCGTCGTACGCCACCGCCAAGGCGCTCGGCATCCGCCCCGACCCCCACGGCGGCGGCACGCCCTCCGGCGTCACGTACATCGTCTTCAAGGAGTCCCGAGCGACCCCCATCGAGAGCCACGCCTCCGCGGCGGAGTTGGGCGAACGCCTGGCCCGGTCGTTCGTGACGTCCGCCAAGGCGGACGACACCCGTCACACCCACCTCCCGGTCGACGGCCCACCGGCGGTCGACCCGGCGGAGCCCACGGACGTCGGGGAACTCCCGGAGGACCAGGTCCCCCAGGACACGGAAGAGGCCCTTCCGGAGCCCGAGGAGTACGACGAGTACGAGGAGTACTCGGAAGGGCAGGAGGCCCTGGACGCCGAGCCGGAGGAGGAGTCGGGGGAGGACGGATGAGATGACCGCGGTCCCGTGCGGGGAGGGGGCATCTGGTGGCCGACGGCGACCGTAGCCGCTCGCACGACGCGTGGTGACCGTCGGCCGGACCGGTACTCCCTGCCCTGCCGGGCGCTCCGGCGCACGGCGGCTTCGTGGCTTCGCCCGGAGTGCGACCGCCTGGCAGCGACGCCGCGCTGACGGTCGTCCGAGCCGAGGGCCGATTGCGGGCCGAGCCGGCCACCGCGGCCGAGGAGGGGCTACCCGGTCTCGTCCCCACTGGCGCTCGAACCGCCCGCGAACCGGGGTATCAGACCGCCGACCAGCCGTCGTCGACCGGCAGGACCACGCCGTTGATGTTGCTCGCCGCGTCCGAGGCGAGGAAGACGATCGCGGCGGCCTGCTCCTCGGCCTCGGCCACCCGGCCGATGTTGACGAAGTGCGGGCCGAGCGCCGCCGGGCCGTGGGCCGCCTGGTCGGCCTCCACGACGATCGCGGTCTTCGTGCCGCCCGGCGCGATCGCGTTGGCACGGATGCCCTTGCCCCGGTACATCACCGCGAGGTTCTTAGTCAGCCCCACCACACCGTGCTTCGAGGCGGTGTACGCCGCGCCCGCCGCGCTGCCCCGCAGACCCGCCTCGGAGGCGGTGCTGACGATGGCCCCCTTGCCGGCGGCCAGCATGTGCGGCAGCACCGCGCGGGTGAGAAGGAAGGGTGCGGTGAGGTTGACCCGGATGACCCGCTCCCACTCCGCGTCACTGACGTCCGCCAGCGCCGACATCCGGTCCATGATCCCGGCGTTGTTCACCAGGACGTCCACCCCGCCGAAGCGCTCCACCGCCGTGGCGGTCACCTCGTCGACGACGGCCTGCTCACTGAGGTCTCCGGTGACGGCGACGGCCGTACCGCCCGCCGCCTCGATCTCCTTGACGACGGCCCCGGCGCCGTCCGCGTTGAGGTCGGCCACCAGGACCCGCGCCCCCTCCGCGGCGAAGGCCAGGGCGGTGGCGCGCCCGATGCCCGAGCCCGCTCCGGTGACGATGACGCTGCGGCCTTCCAGTCCAGTGTTTATGGGGTGCTCCTCGATGCGATTGCGATTGCGATTGCGATATCGATGCACGGCGTGGCGGTGCTGCTGCCGTCACCATACGACTTATTGTCTGTGAGTGACAAAAAGTCGCGAAGAACTGATCATCGAGACCGGAGGACGACCGGATGGCCGCATCGCAGGGCCGCACGGGCCGACCGCCCCTGACCGACGAACGCAAGGCGGAGATACGGCTGGAGATCGCCCACGCAGCGGTGGACCTGTTCGTGACGCAGGGCGTCGCGGCGACCACCGGCGAGCAGATCGGCCAGGCGGCCGGAGTCTCCGCGCGGACACTCTGGCGCTACTTCCCGAGCAAGGAGGCCTGCGTACGCCCGCTTCTGACGGCCGGGATCGACATGATCGCCGCCGCTCTGCGGGAGTGGCAGCACGGCCGCCCGCTCGCGGAGGTGTTGGGTTCGCACTTCGAGGCCGAGCAGCGCCTGATCATGGGCCCCGACCCCACCACGGTCGGCGCGCTCATCCGGCTCACCCGTACCGAACCCGACCTGCGCGCGGTCTGGCTCCAGACCCACGACGCGGCCGAGCCGGCGTTCGCCCGCGCACTCGCCGACCGCGCCGGACTGCCGGCCGACGATCTCCGGTCGGCGATCCAGGCGGCGATGTTCAACGCGGCGCTGCGCGCCGCCGTCGAACAGCACGCCTGGCGCACCCCGGCCACCGACGCAGACGCAGACGCAGACGCAGAGGCAGACGCAGACACGGCAACGGATCCGGCGACGGTACGGGCCGACCTCGCGGAGGCCCTCCGCACCGCTCTCACGATGGTGTCGGAGGGGCTGACCTGAGCCGACGTCACACCTTCCGGTAGTCGTACGCCTCCGTCGCCGCCGCCTCCACCGCGTCGAGGCCGGCTCCGGTGGCCGCCGTGACCACCGCGGCGACCGCGCCCTCGACGAACGGGGCGTCCACCAGGCGGGCGCCGGCGGGCAGTTCGTCGCCCTCCGCGAGCATGGCCTTCACCGTGAGTACGGCGCTGCCCAGGTCGGCGAGGACGGCGACCCCGGCGCCGCGGTCCACGGCGGCGGCAGCGGCGGCGACCAGTTCGGCGCTCGTCCCCAGCCCGCCGCCCTCGATGCCGCCTGCCGCGGCGACCGGCACGGCCGTGCCCCGTCCGGCGAGCCCGCGCGCCAGGTCGGCCACGGCGCCGGCCACCTCCGCGCTGTGCGAGACCAGCACGATCCCGACCAGCTTCTCCTCGCCCGGCCCGGCGTCGCTCATCCGCGCCTCACTCCCCGCCGGCTTCGGCGACTTCGGCGAGCGCGGCGACCAGCAGCGCCGACGAGGTGGCGCCCGGATCCTGGTGTCCGATGCTCCGCTCGCCGAGGTAGCTGGCCCGGCCCTTGCGGGCCTGCAACGGGGTCGTCGCCTCGGCGCCCTGCTCGGCGGCGGCCCGGGCGGCGCCGAAGCCGCCGTCGTCGAGCGCGTCGAGCGCCGGCACCAGCGCGTCGATCATCGTCTTGTCGCCGGGTGCGGCACCGCCGAGCTGCATCACGGCGTCCACACCCACGCGCAGCGCCCGCGCGAACTCCTCCTCGCTCACCTCGTCCGCCTCTCCGAGGGCCTTGCCGGTGCGGCGCAGCAGGGTGCCGTACAGCGGCCCGGAGGCCCCGCCGACGGTGGAGATGAGCTGCCGCCCGGCCAGCACCAGCACCGCACCGGGTGTCTGCGGCGCCTCCTTCTCCAGCACCGCGCTCACCGCGGTGAACCCGCGCTGGAGGTTACTGCCGTGGTCGGCGTCCCCGATGGGAGAGTCGAGGGCGGTGAGCCGCTCCGCCTCGCGGACGACGGACGCGGCGGTCGCCGTCATCCAACGGCGGAAGAAGTCGGCGTCGAGCACTGGTTCTCCTTGCGTGACGGTGTACGGACGCGGGTCTGGCCCCTGCCCCTGCTCACATACCCCAACGCAGCCCGGGCGTCTTCACGGGGGCGTCCCACAGCCGCAGCAGCTCCTCGTCGACCTGGCACAGGGTCACCGAGGCACCGGCCATGTCCAGGGAGGTGACGTAGTTGCCGACCAGGGTCCGGGCGACGGCCACCCCGCGCTGGGTCAGCACCCGCTGCACCTCGGCGTTGAAGCCGTACAGCTCCAGCAGCGGGGTCGCACCCATGCCGTTGACCAGGACGAGCACCGGGTTGCGGGCCGGCATGTCGTCCAGGATGGCCTGGACGGCGAAGTCGGCGATCTCGCCGGACGTCATCATCGCCCGCCGCTCCCGCCCCGGCTCGCCGTGGATGCCGATGCCGAGTTCCAGCTCGCCGGCCGGCAGGTCGAAGGTCGGGCTGCCCTTGGCGGGGGTGGTGCAGGCGCTGAGCGCGACGCCGAAGCTGCGGGAGTTCTGGTTCACCTGCGCGGCGATCGACTGGACCCGCTCCAGGGGCTGCCCCTCGTCCGCCGCGGCGCCCGCGATCTTCTCCACGAACAGCGTCGCGCCGGTGCCGCGCCGCCCCGCCGTGTAGAGGCTGTCGGTGACGGCCACGTCATCGTTGACCAGCACCTTCGCGATCGTGATGCCCTCGTCCTCGGCGAGCTCGGCAGCCATGTCGAAGTTGAGCACGTCGCCGGTGTAGTTTTTCACGATGAACAGCACACCCGCTCCGCTGTTCACGGCCGCGGCGGCCCGCAGCATCTGGTCGGGCACCGGCGAGGTGAACACCTCACCGGGGCACGCGGCCGACAGCATCCCGGGTCCGACGAATCCGCCGTGCAGCGGCTCATGCCCCGAGCCGCCGCCCGACACCAGCCCCACCTTCCCGGCCACGGGAGCGTCCCGCCGTACGATCACCCGGTTCTCGACGTCCACCGTCAGCTCGGGGTGAGCCGCCGCCATCCCCCGAAGCGCGTCGGCGACCACGTTCTCCGGAACATTGATCAGCATCCTCATCGGATACCTCCTGTGAGATGAGCGGATGAGTCCCTGACCTCGATTTTTCCAGGTCAGGGCAGGTTCGGCCACTTAACGATCTTGGCGGTCCACGGCGGTCGAAAGCGGGCTCTGGCGGTACTGATGCTGACCTGTTGCTGACTTCTCTGACGGGGTGTCAGATCTGGCTGGCGCGCGTTCAGACGGCCCCGACTGCCTGCTCCCGGAAGGGTTGACACCGAGGGAGCCCTGATCACCTGTGCGACCGCGAACGAGACCATCTGTGGCCGTTCGGCTGCCAGGACTGGACTGGTCAGGGAGAGAACTGCGAAACCGCTGCTTGCCGGAGCATTCACCAGAGGCACGGAGGGGATTGCGGTGAGTGGAGTAAGCACTTCGCGTCTCGATCCCAAGCTCGGGCGTCTGTTCCACATTCCAGGCAGGCCTGGCGGAAAAGCCTGTTGCGACCCACTCAACCGAGCATCCCTGAAATCCTGGCTACGTGCCAGATACCGGTGAGGGGGACGTCTCCAGGCCCGCGTGAGATCGTGCGCGTGCCGGAAGGCTGGAGGGCCGGCCTCTCCGCGCTCGACCGAGTGCAGTCCGTGACCGCAAACGTTGGCGTGCTGAGCAGCGAGCAGATTCTTCGTCCGCTGGTGGTACAGGGTTGAAAGGCTGCTGACCAGCGGAAATGGCCTCGAAGGAGGCGGTGAGCGGCTTTCTGACCCGTGAATGGTCCAGATCTTGATCCGCGACCGCGCCGGAAGGTTGGATCTCTCCCTCTGGGAAACGTTTGGCCAGCCGGTCGAAGTCGGCCCGGAACTTCGTCGGGCCGGTGGCCCTGCTCTGTCAGACCACCCTCGTATCCTCACGCCGTGATCGCATCTCAAAGATCAGACGCCTCCGGGAACGGCGCGACGGCACTCGCCGCCTGGCCGCCTCAGCCGGCGCCGCTCGATGCCGGGAGCGGTCGTGAGGGCCGTTTACGGATGCTTCGCCATATGCGCTCTGTCTGGGACGACATCAATGGAGCCCGCCGTGAGCGGATGAAGAAGGAACTCGCAGTGGCCCAGGCCCGGCAGGCCGAAGCCACCGCGTACTGGAATCGGCACAAGGTCACGGTCAAGGACCGGTGGGACAGCCGTACTGGTGGCCGCGGGCAAACCACGGTCGCGGATATCCCGGAGGTCGCGGCGCAGTGGCACCGGGACAATGTGGACCGTCCCGAGCAGGTCTCGGCGACTGCTCAGAGGCGCGGCGAGGCCAGTCCCTACCTGTGGCAATGCTCCCTTGGCTTCGGTCATGAGCCGTGGCCGGCCTGGCCCAAGGACCGTATCCGGGAGGGAGCAGGGTGCCCCGAGTGTCGGCGTTTGATCCGGCTGTCGGACCTTCCGACGCTGGCCACTCAGTATCGTGGACAGAGACCAGCGAGCGAGATCACCCACGCTGCGCATGAGAGCGTGCCGTGGATCTGCCGGACTTGGGCGGTCGATCCAAGTAGCGCAGTGTGGAAGCCAGTTGAGCACCGTTTCCACGCGGTGGTCAAAGAGCGGGCCCTTCAGGGGAACGGCTGTCGGGTGTGTGCGGGATACGTGATCGACGACACGAACTCGCTGTTCACCTGGTTCCCGGATCTCGCGGACGAGCTGGATGCTCCGGACCTTGACCCACGTCAGCTGACTACGAGCCAGCACAACGTTTCTCGGAAGCAGGCTGCCGACGCAGGCGGCGAGGGTATGTACGCGACTCTGCCGTGGAGATGCCGTCACGGCCACGGCTGGGAGGCGACCATCCTCAACCGTGTCCAGGGGACTGGTTGCGGCAAGTGCTCGACGTCCGGAATATCGAAGGAGCAGGTCCGGCTGGTTGCTGAGCTTGCCGGACTCATCGACCTCGTACCACCGGAGGACCGTGATCCACGGTTGCCGGACGGTATACCCGACTTCGCCTCACACCATCTCACCGTGCCGCCGGGGCACAAGCCATCCCACTGGCGGTACAAGGACGTCGAGGTCGACGCGGTCTTCCAACTGCCTCACGGCGTCCGCGTAGGCCTCGAATACGACGGAGCTTTCCACCACTCGGCCAGGCAGCGGGACCGCCGCCAGTACGAGAACGACAAGAGTCGGGTACTGGTTGAAGCGGGGCTTCTGGACCTGCTCATTCACGTGCGGATCGGCGATCTGCCGGAGATGGCGGCCCCTCACGCTCTGGTTGTGGCGGTACCTGAACGGGCCGCGGCCCATCAGCAGGCCGGTGCGGTGGCCTCGGCTCTCTCGGCGTGCTTCAGCGGGGCGCTGCCGGGGCTGGACGCGTACCTCAGCGGCCGCAGGGCCCGGTGCCAGGCCGATGCCGATGCCTACATCACCGCGGTATGGGGCGAACTGCGTCCTCCGCGTCGAAGGCTGAAGAAGGCGGGTCCGCCGACATTGCGCCGTCTCTCCCCAAAGGCCCCGCATGCCGACAGCCTGCTGTCACCCGTTTCCGAGCCCTACCGGAACCCGGAAAAGCCAGATGAGATCATCCGCGACTACCAGTGCGCATGCCGAAATCCCGAGATCTTCACTGCTGTCCAGTCCCAGGTCACATCCGGAAACACCCGCAGCTGCGGATGCCTGGCGACACAGGCCAGACGGCGTTCGCGGCCAGCCGTCTCCGGGCCCGAGACCCACGCCGTCCGAGCCTGGGCTCAACAACGCGGAATTGCCATCGGTGGCAGCGGACGGGTCCCGGACCGGGTGACCGCTTCCTATCGCCTCGACCAAGCCGGGCGCGACGACCTGCTCGGCCCGGACGGCCTGCTGGATGAGGCACGCGTTCGCGAGTGGGCGGTGCGAGCTGGGTGCCAGCTGGGCGCGAAGGGCAGGGTGACCGGAGAGCTCTGGCTCGACTACTCGTCCAAGGAGCTTGTGTCTGGGGCACGGCCCAAGGAGACGCCGGGACCGCCCGTAGGTCGCTGATCGAAGAAACCAGGAGCCGTGGCTGGTCGTCTACCAAGGTCGACACGGCAGACGAGCCGGGCGGACGGCCGCGTGGAGCCCCCAGGGGCTTCCCGAGGAACGTCCGGACTCCACAGGGCAAGGTGGTGGCTAACGGCCACCCGGGGTGACTGGCCGGGAGAGTCGATGGCGAGGGCGGTGATCGTCGCGTCCGAGTGCTCCCATGCGCGACGGTAACGGTCGACGACCTCGCCGCGCGTCTCGTGCTCGGTCGCCCACATGTCGGCACCGTATTCCCCGGCATCGTCCCACCGGGGCAGAGGCTCAGGGAACGGCCGGTCGAAGACCTCACCGAAGTACCTGGACTCCAAGTGTTCGACGGGGAAACCAATCGCTCAGGTCTCGTCGGCCGTGGGGACCGCCCGCTCCTGATCGTGGGTGGCCGCCCAGGTTGCCAGCAGGCGCAGGCCGTCCTCGGAGGGGGTGCCGGGTTCGGCGCCGAAGGCGAGGAGGGTCAGGTCCTCGTCGGCGACGAGTGCCATCGCCTCGAAGGTGAGGTGGAGGGGGCCGATGGCGGGGTGGCGGAGGTGTTTGACGCCGGTGGTGTGGCGGCGTACGTCGTGGCGGGCCCAGCGGGTGCGGAAGTCCGTGCTGCGGGTGGACAGTTCGCCGATCAGGGCGGTCAGATCCGGGTCGAAGGGGTTCCGGCCGGCGTGGGCGTGGAGCAGGGCCACGGCGTCATCCGCGGCGTGGTCCCAGTTGTCCCAGAAGGTGTGGGAGCGGGCGTCGAGGTAGATGAACCGGGCGTGGTTGGCAGGCTGCCACGCACTGTCGTGGAGTGGTGCGAACAGGGCCCTGCCGAGTGCGTTGCTCGCCAGGACGTCCGTGCGGCCGTTGATGACGGCTGCCGGGGTGTCGGTCATCGTGTCGAGGAGGCGCTGGACGTTGGGGCGCACACCCTGCGGGGCCACCGGTTTGCGGCGTCGGCGCGGACTCGTTCCGGCGGCGCGGGCCAGGTCGTGGAGGTGGGAACGTTCGGCGTCGTCCAGCCGCAGGGCGCGGGCGAGCGCGTCCAGGACTGTGTCGGACACCCCGGCGAGGTTTCCCCTTTCCAGGCGGGCGTAGTACTCGACGCTGACCCCGGCGAGCTGGGCTGCCTCGGAGCGGCGCAGGCCGGGCACCCGGCGGGCGCCGTAACTGGGCAGCCCCGCCTGGTCGGGGGTGATCCTGGCCCGGCGGGAGGTCAGGAACTCGCGGATCTCGCTGCGGTGGTCCATGCCTTCCAGGCTAGGCAGCCGCAGGGCTTGGTGGGGTGCCCTGCCATGACACCTTTCAGCGGTGACTCCCTCGTTCGCCGGTGCACCGGTTGCATGGTTGTCGGCCCGCTCATTGCATGCTTTCGGACCGACTCTGCGGGCTTTCACCTCGATCGGGGAGCGGCGGCCCCACGGCCACTCTCCCGGACAGATCAGCGAAGGACATCACCGTGCAGAACGTCACCTTCACCAATGCCGGCGTCACCATGGCCGGGAACCTCCACCTCCCGGACGGCTTCTCCGAGGACCGGTCCTACCCGGCGATCGTGTCCGTCCACCCGGGCGGCGGCGTCAAGGAGCAGACGGCCGGCCTCTACGCCGAGAAGCTCGCCCGTGAGGGCTTCGTCACCCTCGCCTTCGACGCCTCCCACCAGGGGGAGAGCGGCGGCCAGCCCCGCCACCTCGAAGACCCCGCCTCCCGGGTCGAGGACGTGCGGGCGGCCGTGGACCATCTGTCCACGCTCGGCTACGTCGACGCCGACCGCATCGGCGTGCTGGGCATCTGCGCCGGCGCCGGCTACGCCGTCAACGCCACGATGACCGACCGCCGTATCAAGGCCGTCGGCACCGTCAGCCCGATCGACATCGGCGCGGCCTACCGCCTGGGCTGGGACGGTACCGAGCCCGTCGCCACGCAGCTCGCGACCCTTGACGCGGTGGCCCAGCAGCGGGCTGGCGAGGCCCAGGGCGCCGACGCCGCCATCGTGCCGTACGTGCCCGAGACGGTGGACGAGACCACCGTCCCCGACATGGCCGAGGCCCACGACTACTACCGCACGCCCCGCGCCCAGCACCCGCGCGCCGACAACCGCATGCTGTTCACCAGCGTCGCCAACATCTACGCCTTCGACGCGTTCCACCAGGTCGAGACGCTGCTCACCCAGCCGCTGCTCATGGTCGCCGGCAGCAACGCGGGCTCCCTGTGGCAGGCCGAGCAGCTGCTGCCGCGGGTGAACAGCCCCAGGGAGCTGGCCGTCATCGACGGCGCCGGACACGTCTCCCTCTACGACGTCCCCGAGTACGTCGACCAGGTGACGGCCCACCTGTCGCCGTTCTTCACGAAGTACCTCTGACCCGGCACCGACCCGTCAGCCGGGCACGTGAGGTCCGCGAACCCCGAAGGCGCACCGGAACTCCGGGGCGCACGGATACGGCGGATGCCGCCGCTCATCTCTCCTGCGAAGAAAGAACCGAAGGAAATGAAGACGAACGTCACCTTCCCCAGCAACGGACTGAACCTCGCCGGACACCTCTACACTCCCGACGATCACGACGGTGGACGCCTGCCCGCCGTGGTCGTCGGCCATCCCTTCACCGGGGTGAAGGAGCAGACCGCCGGCCTGTACGCCCAGCGTCTGGCCGAGCAGGGCTTCATCGCCCTGGCCTACGACGCCGCCTACGGAGGCGGGAGCGAGGGCGAGCCGCGCGGCCTGGAGAACCCCTTCCAGCGGGCCGAGGACGTCAAGGCGGCCGTCTCCTACCTGAGCACCCGCGACGACGTCGACCCCGAGCGCATCGGCGCCCTGGGCGTCTGCGCCTCCGGCGGCTACGTCCCCTTCGCCGCACAGAGCGAGCACCGCATCAAGGCGGTCGCCACCGTCAGCGCCGTGGACACCACGAGCCTGGTGCGTGACGGCGTGGGCCGCACGGACGACGGCAGCGCCTTCCGCGGCATGCTCGAGCAGGCCGGTGCGCTGCGCACCCAGGAGGCGCTGGGCAAGCCGACGGTGCTGGTGAGCGCCCTGCCGGACGCCGTGGACCCGTCGATGCCGACGCTGTACCAGGAGTGCTTCGACTACTACCGCACCTCGCGCGGCCGGCACCCGCGCTCCACGAACCAGTGGGTGATGCGCAGCGTGGACCAGATGGCGCCGTACGACTCGTACGCCATGATCGACGCGATCTCCCCGCGGCCGCTGCTGATGATCGTCGGATCGGAGGCGGACACCGCCTACTTCAGCCGTGAGGCCATCGCGAAGGCGAGCGAGCCGAAGGAGTTCTTCGTCATCGACGGTGCCACCCACGTCGACCTGTACGACAAGGACGAGTACGTCACCCCGGCCATCGCCAAGCTCGCCGACTTCTTCGCCAGGAACCTGCCCGCCTGACGACCGGCCGTGCGGCGTGGCGCCGCCCCGGACGGCACCAAGCCCCGGGGTAACCGACCTCCGGGCCCCAGCCTCAAGCATCCCGGGCGGGGCTTCGAGATCGCCGAGCGGATCCGCCGTGAGTACGAGACCCACCTCCAGGTCGCCTGCGCCGGAGAAAGCGAGACGGACGACGGGCAGACGGCGAGCCGCGCGGAGCAAGACACCGCCCTGCGCCTTGCCCTCCTCGCCCACAAACGCGCCACCGTCGTCCGCCTCCGCGACGACAACAGCATCGACGACAGCGTCCTGCGGCGGGTCCAGGCCCGCCTCGACAACGAAGAAGTACGTCTGTCCCACAACGAGACGACCGAGTGATCCCCTACCTACCCCGGGTCGGCTTCACCAGCTCGTTCGGGCCGAACAGCAGCCTCACCACAGCCCCCGGTAGATGCTTCCACCGCGGAACAAGTTCTCCTGCGGCCGTGCACCGCACCGCGGTCCATTGTGTGCACCCCGTGGTCGTGTGGGGAGCGGGCGATGCCTGGGAATCGAAAGCGGCTGCCCATGCGGCTGTGGACGCGCGGAACGATCGCCGTGGCACGTGGTCGAGGGGTTCAGGTCCAGGCAGGCGCCGGCATCGGTGGTCCCGTACGTTCGCGGACGTACGGGAGGGTCACTCCGGGGGCGAGTTCGACCAGGGACAGGCCGTCGGCCGTGATGTCGAGGACGGCCAGGTCGGTGATGACGCGGTGGACGCATGCCTGTCCGGTCAGCGGGAGGGTGCATTCGTTGACGATCTTTGGTGTGCCGTCCTTGGCGGTGTGTTCCATGAGGACGATGACCTTGCGCGCGCCGTGCACCAGGTCCATGGCACCGCCCATGCCCTTGATCATCTTTCCGGGTACGGTCCAGTTGGCGAGGTCACCGGCCGCGGAGACCTGCATGCCGCCCAGCACGGCGACGTCTATGCGGCCGCCGCGGATCATCCCGAAGGACTGTGCGGAGTCGAAGAACGCGGCGCCGGGCAGCACGGTGACGGTCTCCTTGCCCGCGTTGATCAGGTCGGGGTCGACCTCGTCGTCGTACGGGTAGGGGCCGGTGCCCAGGATGCCGTTCTCCGAGTGCAGCACCACGTGCACGCCGGGCGGGAGGTGGTTGGGGATTCGGGTGGGCAGTCCGATGCCCAGGTTGACGTACGAGCCGTCGGGCAGCTCGCGTGCGGCGCGGGCCGCCATCTGGTCGCGGGTCCAGGCCATCAGTGCCGCTCCTCACACGTGCGGACGGTGCGTTTCTCGATGCTCTTGTCGTCGGCGGGGACGGGGCCCACGATCCGGTCGACGTAGATGCCGGGCAGGTGGACGGCGTCGGGGTCGATGGCGCCGGGTTCGACGAGTTCCTCGACCTCGGCGATCGTGATCCGGCCCGCCATGGCCGCCAGGGGGTTGAAGTTGGCGGCACTGCGGTGGAAGACGAGGTTGCCGTGCCGGTCGCCGCGGGCGGCCCGCACGAGGGCGAAGTCGGTGGTGATGGCCTCCTCCAGGACGTGGGTCCGGCCGCGGAACTCCCGGATCTCCTTCGGCGGAGAGGCCACGGTGATGGCCCCGTCGGGGCCGTAGCGCCAGGGCAGTCCGCCGTCGGCGACCTGGGTGCCGACGCCGGCCGGGGTGTAGAAGGCGGGGATGCCGGTGCCGCCGGCGCGCAGCCGTTCGGCGAGGGTGCCCTGCGGGGTGAGTTCCACTTCCAGTTCACCGGCGAGGTACTGGCGGGCGAACTCCTTGTTCTCGCCCACGTAGGAGCCGGTCACCCGGGCGATGCGGCCTGCTGCCAGCAGGATGCCGAGCCCCTGCCCGTCCACGCCGCAGTTGTTGGAGACCACGCGCAGACCGCCGGCACCCTGCGCGAGCAGGGCGCCGATGAGGACGGTGGGGATACCGCACAGCCCGAAGCCGCCCACCGCCAGCGAGGCCCCTTCCGGTATGTCGGCGACCGCGTCGGCGGCCGAGGCCATGACTTTGTCCACGTTGTTCACGCCTTTCCCCCCGGTGCCGGACGCGGTATCGGGCACCGGGGTTTGCCAGAGGCAGGTTGTTCAGGGGGTGGAGGCGTCGGGCTGGGGGAGGGCCGTTGCTCCGGCCCTCCCCCAGGAGTACGGGGTCATCGCCTGCGGCGGGCGGGTGGCAGAGGCACCGGAGCGACGCCTTCGACGACGGTGTTGCTGATGGTGCCGATGCCCTCGACCGTCATGGTGACCGTGTCGCCGGGGACCAGCGGCCGGGGCTCGAAGGCGCCGCCGCGGCCCCAGAGTTCGGCCAGGCAGCCGCCGTTGCCGCAGGTGCCGGAGCCCAGGACGTCACCGGGGCGGATCCAGGTGCCGCGTGAGGCGTACGCCGTCATCTCCTCGAACGTCCAGGCCATGTCGGCCAGTCGGTCCTGACCGACGTGCTCGCCGTTGACCTGGACGGTCAGTGCGAGGTCGAGGAAGCCTTCCGGGTTGCGATGGGGTTCGAGTTCGTCGGCGGTGACGAGCCAGGGGCCGAGGGTGGTGGCGGTGTCCTTGCCCTTGGCCGGCCCGAGTTTGACCTTCATCTCGCGGCCTTGCAGGTCACGGGCGGACCAGTCGTTGAGGATCGTGTAGCCGATGATGTGCTCGCATGCCTGCTCGGGGGTCAGGTCCCGGCCGGCCTTGCCGATGACGGCGGCCACCTCGAGTTCGAAGTCGAAGCGGAGACAGCCCGGCGGCAGGGGCACGTCGTCGTGGGCGCCGATCATCGCGTACGGGTTGGTGAAGTAGAACGCGGGCGCGGCGTACCACTCCTCGGGGACGGTGTCGCCGTATCCCCGGGCGACGCCTTCGACATGGCTCTCGAAGGTCATGTAGTCGCGTACGGTCGGCGGTCGCAGCGGCGGCAGCAGCCGCACGTCTGCCAGGGGCAACGGCAGGATGCCGGCCAGGGCGCGTTCGCCCGCCCCGCGCAGGGACTGCTCGCCCTCCACGATCAGATCCAGCAGTTCGACAGGGTGTTCGAACGCGTGGACCTGGTCGTCGGCGACGGCTCCCGCCTGCCGTTTCCCGTCGTGGACGAAGGTCGCGAACCTCATGCCGCACTTCCGTCCGCCTCGGCCGGCCGCGTGCCGCTGCGCCCGAAGCCGACGAAGACGGCGGCGATCACCGCGGCAGCCACACACGCGACGGCGGTGAGGATCAGTCCGCTGTTGTAGCCGCGGGCCAGGGCGTCCGTGGTGTACGGGGCGAGCTTGGCGCTGAGCGGGCCGAGGTCGGCGCTGTGCAGGGCGAGCGGGCCGCCCTCGTTGAGGACGGCGGAGGCGATGCCGTGCTCCTTGGGGGTGAGGTCCGCGCCGGCGAGGCTGCCGGTGAGCTGACTGGCGGCCATGCCGAGGGCGACGGCGCCGACGACCGCCGGGCCGAGGGTCTGGCCGAGGTCGCGGACCAGGCTGGTGGTGGCGCCCGCCATGCCGGTCAGGTTGGGCGGTACGACGTTGACGGCGGCGGCGGTGAGGGCGGCGACGACCAGACCGAAGCCGACACCGTTGAGCACGAGCGGCCCGAGCAGGGGGATCAGACCGCTTTCGTGGATCGGCACCGCCCGCAGCCACAGTTGGGCGCCGGCCAGCGAGACGAACCCGGTGACGAGCATGGGGCCGGGGCCCACGCGGTGCAGCAGCCGGACCAGCAGCGGCCAGATGAGCGGGGTGACGCCCTGGATGACGAGGAAGGGCACCGCGGCCTGGAAGGGGCTCTGGTGCTGGATGACGCCGAGGCGGATGCTCAGGTCGTACGCGCCGCCGAGGAAGCCGAACATGCCGATCACCGCCATCGCGGCCGACGCGGCGAAGGCCGGGATGCGGAACAGCTCCAGGCGCAGCATCGGGGCCGCGCTGCGGCTCTCCATCAGCACGAACGCGACGATGAACACGGCGAAGGCGACGAAGGACGTGACGACGGGTGCCGAGCTCCAGCCGTCGGAGGGGCCCTGGATGATGCCGTACAGCAGGGCGAGCATGGCCACGGCGATGGCGATCTGTCCGGGCCAGTCGAGCGAGCGGCCCTCGGGGGCGCTGGACTCGGCGGCCAGCAGCCGGGCACCCGCCGCGGTGATCACGGCGAGCACGCCGGTCACGCCGAACGCCCACTGGAAGGAGGCGTGCTCGACGATCCCGCCGGACATCAGCGGGGCGAGGAAGGCGCCGAGCGACAGGGCCGTGGTCCAGGAGGCCAGCCCCTTGGCTCGCGCGGCCGGGGTGGTCGTGATCGCGGTGATCATGGACAGGGAGGCGGGGAAGAGCGCGGCGGCTCCGATGCCGGAGATCGCCTGGCCGGTGATCAACTGGGCTGCGGAGTGGGAGGTGGCGGACACCAGGTAGCCGACGGCGGACAGCAGCGCCGCGCCCACGACCAGTTTCTTACGGCCGTACAGGTCGCCCAGGACGCCGAAGGTCAGGGCGAGGACGGCGGCGGGCACCAGGAAGGCGTCACTGATCCAGGTCAGTTCTCCGCCGGTCGCATGGAGGGTGCGCTGCATGACGCCGTTGATCGCGGCGGGCAGGACCAGTCCGATCTGGGCCAGGCAGACGGCCAGACAGCCGGCGATGATCGTGCCGGTGTGGCGTGCCGTGGCGGCCGGTACGGCATCGGAGGTCCGGGCGGCGGGTGGGTCGTAGGCGGGGGTGGAGACCATGTCTCCTCCTTGCGGGGTTTGGCGGGACATAGGGCCCGAGGGGACGGCGGGGAGCTGGGCGCACCGGGCGGGGCGGTGCGCCGTCGGCGGAGGGTGAGGCCTCGTCGGGGCAGGCGGGGAGCGTCGTCAGACGCGGGGGCAGAGCTCGGCCATGCAGCCGAACAGCCCGGGGCCGTCGAGTGGGGGCAGTGAGGGGTCGAGCTCCCGGTAGACGGTGTGCACGTTGACGGCGAGGCGTTCGCTCTCGTCCAGGTCGGCGAAGCGGCCGAGGCGGATGTCGCGGGCCGCGTCCAGGGCCGGCATTCCGGCGGTGAACCGGGCGGTGGCCTGGTCATGGACGTATTCGAGGTAGTCGCGGATCTCACGGACCGTCTGCTTGGTGGTGACCGGGCCGTGGCCGGGCACGACGATGTCCGCGTCGAGGCCCAGCAGCAGATCGCAGGCGGCGAGCCAGCGGGTGAAGGGGCCGTGCCAGACGACCGGCGCCGCCCCGGCGAAGACGATGTCGCCGGTGTAGACGATCCGGGCCTGCGGCACGTGCACGATCGTGTCCCCGGCGCTGTGCGCGGGACCCACGTCGATGAGGCGGACCTCGGTGCCGCCGATGTCCAGAACGGCCTCGCCGTCGAAGATTCGGTTCGGGAGGGCCGGTTCGATGTCGGTGTAGTCGAAGCGGCCGAAGATCCGGCGGGCGAAGTGTCCGGCGGGGCTGTCCATGCCGGTCAGCGCCAGCATCTCGGCCGGACCCACCTGGCGCATGTCCGCCACGGACCCGCGGGCCGCGATGATCTCGGCGTGGGCCACGAGCTGGTTGCCGAACCAGTGGTCGCCGTTGCCGTGGGTGTTGACCACGGTGGCGATCGGCGCGGTGGCGGTCAGCGGCGTCAGCGCGTCGAGCATGGTCTTGGTCAGCCGCAGGTCGTAGAGGGTGTCGACGAGCAGTGACGCGCCCCGGCCGGTGATCAGCCCGGCGTTGCTCATGCCCCAGCCGACATCGCCCGCGATCCAGGCGTAACAGCCGTGTCCGAGCTCGACACAGCCCGTCCGGGATGCCACGGAAGCCACGTTGCCTCCTGTCTCGTCCCGCGCCAGATGGCGAGACTTGAGTACATTGGTGGACTGGAGTCCATCAATGGTCGACAATCTAAGAAGATGGTGCGGCGGCGTCAATACCCCCGCGGCCCTGTGCTGTACTGGAGGCCATGAAGATCCCGGAGGCAGGAGCCGAAGTCGTGCCCGCGCCCGTGCCCGCAACGCCGCCCGCCGGACGCCGGGAACGCAAACGACAGCAGGTGCGCGACCAGCTCTACGCCGCGGCGCTGCACTTGTTCGTCGCCCAGGGGTACGAGGCGACGACCATGGACCAGATCGCCGAAACCGCCGACGTCGCCAGGGCCACCGTCTTCAACCACTTCTCGCAGAAGATCGGCTTCCTGGAGGAATGGGGAGTCCGCCGCCGCGCCCGCGTCAACGAGATCCTCGGCGCCCAGCATGCCGAGGACCTGCCGGTCGGCGACCGGCTGCACCGCTACCTGAAGGAGATGGCCGACCTCAACGTCGCCTCCCGCGCCGAGACCTCCGTCCTGATGGACGCCTCCGCGCGGTACGGCCGCCTCCTCCAGGACCCCTCCCTGGAGATCGAACTCGCCAGGATCGTCGACCAGGGGCAGCAGCGCACGGAGATCAGGGCGGACGTCGACTGCGAGCAGGCCGGACAGTTGCTGGCCGCCTCCTACTTCACGACGATCCTGCGCTGGATCCGCGAGGAACCGGCCCCCTTCGACCTCCACCAGCGACTCGCCGGCGCGCTCGGCATCATCCTGCTGGGCCTCCTCGTCGGCGAAGCGGCCTGACGCGGCACGTCACCTTCATCCAGCCGCACGCGCGAAGGTGAACCAACCCTTCAGCCGACCCACGCCCTGCTGGCGGGCCGCTGGAGCACCGTCTTCTTCGCACCGGCCGCCATCGTGCTCGCGGAGACCTGCGCCGAGGCGCTTCTACGCCGACGTGGGGCACTTCGGCCGTCGGGTGATCACCCGCGCCTGGCTGCTCCTCGTCTTCCCCGCCTGCATCCTCGGCTTTCGGCACCTTTCTCCAGTCGGCTGCCAGGGAGAGGCGTCGTTGCCTTCGTGGCACGATGCGTCTCATCCACCAGATCTCGGTGCCCCGCATGCTCAGTGGTCACCCTGATCGGCTTCGCCAGCGGCTTCAGCGCCGGCATCACGATCATCCGACTCTGACCCAGCGGCAGACCAGGACGGAACGACAGAGCCAGACGGATGTGTTCGCCACGGCCCGCACGCGGGACGAAGCGGACGGACTGTCGAAGCGGGCCAGGGCGGAAGGTCTCGATCTGCGGGTGACGACGCTCGACGTATCCGACCCGCCCGCCTGCGAAGCGGCGTTCGAGGACATCGCCCACCTCACCGCCGGCGGCCCCGACGCAGTGGTCAACGCGGAGGGATTCGCGGTGGCCCAGGCCGTGGAGGACGTCACCGAGGAAACGGCGCACCGCCTCATGGAGATCAACACCTTCGCCGCAATGCGCCTCGCGCGGTTGGTGCTTCCCGCGATGCGCCGCCGCGGCCGGGGCCGAATCGTCAACCTCTCCTCGGCTGCCGGGCGTTCAGTGCTGCCGCTGGGCGGATGGTACGGCGCCAGCAGGGCGGCGTCCGCCGCACTGACCCACGCACTGCGGATGGAACTGGCCGGCTCCGGAGTACAGGTCGTGCTCATCGAGCACGGCTTCCATGCCACGGGCCTGCTGGAGGACGCAGTCCGTTCACTCACACCGCCCAGCAACATCTCAACCCACGTCACCGACTGTTACCGAGACGCCGCCGCGGCGCTGAGTGATCCGACGCGGTTCGCCGGCCCGGACCGGGCCGCCGCCACCGTGCACCGGGCCCTGACCGCCCGCCGGCCCAGAGCCCGCTACACCGTGGCGATGGACGCCCGCCTGGCAGCGCCTCTGATCGCCTCGCTCCCGTACGCGATCAGCGACCCGGTCAAGCGCCTCGTACTGGGCCTCGCGGAGTATCCGTAGACGTCCATGACGAGCAGAGGGGTCGGTTCCGCTTGTCATGCGGTGGGCCATGAGCTGGGTGAACAGGTCATCCACTAACCGAGATCGCGCAGATCGCGACCTCCCGCCTACGGCAGCAGCGGATTCGCCGGCTGCGATCCGTGCCCGGCGAGATAGAGCTTCATGGCGCACTGATCTTCGGCCTCGATGAACACCTGCTGCCCCCAATATGCACTGAGACGGTGCGCGACATCGACCAGTCGGCGGCGTTCCTCCGGCGAGTATGCGGGGAACCGGACCCAGCCTCGTTCGGCGATGATGTTGCCGAGATCGCTGAACAACACCGCCCGAGCGCGCTGCTCTTCCTCCTCCGTCAAAGGCGTGGATCCGCCTTCCGCGGGCTGCACCCGGACGTTGTACAGGTCTCGGATCACTGGCTTCTCGCAATTCGTCTGGGCTGTTGCCGGAGAGACTATCGGCGCAGCCAGCGGTCACAGCTGCCGGAATATCCAAGCGTCTCCCCTCACCGGGATGCCCCGCCTCGCGACCTACGGCACTGGATGCGCACCAGGTCTCACCGATGAGTTTCCGGCGGTTGTGCCGTCTACCCGTCGACGAAGGGAGCGCACCATGCGCGAGATCATCGTTTGCACGTTCCTCACGCTGGACGGCGTCATGCAGGCGCCGGGCGGTCCGGACGAGGACGCTGAGAGCGGCTTCGAGCACGGCGGCTGGCAGAAACCGGTGGCCGACGACGAGGTCGGCACGGCCATCGCCGGTTGGTACGAGCACTCCGACGCGATGCTGCTCGGCCGCAAGACGTACGACATCTTCGCGTCGTACTGGCCGACCGCCGATCCCGGCAACCCGTTCACCCATCGGATGAACAGCATGCACAAGTACGTGGCGTCTCGGACCCTGACGTCCGTCGAGTGGCAGAACTCCACGCTGCTGGAGGGCGACATCGTCGATGCCGTACGCAAGCTGAAGGTGTCCGAGGGCGGCAACATCAACGTCGTCGGCAGCGGCGACCTCGCCCAGACCCTCACGCAGCACGGCCTCGTCGACGAGTACCGGCTGACCATCCATCCGGTGATCATCGGCACCGGCAAGCGCCTGTTCGCCGACGGAGCGATCCCCACTGCGCTGGAACCGGTCAGCGTCTCGACGACGAAGGGCGGCACCATCGTCGGCGTCTACCGGCCGAACGGTAAGCCCAGCTACGACAGCTACTAAAGGGGTTTCGTTCGGATCACCGAACGGACCGGAGAAAGATGCCCGCGACGCGGAGTCCGGCCAGGTAGACGGTCGCGGTCTTCTCCTAGATGATCAATTCCAAGGGATCGGCTGTGCGCATGGGGCTAGGGCGTCCAACGTCAGTGTGTGAAGACAGAGTTGGACACCCTTGCGATCGCACTCTAGGTGAAGACCGACGACCTGCTGAAGGCATCTCCGCGTCTCGCGCCATGGCGGCCGGCTGTGGGGATCGCCCCGCAGCTCACCGACGCTGAGCTGGTCACGCTGGCGATGATGCAGGCCATGCCCGGCTTCACCTCCGAGGCCAGATGGCTCCGCCACGCACGCTCCCACCTGCGACATCTTTTCCCATACCTGCCCAAGCAGCCCGGCTACAACAAGCGGCTGCGCAAGGCCGCCGGACTGCTCCGCCGGGTCACCCGGCTCCTGGCCACGGACACCTCGGTGTGGAGCGACGACGTGTGGATCGTGGACTCCACGCCGGTGGAATGCGGCCGTTCACGCGAGACCGTCAAGCGTTCCGACCTGGCCGGATGGGCCGAGTACGGGTACTGCGCCAGTCACAGCCGCTTCTTCTGGGGCCTGCGGCTGCACCTGGTGTGCACCCTCCAGCGCCTGCCCGTCGCGTTCGCCCTGACCGGGGCCAAGGCCGACGAGGCTTCGAAGACGAGCTCGCCGGACAGGACATTCGGCTGCTGCGGCCTGCCCGCAAGGGCGAGCCGGAACGGCCTGGAGTTCCGCTGTTCAAACCGTTGCGCCAGGTCATCGAGTCGGTCAACGAGACCTTCAAGGGCCAACTCGATCTCGAACAGCACCGAGGGCGCACGCCCGGCGGTGTCGTCGCCCGCGTCATGCAGCGCGTCCTCGCGCTGACCGCAGCGATCTGGCACAACGATCACATCGGACAGCCTGTCCTGCGTTCACTGACCGCCTATGACCACTGACCCCTTGGGGCCGATCATCCTGGCGGTTCAGTCTGGATCTCCGGGTGAACGAACGAGAGACGGCCGTGATGCGCGAGTTCTATGGCTGGTGTGCGGCTTCGGGACGCGTCGGTGGGGATGGCGGCTGTGCCGGGGTGACGGTGTAGCGCCAGAACGGTCGGACCAGCAGTGCGCCGGCGATGACGACGATCATGCAGAGCAGCGAACTGCCTGTCCACGCGACACCGAGACCGGTGGCGGAGGCCATGGCGCCGGCACGTAGGTCTCCGAGGCGCGGACCGCCGGCGACGACGACGGTGAAGACGCCTTGCAGCCGGCCACGCATGGCGTCTGGTGCGTAGGTCTGCAGAATCGTCTCGCGGTAGACCGCGCTGACGAGGTCCGCCGCTCCGGCAGCGGCCAGCAGGGCCGCGGCCGCGAGGAGGTGGTGGACGGTGCCCGCGAGGGCGATGGCCGCCGCCCAGGTGGTGACGGCGATCGCCAGCGCCCGGCCTTGGCGGCGCACTCGTCCGATCCATCCGCTGAACAGCCCCGCTGCGACCGACCCGATGGCGATGGCCGAGTACAACAGTCCCACTCCTCCGCCGAAGCGCAGCTGTGCCGCTTCCGGGAACAGGGCGGTCGGCATGGCCATCGTCATCGCCGCGATGTCGACCGCGAAGGACATCCAGAGCACGGGGGCGGCGGCGATGAACCGCAGCCCGTCGAAGACCGAGCGCAGCCCGCCGGTGCGGGCCCCCGAGCCGGTCGGCAGGATCGGGGGCAGGTTGACGGCCGAGTACACCAGGACGGAGAACAGCACGGCGTCGGCGCCGTAGGCCCAGCAGTAGCCGTTCGGCAGCGAGATCAGGAGGCCCGCCACAAGGGGCCCGGCGACCTGCCCGACATTGCCGGCGGTGAAGTACAGCGTGTTCGCGGCGGGTACCAACGGGGTGGGAACGATGCGGGGAATGATCGCGCCCCGGGCGGCGGACGACACGGCGAAGGCGCCGGCCTGGACAGCGACGAGGGCGAGGATGAGGGGCACCGAGCGCAGATCGGCGAGCGCCTGGAACAGCAGGGCGAGTGTGATCGCCCAGGTGAGGCAGGCCGATGCCAGGTAGAGCGTACGGCGGTCGAACCGGTCGGCGATGGCGCCGCCGTACAGGCCGAAGACCACGAGCGGTACGAGGCCGGCCAGCCCCGCCAGCCCCACGATGAGCGACGACCGCGTCAGCGCGTACACCTGTACCGGGATGGTGACGCTGGTGACCATGGTCCCGATGTATGCCGCGCCCTGCCCGATCAGCAGGCGACGGAAGACAGGGTGCGCCAGCGGGCGGGTGTCGAGGGCGATACCGCGCAGGCTGGAGACCAGCCGGGCCTTCAGTGCGGGCGGGGCCGTGGGAGGAAGATCGCGCGGGATGTGGGATGTCGTGGGCATGGTCACCACGCTGGCAGGACCGCGCGGTGTGCCGCTTCCGTTATTCTGCCGTCGTATGTCGGAAAACAGTCAGACGGAGGAGGCGGCGGAGCCCAGGGACACCACGCATGCCCACCTGGCGGGTGAGGCCATCGGCCGCCACCAGCATGGCTATCACCAGCTTCTCTACGTCAGCGCCGGTGTGCTGGCGGTGCAGACGGGCGAGGCATCCTGGGTGGCGTCCAGGGCGCGCGCCGTGTGGATTCCGGCGGGCATCTGGCATCAGCACCGGGTGCACGGGCACAGTTCCGTGCACACGCTCGGCTTCGCCGCCCACGACGTCCTGCTGAAGTCCGAGGCGCCGGTCGTCGTGGCCGTGGACAACCTGGTGCGCGAACTGATCATCGCGTGCAGTGAACCGTCCCTCCCGCAGCAGGAGGCACGCCACCTGCGCGCCGTCCTGCGGGACCGGCTGCGGCGAGCCCTCGTGGAGCCATTGACGCTGCCCACCCCCGACAACTCCCTGCTGCGGCAGGCGTGCGCGCTGGTGGCTGGCGATCTGCGACAGCCGCGGACTGCCGCCTGGCTCGCGCGGAGCATCGGCGTGAGCGAGCGCACCCTGGCCCGGCTGTTCAGGAGCGAGTTCGGCATGACCTATCCACAATGGAGGACCAACGTCCGGGTGTTTCACGCCATGGTGCTGCTGGCGGAAGGAGCAAGCGTCAGTGAAACGGGACGCCAGTGCGGATGGGCCACGACCAGTGCGTTCATCGACACGTTCAGCCGCACCATGGGCCAGACACCGGGAACCTATCGCATCGCACCCGGTGGGTGAATTCCCAAGCCAGGCTTCGTGAGCCAAAGGCCAACTCGACCTCGAACAGCACCGAGGACGCACCCCCGGCGGTGTCATCGCCCGCGTCATGCAGCGAATCCTCGCAATAACCGCCGCGATCTGGCACAACGATCACACCGGACAGCCCGTCCTGCGCTCACTGACCGCCCATGACCACTGATCCCTTGGAATCGATCATCTAGCGGGTGGCGGGCCGCGAGGGCGCGCAACCGAACGGCTGACGTCCGCAGGCAGCCACACCTGCGCCCGCAGTTCCTCCCGCGCGTCCCGCCGTTCCTGCTCCCACGCTGCCCGCCGCACCCTGCTTCCGCGCGGCACGGCCGTCGGCCCATTGCGGTGCCCTCGCTCTCCCCGGCCGGGTCATAGACCGTCCGGCCGGAGGCGTCCAGCCACGCGGCGACCCGCCGCCACTCGGCATGCCGCGCCGCCCACACCTGCGCCAGGTGCGCAGGGTCACCGTCGTACGGATCCGGGCCGGCACGGCAGCCAGCTCCTCACGGGTCTCCGGCTCCCGCCGCGCGGCCTCCGCCGTCATCTCCGCCTCCCACGCGACGGCCAAACCGTCGCCCTGGCGCCTGACGATGTCGCGCGCGAGGCCCGCCGGCCCTCAGCCGTGACGGCCAGGACGACGTAGATCGGCCGGTTGGCGACCGCACCGTCGCGGATCTTCACGTGGATGGCGTCGATGAAGACGACCGGATAGACGGGGTCGAGCGGGCGGCTCTGCCATTCCGCCATGCCTTCCAGGACCTTGTCGGTGATGGTGGAAATGGTCTGGCGGGAGACCTCGGCTCCATAGACCTCGGCCAGGTGCGACTGCACCTCGCCGGTCGTCAGTCCCTTCGTGGCCAGCGAGATGACCATCTCGTCGACGCCGGTCAGGCGCTTCTGCCGTTTCTTGACGATCTTCGGTTCGAAGGATCCGTCGCGGTCGCGGGGCACGGTTATCTCCTCTTCGAGATGCCGGTGTTTCCGGACTCGTTCGGTTCCCGGCACTGGTCCCAGCCGCCTCGTGCGTGGGGGCCAGGGTTTGTCATGGGGAGGGGGCTGGGGTTGGGTTGCCGTAGTAGGCGTCGGGGCCGTGTTTGCGGGTGTAGTGGCGAGCCAGTAGGTGCGGGGGTGGTGGGGTGGTTGGGGACAGGGCCAGGGTGTGGAGGGCGATGTCGGCGACGGCTTCGCAGATGATGGCGTGTTCGAGGGACTTTCGGGCGGTGGTGGCCCAGGTGAAGGGGCCGTGGTTGGCGACGAGGGCGGCGGGGACTTCGGACGCTTTCTGGTCGTCGCCATCGAGCTTGTCGATGATGACGCGGCCGGTGTTGTACTCGTAGTTCTTCGCGCACTGTTCGGCGGTGAGGTCGGGGGTGCAGGGGATGGGGCCGTTGAAGGTGTCGGCGTGGGTGGTGCCGAGGACAGGGATCTCGCGGCGGGCCTGGGCGAAGGCGACGGCGTGGGTGGAGTGGGTGTGGGTGATGCCGCCGATGGAGGGGAAGGCCAGGTAGAGGCAGCGGTGGGTCTCGGTGTCGGTGGAGGGGCGCAGGTTCCCGTCGAC
>NZ_JBHSFK010000068.1:0-3175 GCF_042653945.1 Streptomyces vulcanius | reverse complement strand
TCCTTGGCGAACTGGTCGGTGGTGGTGTTCTCGTCGATGGTGAGCAGTTCGACGCCGGTCATGGCGGCGTAGTCGGTCAGGGTCTCGAGGTCGACGGCCGTACTGAGCACGGTGTGGTGGGGGGCTCCGGACAGCAGCCAGCTCTCGGCGGACTCCGCGAGGGAGGGGCGTGGCTTCCACACGGCCCGGGCGACCGGCAGGCGGCGCAGTGGTTCGCTGGGGGCGATGACGTCGACGGCGTTGGCGGTGAGGCGGAAGCGGTCGCCGAGGTCGCAGAGGCCGACGACGACGGCGGGACCCTCGGCCGCGTTGAAGACCAGGCGGACGGGGTCTTCACGGCCGCCGATGGACAGGGGGTGGATCTCGCAGCTGGGGCGGTCGGCTGCCACCGAGGGGCAGACCTCCAGCATGTGGGCGCCCAGAACGCGTGGTGTGCCGGGGCCGAGGTGGTAGGTGTAGTCCTCCATGAAGGTGGTGCCGCCGGGAAGTCCGCTGCCCATGACCTTCATCGTGCGCAGCAGGGCGGAGGTCTTCCAGTCGCCTTCGCCGCCGAAGCCGTAGCCGTCGGCCATGAGGCGCTGGACGGCGAGGCCGGGGAGCTGGCGCAGGCCGCCGAGGTCCTCGAAGTTGGTGGTGAAGGCGGTGAAGCCGCCCTCGGTGAGGAAGGCGCGCAGGCCGAGTTCGAGGCGGGCGGCGTAGAGCAGGGAGTCGTGGCGGATGTTGCCCGGACGCAGGGCCGCGACGACGTCGTAGGACTCGGCGTATTCGCCGGCGAGCCGGGCGGCTGCCTTGTCCTCGACGGCGTCGACGAGGGCGACCAGGTCGTTGACGGCGTAGGTGTTGACGGAGAAGCCGAACCGCAGCTGGGCCTCGACCTTGTCGCCCTCGGTGACGGCCACGTCGCGCATGTTGTCGCCGAAGCGGGCCAGGCGCAGGGTGCGTGAGGTGTGGCGGCCGACCGCGGCGCGGGCCCAGGCGGCGACGCGCCGCACGACCCGCGGGTCGGTGACGTGACCTGCGACGATCTTGCGGTCGACGCCGAGACGGGACTCGATGTGGCCGAACTCGCGGTCGCCGTGGGCGGCCTGGTTGAGGTTCATGAAGTCCATGTCGATGCTCGGCCAGGGCAGTGACAGGTTGTACTGGGTGTGCAGGTGCAGCAGAGGCCGGTCCAGGACGCTGAGTCCGGCGATCCACATCTTGGCCGGTGAGAAGGTGTGCATCCACACGATCACGCCCACGCAGGTGTCGGAGGCGCTCGCCTCCTGGCACATCCGGCGGATCGAGTCGGCGTGGGTGAGGACCGGCTTCCACACGATCCGCACCGCGACCTTGCCCGGGCGCCCGAGCGTCTCGCAGATGCTCCGCGACTGCTCGGCCACCTGGCGCAGGACGTCGTCACCGTACAGACCCTGGCTACCGGTGAGGAACCAGACCTCCCGGTCCGGGTAGGGGCTGGCGCTGTTCTCCATGTGAGTTCCTTCCAAGGACGGGCGGGGCATCGGGCGGAGGGCGGTGGCGCTCAGGCGGACGCCTGGGCGCGGATGCGGCGCAGGCGGTGCATGACCTCGTTGGCGCCCCGGCCGAAGTAGTCGTGCAGCAGCCGGTACTCGGCGTACAGACGGTCGTAGGCCGCCGCCCGCCCGGAATCGGGGAGGTAGACGCCGGGGCGGGCCTTGCCCATGGCCTGGGCGGCGGCCCGGATGTCCGCATACGCGCCGGCCGCCACCGCGGCGTGCATCGCCGCGCCGAGGGCCGGGCCCTGGACGGAGTCGATGACACCGAGGGGGCGGCGGGTGACGTCGGCGTAGATCTGCATCAGCAGCGCGTTCCTCGTCAGCCCGCCCGCGATGATCAGCTCCCCGACCGGGACGCCGGAGGTCTCGAACGCCTCGATGATCGTGCGGGTGCCGAAGGCGGTCGCCTCCAGCAGCGCCCGGTAGACATCCTCGGGGCGGGTGGACAACGTCAGCCCCACCACGACGCCGCTGAGGTCGTGGTCGACCAGGACGGAACGGTTCCCGCTCTGCCAGTCCAGAGCGACCAGCCCGTGCCCGCCCACCTCCTGCCCGGCGGCGAGGGCGGTCAGGTGTTCGTGCGCGTCGCGGCCCAGCGCGGCGGCCTCCTGCGCATACGACGCGGGGAAACCCGTGCGCACGAACCAGCCGAAGATGTCACCCACACCGCTCTGCCCGGCCTCGTACCCCCACAGCCCCGGCAGGATGCCGCCCTCGACGACCCCGCACATCCCCGGCACCTCGGCCCACCGGTCGGAGCTCATCACATGACAGGTGGACGTGCCCATGATGGCCACCATCCGGCCCGGCTCCACCGCCGTGGCAGCGGGCGCCGTCACATGGGCGTCGACATTGCCGACGCACACCGCGATGCCCTCGGGCAGACCCGTCCACGCCGCCGCCTGCGCCGTCAACGTCCCCGCCAGATCACCCAGTTGGCCGATCGGCTGGTCCAGCTTCGTGGTGACGAAGTCCGCGAAGCCGGGGTTGAGCGCGGCGAGGTAGTCGGAGGAGGGATAGGCGCCGTCCTGGAACTGGCCCTTGTAACCGGCGGTGCACGCGTTACGGACATACCTGCCGCACAGCTGCCACACGATCCAGTCGGCCGCCTCGATCCAGCGGCCGGTCAGCTCGTAGAGCTCCGGGTCCTCCTCCAGCAGTTGCAGCGCCTTCGCGAACTCCCACTCCGAGGAGATCTTCCCGCCGTACCGCCGCAGCCACGGTTCCCCACGCTCGTCGGCCAGCGCCGTGATGCGGTCGGCCTGCGCCTGCGCAGCATGGTGGCGCCACAGCTTGACGTAGGCATGCGGGCGGCCCGCAAGGTGCGGCAGTTCGCACAGGGGAGTGCCGTCGGCGAGGACGGGCAGGACCGTGCACGCGGTGAAGTCCGTCCCGATCCCGACAACCTGCTCCGGCCGCACCCCGGCCCGCGCCAGTGCCTCGGGTACCGCGATCCGCAGCACATCGATGTAGTCACCGGGCACCTGCAGAGCCCAGTCGGGCGCCAGCGCCGTCCCGTCGGGCAGCTCCCGGTCCAGGACCGCATGGGCGTAGGAATGCTCCGCCGAGGCCAGTTCGGCGCCATCGGCGACACGCACCACCACCGCCCGCCCCGACAACGTCCCGTAATCGACTCCGACGACGCAGGCGTCGGAGTG
>NZ_JBHSFK010000067.1:0-43679 GCF_042653945.1 Streptomyces vulcanius | reverse complement strand
CGTCAACTCCTACACAGTGTGCTTCGGGATATCCGGCGTGCATCGCCGTCCCGCCCCCTTACGCTAAAACCTGACGTCAGTGTGAGGGGCAAGTCTGCTGAGGAGCCCAGGCGAAGGGATGATCCGAATCCGGCAAGACCTTCCCTCACCCGTAATCAGGAAGGGCAAGTCGTGCGCTGTAGCACCCACCCAGAGAAGATGCACCAATGGCCTGACGAAGCCAAAGATCCGAAACCGGTCGAGCCGATGCTATCGAAAGCAGTGGACGAGCGGCTGATCGACGAGTTGGTGAGGCGCGAGCCCAGACCGCGGCCATCAGCCGACCAGCGAGGGTGAGCTGTTGCAGCGCTGCGTCCCGGGGCCGCAGGAACGCCGCAGCCCGTGGGCCCGGCGGTTCCGCGAAAGAGCGGCCTCAGTGCCAGCGCGTATTGAGTAGCCGCAACAGCCCCAGCCCGGCGTAGAGCGCGCCGCGGCTCAGCCCGCGGCTGTGCTGGTCGAGGGAGTGCCGGAGCGGAATGCGTCATGGAGGGAAGGCTAGAGGTCTTAGCTTCGCTTTTGTCCTTGCACTGGCCAGGCAGGGTTGGCTGCTCGGTGGCCGAGACATGGAGTGGCTATCGCGGGCCTCTCCAGGTAGGTCAAGACCAGGGCGTGCCTTTGGTCCAGGTACTCGACCGGTCGCGCTGGGAAGGGGAGTACGCCACTGCTGCTGAGTCTGCGACTCGTACGTCTGCTGCTCGACGTTGGCCCCGTCCGCTGTCGAGTTGCCGGCCACACCGAGAGCCATGCCGCTGAACCGGTTGATGAGGAGGCAGTGGCCGTCACCGGTGGGCGTCGCGGCCCAGTGCTGCTGGGTGACGTTGGCATCCTGCCAGATGGCGACGTTCCCGCCGGGGTCGCGAGAGAGTCCAGCCACCTCCACGAACTCGCTGCTGTTGACGCTGCAGACCTTGGAGTAGCCGTCGCCGGTGGAGGTGAACTCGCCCATCCAGGTGTGCAGTATCGGCTTGGCGATAACCGACGTCTGCCCTTCCCTCACATCTGCGGTGGATGCAGCCTGCAGAGTGATCGTGGGCACAACCTGTTCCAGTTCCCGGCGTGCCACCGGAGCTGGAGATCGCCTCCCGTTCTCTGGCCGCCTGTCGTCAGCCAACGGCTGTCCCAGCCCGGCTCCATGGTTGCGTCACATACAGAACCCGCCATGGCGCCGATGCTCTGGCCGGTGATGTATCCGGCGTCGTGGGCGCCGGGCATGTCGCCCGACTCAACAGCCCGTACTGATATGCGCGTGTTGATGACCGAGGGCGGGGTGGTGTTGAGAGTGATACCGCGGGGCGCAAGTTCGTATGCCAGCCTCTTGGCTAGACCGATGACCCCGCCTTTCGCTGCCATGTAGTGCGCCATGTTGGGTGCATCCGACCGCGCGCTGACCCGACGGGATCGTGACGACCCTGCCCCAGCAACCTGCCAACTTGGCGGGAACGACCGGCTGGAAGCAGTTAAACGCACCGTTGAGGTTGACCGCGAGAACACGGTCCCCCTCCTGAGAGGGTGATTTATGCGACCGGCGCGAAACCCTCCAGGCAAGCATAAGGCGGTCATGACCTGGACCGAGCGAACTCCTCACGGACGGTGCTCAGCGCCTTCTCGACCGCTTCGCGGTCGGTGACGTCCACCTCGCTCGCCAGCACGCTGCCGCCGCTCGCGCTCACATGCTTGGCCACCTTCCGCACCGCATCACCCTGGACATCGAACATGGCGACACGGTGCCCCTGCCCAGTCAGACGACGGGAGATGAAAAGTCCCATTCCGGATGCGGCCCGGGTGACCACGGCCACCCGACACTGCGCTCGTCGTATCAAGGCCGTTCACCGTGCACTCCTTTGACAGGTCACCACGTGACCGGAAGAGTCCGTACGCCGTAGGCGAGCTCCTCGCTCTTGAACTTGATCTGGTCGATCGTGGTCGCCAGTCGCAGGGTGGGGATGCGGCGGAAGAGCGTGCCATAGACGATCTGGAGCTCCGCGCGAGCGAGCTGCTGGCCCACGCACTGGTGCGGCCCGAAGGCGAACGCGACATGCTGGCGGGCATCGCGGTGGAGGTCCAGGCGCTCGGGCTCGGGGAAGACTTCCGGATCCCAGTTGGCCGCCGGTAGGTCCGTGATGATTCCCTCACCTTGGCGGATCACCTGGCCGCCGATCTCGATGTCCTCGGCGGCGGTCCGGCGTTGGCCAGGATGGGCGATGGTCAGGTAGCGGAGCAGCTCCTCCGTCGCGTTTGCGACGACCTTCGGGTCGTCGGTGTCGCGCAAGATGGCGAGCTGCTCGGGGTGTTCCAGCAAGGCGAGAGTGCCGAGGGCAATCATGTTCGCGCTGGTCTCGTGGCCGGCGACGAGCAGCGTGACGCCCAGCACGGCTGCTTCATTGATACTGAGCTCGCCGGCCTGGACCCGCTGCGCCAGGTCCGAGATCACGTTCTCCTCGGGGTTCGCGGTTTTGCTCTGAATCATCTCGGCCAGGTATTGCATTAGTGCGATCATCGCTTGTATACCCTCCTCCTGCGACTCGGGACTGATCGCAAGGGAGCTGTTGCGCTGGAAGAACTCGTGGTCGGTGTAGGGCACTCCGAGCAGCTCACCGATCATCAGTGACGGCAGGGGCAGTGCCAGCGCCGTGACGAGGTCCGCCGGGGCGGGGCCGGCCAGCAGGGTGTCGATGAGGTCGTCGGTGGACTTCTGGACAGCGGGCCGCACTGCAGCGATCCGTTTGAACATGAAGGGACGGGTCAGCATCCGACGAATCCGGGCGTGCTCTTCTCCGTCCATGTTGATGATCGTCGTTGGACGGTGCTGTGCGCCTTCCGCCGTCTTCTCGTTGAAGTACGGGTAGTTGGGCCACCGATCGCTGGCGCTGACCCGGGGATCGGAGAGAACTGCCCTCAGGTCGGCATGACGGGTGACGAGCCAGGGCGTACTTCCGTCCCAGATCCGCACCTTCGCCAGCGGTTGCTCGTCGTGCATCGCCAGCGTGGCCTGGGGCGGGGCGAACGGGCAGGCGCTCGACCTGGGCATCGGGTACTGGGGAAGCTCTGCGGCCGCGTCGCTCACGGTGTCGGCCTGTTTGTCGGACACAATCTCTCCCTAGGGGGACAGCCCTGCCGGGTTCGACAGAGCGAGGTGCTCGTGGTCGACGGGTCGGACCTGTGCTGATCGTTCGTGCTCAGCGGGCGGGTGCGCGCCCCGGTAGAACGTCGACGATTTCCTGGCGCCACAGTCGAGTCTGCTTGGGCATGTTCTAGCCCAACACGCGGGTGGTTCGGCCTTCGTGACGGTAGAGCGCGACGAAACGCCCACCGGCGAGGTGTCCGTCCGTGGTGGTCACTTCGGCACCAGGATGCGGCGCCCCGTGTACCTGGATCCTGGCGTCGAACTGGTCGGTCCAGAAGTAGGGCACCGGACAGTACGCGGTGTCGGCTCCGAGGATGTCACCCGCGACAGCACCAGCCTGTTCGGTGGCGTCGGTCCGGCTCTCCAGCCGCAGCAACGTGCCGAGTCGACCGTTGTGCCAGCGGGCGACGTCGCCAACCAAACAGATTCCTTCCGCGGCCCGGCAGCGGGAATCGCATACGAGCCCGTTGTCCACCCGCAGGCCGCTATCGGCGAGCCATCCGGTCGCCGGGACGGCGCCGATCGCGACCATGTCGTCCGACTGTTCTTCGCCGGTGGTCAAGCTCACGCCGGTGAACCGGCCGCCTCTGCCCTCCAGTTCACGCACGCCAGCGCCGAACCTGAGACGGACCCCGCGCTCGGTATGTAACTCGCCCAGCAGGGAGCCGACCAGGGGCCCGATCTGGTATGCCACGAGGGTCGGCTGCGGACCGACAGAGTGACGTCCAGACCCATACCGCATGCGATAGCAGCGATTTCGGCACCCAGCACGCCGTCCCCGACCACTACCAGCCGGGATTCGGCGAGCAGTTCGTCCCGCAGCGCCAGCGTGTCGTCCAGGGTGCGCAACACGTGCACCCCGGTCAGCCTGTCCTGCCCGGGAGACAACCGGGGCAGAGCCCCCCGTAGCCACCACGATCGCATCGACCCGCAAGACACGGCCTGAGGTGGTCTGAACGGTGTGCCGCGACGTCCAGGCATGCCACCGGATCGGCCAGATAAACTCAGCATCCAGTGCCAACAGCGTGTCTTGGGAACGCAGTTGGGCCTCTCCGAACCCCCATGTCACGGCGAGAACCTGTTTGGACAGTGGCGGCCGGTCGTACGGCAGGTGCGGCTCCGCGCCCAGCACCGTCAGGCCCCCCTGGTAGCCCTTGTGGCGCAACGCCTCCGCCGTGGTCAAATCAGCGGCGCCGGCACCCAGCACACTGTCGGGGAGCGCGTTCATGGTTCCTCGGTCACGGCGATCGCCAGGGCGGGGCACGTGCTCGCCGCCTCACGCACCGCGGCGTGGAGTTCTTGGGAGGGCTGCGCGTCCAGCAGGATCACGATGCCGTCGTCGTCCCGCTGATCGAACACGTCGGGCGCGTGCATCACGCACGTGCCGGCGCCGCAGCATTTGCCCTCGTCCACAGCGACACTGATCATGGCTTATCCCCTTGTGGTCCCACGACTACATGAGTCGCGTGGGAATGGATTGGCGGAATGCGCCCGGGATCTCATCAACCGGACGCGGTATTCGCCGCCTCGTGCAGTTGCTGTGTCCCTGCGGGGCCGACGAGTGCGCTACAGGTTCCAGGGCGGGCTGCGATCTTGTGGTCACGCCCCCTGGGAGGCCGACGAGAAGCCCTCGGTGACCAGATGCAGGGTCTTCTCCAGGATGCTCCGCACGTTGTCCCCGTACTCGTCGCCGTGCCAGGCGTACTCCTCGGCCATGATCCGGATCGCGGATGTGATCATGGCAGCCTGGACCCGGATGGCCAGACCGTGCGAGTCCACGCCGAGTCGGCGGGCGATCACGTCGACCATGCGCGTTTCCATGTCGCTGGTGGCCTGCAGCCACGCCCGGCGCAAGCCCGGCTCCTCCCGTGCCAGCCGAATAATGCCGACCACGTTCGAGTCGATGCCGTCCCTCGCGATACTGATCATGGCCCGACCAAGAGCCTCCAGGAGTGGCTCCTCCTCCGGCCGAGCCTCGAAGGCCTCGGTCGCACGGCTGAGTGCGCGCACCAGCAGCGGGGCGACGGCCTCCTCCTTGGTGGAGAAGTAGTGCCAGAAGGTGCGCCGGGAGGCACCGGCCGCCTCGGCAATGTCCTCTACGGACGTGTTGGCGACCCCCTGTTCCAGGAAGAGCCGGGCCGCCTCCGCCGCGATCTCGGCGCGGTTCTGCTCCCGGCGGCGCTCGGTGAGTCGCGGACGTCCGCGCTTGGGCTGCGCTTGCTGGGTTGCCATGACTTCCCCCGCTCTGGCATCCGCCCTCGGTGCGGCGCGGACCTGGCCATCTTTCCATCTCCGAGCCACCCTCCCATTATTTGGCACACAGTGCATTGATTGCACTATACGCAAACAATGCCTAGTGTCGACCCCGTCGAAAGGCGCGCCGACCCAAGAGCGACTCAATGAAGGAGGTTCTCGTGGCTCACGACGACCGTGAGCAGGTGCTGGACTACCCGCTTTCCAGGCCGGCGGCATTGGAGCCGCCGACGGAATGGGCGGAGTTACAGCAGCAGTGCCCGATCGCGCGGGTGAAGCTGCCCAGCGGGGACGAGGCCCTGCTGCTTACCCGCTACGAGGACGTCAAGCAGGTGCTGTCCAATCCGCGGTTCACCAGGAATCTGCACGCGGACGACGCAGCCCAGATCACCGACTCCGAGGGTGGGTTGTTCAA
This sequence comes from Streptomyces vulcanius, assembly GCF_042653945.1. Classification (NCBI taxonomy): domain Bacteria; kingdom Bacillati; phylum Actinomycetota; class Actinomycetes; order Kitasatosporales; family Streptomycetaceae; genus Streptomyces; species Streptomyces vulcanius. Next base: position 37,848 of record NZ_JBHSFK010000067.1, on the reverse strand, counting down.
CAACGAGATGTCGGACGCGATACCCCATGACGCCGAGGGGCATCAGCGGTGGCGGCGGATGCTCACGAGATGGTTCACGACCAAGCGGATGAACGCGCTGCGGCCGGGGATCGAGGCGATGGCCGAGCGCCTCGTCGACGAGATGGTGAAGCGGGGGCAGCCTGCGGATCTCAAAGCCGACGTGGGCTTCCCGCTGCCGGTAGGGGTGATCTGCGAGATGCTCGGGGTCCCCGACTCCGACCGGCACCGGTTCTCCCACTGGTCCGACACGATGCTCAACCTGACCCGGTACACCGGGGCGGAGGCCAAGGCAGCCCAGGAGGAGTTCACCGAGTACATGGCCGTCCACATCGCCGCCAAGCGTGCGGAGCCGGGCGAGGATGTGCTCAGTGCGCTCATCACTGCCAGCGATTCCGAGGACGAGCGCATGCCCGACGCGGCACTTGTGGCCACCGGCCAGGGCTTGCTGGTCGCCGGGCACGAGACCACGTCGAACATGATCGGCAAGATCGTGGCCATGCTGCTGATCGACCGGCGGCGCTGGGAACAGCTGTTGGCGGACCGGTCACTGACCCGTTCGGCGGTGGAGGAGGCCCTGCGCTACGACGCCAACCTAGGGTTCGGCATGCCGCGGTACATCAGAGAAGAAGTCGAGGTGGCCTGCACCATGCTCCCCAGCGGTACCACCGTCATGTGCGACATGTCCGCGGCCAACCGCGACGAGAACGCGTTCGCCGGTGCCGGCGACATGAACCTCACCCGCAGCCCGAACCCGCACCTGGCCTTCGGTGCCGGACCGCATTCGTGCCTGGGGCAGGCGCTGGCGCGCACCGAACTGCAGGTAGTCCTTGATGTGCTGCTGCGCAAGCTTCCCACCCTCGACCTCGCCGTGCCGGCCGAGGACCTCCGCCGGGTGGAAGGACTCGTCGTCGGAGGACTGACAGAGCTTCCGGTGCGGTGGTGACCACGGTCGGCGGAACCGCCGGACACAGCGGCCCGGGAGTTGCCCCGACGGCCACCACGCAAGGGTTTGAATTGCGTGCCAAATCATCACGTAGGCAGAGCTAAGTGGAGAGTCATTGTGGACCGAGAAGTACTCGTCGTCATTGGTGTCGGCGGGATGGGGCAGGAGATGGCACGCCGGCAGGGCACCGGCAGAACCGTGTTTCTGGCCGACTTCAACAAGGCCACCATGGATACCGCCGCTGACGCTTTGCGCGGCGACGACTACGACATCGTGGCACAACATGTCGACGTCTCCTCACGCGTGTCGGTGACCGCCCTCGCTGAGGCGGCAGCGGCGCGAGGCAGAGTCGCCCAGGTCGCCCACACCGCGGGACTCTCGCCAGTTCAGGCGTCCGCCTCGGCGATCCTCCAGGTTGACCTGCTCGGTGTCGCCCTGGTCCTGGAGGAGTTCGGCCGTGTCATCGCCCCGGGCGGCGCGGGCGTCGTCATCGCCAGCATGGCCGGCCACCTGGCGCAGTCGCTCACTCCTCAAGAGGAGCATGCACTGGCTTATGCCCCCGCCGATGAACTGCTGGAGCTGCCGTACGTGAGCGCGGCAAGGGCCGCCAACCCGGGTAGCGCCTACAGTGTCGCCAAGCGCGCCAACCTGCTCCGCGTACAGGGCGCCAGCCTGACGTGGGGCGAGCGTGGCGCCCGCGTCAACTCCATCAGCCCTTGCATCATCTCTACCCCGATGGGCCGACAGGAACTGGCCGGGGACACGGGACAGCACATGCGTGCCATGGTCGACGCGTCGGGTACCGGGCGGTTGGGCACACCCAACGACATCGCCGACGCCGCCGCCTTCCTGCTCGGCCCGGCCTCGACCTTTGTCACCGGCACCGACCTCCTCGTCGACGGCGGCGTCGTGGCAGCCCTCCGGTCCGGCCAGCTGAGGTCGGCCGCCTAGCCACCGGCGGCCCGACGGCCGCTACTGGGAAGCAGCACTGGAGCCACCGTCGCAAATTCCCTGGCCACGGATCCTGATCTACTCAGGAAGCCCACATGCCTTACGCCTATGACACGGAACTGGCCAAGGCCATGACGGCGAGGGCTGCATCCAGCGCTGTGGCACAGCCCAGGCAGAGCGCGGCGACTGGAAATCGGTCCGGACTACCGCCTACGCGTCCCCTGCAGCCATGGCCTCCAGATGCCCGAGCTCCCTTCGGTCGCACGCACACAGTCACGGACCTCTCCCACGACGGCGCCACAGTGCCCCTGCGCTTGTCGTCCCTCCCGGCAGTTGTCATGCTGTCCGCCGTCCCCGACTCCTTCCTCCTCGGGGACGGCGGAGTTGCCGGGGTGATCTCCCTGCTGCTCATGCATGTAGCCGTCGCAGCGATCGCCGTGCCGGTGTACCGCAGCGCCCTCGCGCTGACTGCTCGGCGACACCTCGTAGACACCCAAAGGCTTCTGACGTTGTTTCGGCTTCTGAGGCACCCCGATGTGAGAAGGACGGAAACTCTCATGTTGCTCAACAAGCAGGCGTCCAACGTGTCAGCCGCGGCCCTGATGGATTCGCTCTTGGATGCGCCGACGTCCCACCATGGCGGTCGACTCGTGGCGTCGTTCGTAGCGGAGAGCATGATCCGCCCTCGGGCAAGGGCCTACCCCACGGAGTAGCCGGTCGTGCGGTGGCGAGCCGGCTTGCCGCGCAGCCCCCCTTCACATCACATCGAGAGGATCACGACAGTGACCACACGTCTCACCACACGATTCACGGCCCAGTCCACCGCCACCGAAGTTGTGTCCGGCGTCGCCCTGCCCGGCCGCCGGGTCGTCGTCACCGGGGCGACGTCTGGCATCGGCCTCGAGACCGCCCGCGCGCTGGCCAGCGCCGGCGCCGAGGTGACTGTGGCGGTCCGCAACCCCGCCGCCGGTGAGCGCGCGGCCCAGGACATCATCGCCGACACCGGCAACAAGGACGTCCTCGTCGCATCGCTGGACCTCGCCGACCAGGATTCGGTGGCTACTTTCGTCGCCGGCTGGTACGGCCCCCTGCACATCCTGGTCAACAACGCGGGCGTGATGGAGCCACAGCTGACCCGCACTCCGGAGGGCTGGGAACTACACTTCGCCACCAATCACTACGGCCACTTCGCGCTGACCACCGGGCTCCACCAGGCGCTCGCCGCGGCGGGAGACGCGCGTGTCGTCTCGGTCAGCTCCTCACAGCACCGGCTCTCCCCGGTCGTCTTCGACGACATCCACTTCGAGCGGCGCCCGTACGACCCGCAGACCGCATACGGGCAGTCCAAGACTGCCAACGTGCTGTTCGCGGTGGAAGCCGCCAGGAGGTGGGCCGGTGTCGGCGTCACCGTCAACGCCGTCATGCCCGGCGCTGTCCACACCAACCTGACACGCCACATCAATCCCGAACCGCTGGCCCACTACGAGGAGAGTGGTGCCCCGCAGCTGCCGTGGAAGACGGCTGAGCAGGGTGCGGCCACATCCGTCCTGGCCGCGACCTCTCCGCTGCTCGACGGCGCCAGCGGCCGCTACTTCGAGGACTGCAACGAAGCCGAGCCCTTGAACCCGGACAACTTCCACGGAGGCGTCGCCGGCTACGCGCTCGACCCGGACGACGCCGCCCGCTTGTGGGACGTCTCCACCAAGGCCGTGTCCGGGCGCTGACGCGAGCGGCAGGGAAGCGCCTGAGCGCCCGGTCGGTTCGGGGCGGTCGTCGCGCGTTGCGCCCGGACGCCGTCTTCACCGGACCAGGCTGTCGGAGGACGTCGGCACCGCTCAGCTGAACCGCGTATTCGACTCACCGAAGAAAGGAACCACTCAGCATGAACCACTCACTCGAAAGCAAAGTCGCTGTCGTCACCGGCGGGGGCAGAGGACTGGGGCGGGCCATCGCCGAACGATTCGGTGCCGCGGGAGCAACGGTCGTCGTCTCCGACATCGACGGGGCGACGGCCAAGAAGGTCGCAGCGGGCATCCCCGGTGCCACGCACCAGGTCTGCGACGTACGCGACGAGCGGCAGGTTGCGGCGCTGATCGACGCGACCGCCGAACGGCACGGCGGGCTACACATCATGGTGCCCAACGCCGGTGTCGGATCTCCATGCCCGCTGTTGGAGATGGATCTCGCAACCTGGCGGGCCGTCACCTCGGTCAATCTTGATGGAGTCTTCCTCAGCATCCGCCACGCGGCACCGGCGATCATCGCCTCCGGCGGCGGCTCGATCGTCACACTCGCCTCCGTCACAGCTACTACTGGAACGCCGCTACTCGCGCACTACGCCGCTACCAAGGCCGCGGTGGTGAACCTCACCAAAACGGCCGCCAGCGAACTGCGCCCGCACGGCGTGCGGGTCAACGCGCTGCTGCCGGGATTCATAAGCACCGATCTGGTGATCCCGGCGGCACCTCGGGTCGAGGAGATCCTCGGCCTGCCCGCTGGCGGCTTCGATGCCTTGATCGAGCAGAAGCAGGGTCGCTACGGCACTGCGGAAGAGGTTGCCGAAGCCGCATTGTTCCTCGCCGGTGACCAGTCGTCGTTCTGCACTGGCGGTGCCCTCGTGCTCGACGGAGGGCTTGGCGCCGCACTGTTGTAGAGGTGCAGCAGGCCAGGACAGTGGCCTGGGGCGCCGTCCCGCGGTCGCCGAAACCCGTCGCAGGATCGCAGGTCGAGTTCCAGATTCGCCTTCTTCTCCTCACATGGGTAGCCGAGACACCCCACCGCCCTTTGCACACCGTACGGAACAGCATCAGCTGGTCCTGCCGTCGTGTAACTGCTCCGCAGTGTCAGGAATACGTGCGGGGTCTCCCCTGAGCCGGGCGAACCATTCGCCGTCCTGGGTCAGGGGACCGAACGGACCCAGTACCGGGTGGAATCCAGAATGGGACATACCAACGCCAGCGGACCCACCTCGGCGAACCAAGGGTGGCCCGTACCCCCGGGCCGCCGAGCGTCGCTGATGTATGCGCCCGGCCAGCCTGGCCGGCGGGTGGCCCTGAAACCCTCACGTCCTGGGCCGGTTCACCAAACGCACGCGTGCGGCGGGTTGCTGGCCCGGAAATGGTCCGGATCTCGCTCCGAGGGTGGTCCGCTCTGCCGCCCACCTGACTTGTCGCTGCTGCCCCTCCGGCACCTACTCACAGATCTCACCAAGTCGCAGCACAGAGACCTCCCAGTGAACTCCGAAAGGGTCGAATCATGTCTGGCATCACCGACAGCCACGAGGACCCAATTCGTGTGCTGGTCGTCGATGACGAGCCCGGACTCGTCGAGACATTGACCGTGGCCGTCACCGACGCGGGCTGGCGGGCCTGTCCGGCGGTCCATGGGGAGAGCACGCTGCGGGTGGCGCGCGGTTGTGCCCCGCACGCCGTGATCCTGGACGGGATGCTGCCGGGCCTCGACGGCGTGCAGGTGTGCGGCGTCTGCGGTACGAGAATCCCCGCCTGTCGGTTCTCATGCTCACCGCCCGGGACGCCCTGGAGCATCGCATGGAGGGACTCTCGGCGGGCGCGGACGACTACGTCACGAAGCCCTTCTCGTGGGAGGAGGTTGTACTGCAGCTGCGCGGTCTGCTGCGCCGCGCCGGCGTCGAGGACGCGAAGGCCGGTGAGTCCGTGCTGACCCTCGGGGGCCTGGTGCTGGTCGAGAAGACCCGTGAAGCGCACCGCGACGGCGCTCCCGTCGAGCTCACCGCCAAGGAGTTCGACCTGCTGTGGCTGCTGATGAGCCACCGCGCCAGGTGCTCAGCAGGGCCCAGATCCTCGATCACGTCTGGAGCAGGTCCTTCGACGCCGGCGGAAACCTTGTGGAGGCCTACATCTCCCACCTGCGCAAGAAGATCGACAAAGGCCGGGCGCCGATGTTCCGTACGCTGCGCAGGATGGGATACACCATCAGACCGGCCGAGGAGGCAGGATGAGGATCCGGCTGCGGGGGCGCTCGCTGCGGACCCGTCTGCTGCTCTTCATCGGCCTCACCCTCGCCGTGGTGTGCGCGGCGATGGCCCTCACGACCGTCTACGCCCAACGCACCTACCTGCTAGGGAACTTGGACCAGCGAGTCACCGATGCCGCGGAGCGCGGCCAGGGCGGGCTTCAGCGGCGCACCGGAGACGCCACGGACCTGGGGTTCCTCAGCGAGCGAGGGCAGCCCGTCGGCACGATGGCCGCCCGGCTCGACAGCGAGGGAAACGTCGCCGCCGCCGAAGTCGTCGACGAGAACGCCGTGCCACAGCCCCTCACGACCGCCCAACTCGGCGCACTCGGCGGCATTTCCACCGACGGATCCCTCCACACCCGGACCGTCCCCGGGCTGGGCACCTATCGCATCACGGCCATCAGCGGCGACGGCATCCCCGTGCTCGTGGGCCTGCCGATGGATGATGTTCAGGACATGATCAGCGACCTGGTCGTGGTCGAGGCCGGTGTGGCGGTCGTAGGGCTCACTGTCGCCGGGTGCGTGTGTGCCGTCCTCATCCGACGCCGACTCCGGCCGCTGGGACGGGTCGCCGCCACCGCCGTCGAGGTCTCCCGCGCCCCGCTGGGCCACGGCGAGGCCACCGGCCTCATCCGTGTGCCCAGAGGAGACACCGACCCTGCGACCGAGGCCGGCCAGGTCGGCGCCGCCCTCAACCGCATGATCGACCACGTCGAGTCCTCGCTCGCCGAGCGCCAGCGCACCGAGGAGCGCATGCGCCGCTTCCTCTCCGACGCCCGCCACGAGTTGCGTACTCCACTCGCCTCGATCGTCAGCTACGCGGAACTGATGAACCGTGGCACCGAGAGGATCGAACCCCGGCTCGCCTGGCGCCGCGTCTCAACCGAGTCCATGCGCATGTCCGGTCTGGTCGAGGATCTGCTCCTGCTCATCCGCCTCGACGAGGGGCGTCCGATGAAGCGCGCCGAGGTGGATCTCACGGCCCTGTTCGCCGAAGCGGTGTGGGACGCGCGGGCCGCCGGAGGCGAACACCACTGGCAGCTCGCCCTGCTGATTGACGCCCCGGCGGAGGTCACCGGCGACGCGGCGCGACTGCACCAGGTCGTGGGCAACCTGCTGGCCAACGCCCGTACGCACACACAGCCCGGCACCACGGTCATCACCACCGTCGAGACGACGGAGCACTCGCGCTTCATCCGGGTGGCCGACGACGGGCCCGGCATCCCACCCGACATGGACGCGCCAACGACGAAGGGAGACAGCGACAATGCCCGAGATCGACCCCGGGGAGCCCACGGCGCACGAACCGCAGTCGGAGACCGGCCGCCGCGCCCACGCGAGCCGCCGCAACTTCATGCGCAAGGTCTTCTTCGCGTCCGGCGCCACGGCCGTCGCGACCATGGGCGGCTCCGGAGCTTGGGCCGCAATGGCCGACGACGTCACCGGCACTGTCACGGCCGACGCGACAGCATCCGCCTCCGCCGCTCCGAGCGGGGCGCCCAGCGGCGGCCCGGGCGGCGGCCCCGGCAACCAGTCGATCACCGAGGACTTCTTCGGCCTGACCACCGACGGCAAACGGATCGACGACCTCTACACGGTCCACTCCACAGGTGTCGCGACCGCCCCTGTGATCGCCGCCGCGAAGGCCTTCCTTGCCGGACTGACCGACGCACAAAAGGCCTCGACGCAGTTCACGATCCACTCCACCGAGTGGCGGCGGTGGAGCAACATCGACTCCTACGAACGCCAAGGCGTCACCCTCGCGGACATGACGGGCACTCAGAAGGCTCTGGGCACCGCCCTGTTGCGGTCGGCGCTCGGTGCGGACGGGCTGGAGACCACTGAGAAGATCCGCCAGATCAACCAGGCGGCCGGCGAGGCGATCAACAACACCGATTCCTTCAACGAGGACGCCTACTACTGGACCCTGATGGGCACCCCGTCGACGACCGAACCCTGGGGCTTCCAGTTCGACGGCCACCACCTGGTCGTCAACTACTTCGTCCTCGGCGACCAGGTCGTGCCCCTGCTTCTGGGGCTCCGAACCGACCTCGATGGAGATCGACAGCGAGACCGTGACCGTCTGCCACGAGGAGGTCGTCGCCGGCCTCACCTTCCTCAACTCCCTCACGGCGGCGCAGCAGGCGGTCGCGATCGAGTCCTCGACCAAGTCGAACGAGTCGATGAAGGCGGGAGCCTTCTCCGACAACACGGTTCAGGAATACACGGGCCTGCGCGGCAGCAAGTTCACCACCGCCCAGAAGAAGAAGCGCCTCGGCATCGTCGAGGTATTCGTCGGACGCGCCAAGGCCGATGTCGCCGAGGTGCGGATGGCCGAGGTCCGCAAGCACCTCGACAACACCTACGTGACCTGGGCCGGCGGCACCGCCGACGACTCTGCCTTCTACGTCCGGGTGCACAGCCCGGTCATCTGGGTCGAGGTCGACGCCAGATTCCCGGTCCGCTTGCGGGCGCGTACGGCGCCACCCAGGGCAGCGGCCCGACCCAGAAGCACGTTCACTCCATCATCCGCACGCCCAACGGCAACGACTACGGAAAGGAGCTCCTCAGGCAGCACTACCTGACGCCACCGCACCACCAGTGACATAGCCACTCGATTGCTTTCCGTCACTACGAGGGCTCCGACCGGCACGCGCCCGGCCGGAGCCCTCGCCCAGTGGAGAGGGCCACTCCGCAGTTGGGGCCCGAGAGTCAGGCGCCGCCACGATGCCCACTCCTCTACGCCCTCAGCCGGCTGCCACATAGAGCTTGCGGAGGAGGGAGCGGACCTCCCACTCGGTCCGTTCCCCCGCGTGCAGGCGTACGAAGACGCCGGGGGTGAGCTCGATACTCTCTCCGGTTTCGAACCGCACAGTCGCATCTCCCTCAAGCACGACGAACACTTCGTCGACCTCGACGTCGCGGACCGTGCCGGATGTCAACGACCACACGCCGAATTCCGTACCGCTGAACTCTCCCAGAGCCTTCACGGCCGCGGCCGGGCGTCCCGCGAGAATGTCGTTCTCTTCCAGCGGCAACGGGTCGAGCTCCGCCTCGTGCAAGTTGACGCAACGGTCCATCACGACACCACCCTCGGATTCAAGATCTTCCAACTCTCGTCGATTCGACTGTCTCGGCATGAACTTCTTGCCGCCACAAGTCAGCGTGCTCGCGCTTCGCATGTCGCCGAAACCGTCAGCCTTCGATCACGAGGTCCGCCGCAGGAACCGAGCCACAGAGCAGAACCTGTCCATCTCGGGGTTCCATGAGCGGGTCGACCAGGTAGGCAGTAGGGCCGTGGGCCGTTGCGGCGCACGTCCCGCACACCCCGGCACGGCAACTGGCGGGCAGCGTCAGTCCCAGGGACTCCGCCAGTTCGAGAAGCGTTCCCGACTCGGGAGTCCACTTGGCGGTCGTTCCCGACGGCCGATAGGTCACCTGGAACGGCCCCGTGTGCGGCGCCGGCCGGGGGGTGACGTCCACGGTCCTCGGCGAGTAGAAGGCGTCGTACCGGATCGAACTCGCCGGTACACCCGCCGTCTGGACGGTTGTCCTCATGGCGGTCACGAACGACGTGGGCCCGCACAGGTGGACCTCGGTGGATGGCGGATCCGTCAGGATGCCTGTGATGAGAGCGCGGTCAGGACGTCCGCGGCGATGTTCCACCGCGGCGTCCTCGGGCCGTGGCCGCGTCACGTACAGGTGTATGCGGACCCGGCTCAACTGTGCGGCTGCTTCCTGGAGTTCGTCCCAGTGCGGAAGGCTTTCGAGGTCGCGGACGACGTGCACGAAGTTCACCGGGCGTTCGCTGCGGGCGGCCACCAGGGCGTGGGCCGTGGCGAGCGCCGGAGTGATTCCGATGCCCGCTGTCAGGACCAGGAGCGGGCGGTCGCTGTCCGCGTCGATGACGGCGTCCCCGAACGGGCCGCTGACGAGGACGTGTTCGCCCTCGCGCAGACCGGACAGCCACGGCGACACGACGCCGCCCTCGCGGTACTCCGCGGTGATGCGGGCGGGTCCGTCACCGGCGCGGCTGATCGTGTAGTTGCGCCATCCCGGAGCGTCCAGATCCGTACGGTGCACCCGCAGGTACTGGCCGGGACGGGCCGTCGCGAGAGTGGGGCTCGGTTCCTCGAACTCGATGCTCGTGGCGGTGGTGGCCGCCCGGCTCACCGAGGTCACCCTGGCCATCCGTGGCGCCGACACGATCTCCGCCTGGCTCAGTCCCCGCATCGCGTACGTGAGCGGGCGGCGTGGGCCGACGTGCGCGTGTTCGCCGACTTTGATGCTGCCCGGCGTCCTGACCTGGGCATAGACCCCGCAGTGGAGATGGCCGAAGTGGCCGGCGAGGATGCCCGGGACATTGACCTCGGTGCCTCCGGTGTCGGGGTCGACCGCCGTTGCCCTGCATCTCTCTACGGGGCGCAGCACATCGAGGTCGACCTCACCGATGCGCAGTCGCGTACCCAGGAGCCCGAACTCCGCCCACGGGGGCAGGCCGTCGACATACAGGTTGGCTCTGAACCGCCGTGGATCGAGCGGGGTCCTCGCGACGCGTGCAATGTCACGGACGGTGGCGAGGTTGATGATCGATATCGGGGCGTCGGCGAAATCCCACAGATGGCTGCCCGAGGAGACCAGTCGCGCCGTCCTGCCCGCGGAACCGAACCAGTCCTGGATCCGCGATCCGACGAACTCGTCGTCGTCGAGCCGGCCGTCCTCCCGAAGTCCGACCCGCAGTTCTTCGCCGTCCCGCGCCGTGAGCACGACCTCGGCACCTTCCGCGCCCGCAGGTGCTCCCGCAGCAACGGACGAGACGCGAGCCGAGTAGCCGCCGAGGTCTGGTCTGGCGTCAAGGGCGTGGAATGCCTCGTAACTCGTCCAGCTGCCGAAACTCTCCAGCGGGATCACGTCGTTGGCCAGGCCGAGCAGACGGTCGAAGCGGAGGCCGTCCGAGCCCAGGAAGGCTTCGTCGAGTGACTCACCTCCCAGTCCCTTGACCGGATAACGCCCGATGCCGACCAACTGCGGTCCGGCCTCCGAGCCGCGCCCTGAGACCTGAAACGAGTCAGTCTGCACGGCCCTCATTCCTCCGTTCCGAGCACGGTTATCCACACCTGGCCGGGGAGACCGCCGCCGAGGAACAGCGTCTGTGTGCTGGGGCGCCCCCGTGCCGCCAGCCACGGGTTTTCCTCGGTACCGGGATGCCAGAGGTAGTGCGGGAAGTCGCTGCACGCCAGCTGGAGGCGCAGGCGGTGGCCCGGACGGATCCGGTAGCCCGTGTGCCCGAGGTCGATCTCGGCGGGGCCGACGTCGGCCCCGCCGCCGTGGGGCGGGAGTACCGCCTGTCCACGGACGAGCATGTGGGCCGTACCGTCGGGAAAGACGTCGAAGAGCTTGGCGAACAGATGCATGCCGGGTGCGGTGGAGTCGACGGTGAGTTCGGCGCGTACCGGGCCCGCCAGGTCCAGCGGTGTGGAGACCGGAGCTGCGGTGAAGGTCAGGACGTCGGAGCGGGACTGGAGTTCGCTCTCGTCGACCCATTCGCGCAGCGCCGAGAAGGGATCCCCGGTGACGCTGGGCACCAGGTCGCGCGGATCGTGCGTCCATCTCACGGCCCGCGGCGGGTCGGCAGGCGCCTCCTGGTGCGCGCGCAGCGAGCCGCCGTGCGCGTCCCGTACCGCCGACTCGGGCTCGGCCAGATACAGCACCATCTCGCGCGCCCGGGGCGGCGGCCAGCTCGTGGAGGTACGGAAGCCCCCATGGCCCAGGTGCCAGCGCACCCGTGGAAGCGCCTCAACGGGCTGCTCCTCCTTGAGGAACACGTCGAAGAACTCCAGCACCGGAGCGACGTAGTGTGCGACGGTCCGTCGCAGTGCCGCATCGTCGGTGCTGTGGTCGTTCTCCGGTTGTACGGGCGCGTGAGCGAGCTGGTTGTTCTCGTGGTCGATGGAGTCGGCGTGCAGGTAGGTCAGGGGACCCCAGGCGAGGTGTGCCGCCATGGCCGTGTAGTCGCGCATGGACTCGCCCAGCAGGTTGTCGAACCAGCCAACCCCGTGCAGCGTCGCCACCGGTGGCGCCTGGAAGGGGTGCCCGCGGGGGTACGGCTCGGCGGGCTGGGGATGCGGTACGCAGCTGTCGAAAGCCGCCGACCTGCTTCCTGACGCGCTGAACGCCTCCTCGAACGCTTCCAGGACGGGTCGGCGGTCGTAGTCGATCGGGGTGTAAACGATGTCGCGGGATGCCCAGTAGTCGGCGAGGTACTCCGCCCCGTACAGGGTGACGATCCGCTCCGGATGCCAGCGCGGCACCACCACGGCCAGTTCCATGGAGGTGACCCGGGGCACGATCGCCTTCAGGGCCGGATGACCGGAGGTGACCGCGGCCCATTGAGTGAAGCCGAAGTAGGAGTCGCCGCACATGCCCACGACAGCGTCGGACCACTGCTGCTGGGTGATCCACTCGATGGTGTCGTAGCCGTCGTCGGACTCGGTCACGAACGGCTCGGTCTCGCCCTGGGAGCGGAACTTGCCGCGGACGTCCTGGACGACCGTGGCGTAGCCGCGCGCGGTGAATTGCGCGGCGATCTGCTCCATGAAGCAGTAGCGGCTGTTTTTGTCGTACGGCAGCCGGACCAGCACCGTGGGGCAGCGGTCCGGTGAGGCGGGGAGGTAGACGTCGGTGGCTAGTTCGACGCCGTCCCGCATGGGCACCATGTGCTGTTCGGCTGCCGCGCTCAGAGGGGCTGGGCCGATGTGTCGGGTGGCGATGGGCACCGTGGTGACGCTCCGTTCAAGAGGAAGTTCCGTGGCATCAGGCCACCCCCGCGCGACTTAGGTTCCTACCGCCTGCGAGACACGGTCGCTGACCCCTGTCCTGCGGTGTTCGTCCGGCGCCTGTTACGACCTGGACGTTGCCATGGGCGTCGAAGATGCCCTCTCAAGGAATTCGCTGCCCATCGAGGTCTCCTGTCGGCGGGCTATGAGAGCTGTGCTGCCACGGGCCGCCCATGGGGCCCTGGCAGGCTGCAAGGACGCGAAGGCGTGCCCAGCACCTGAAGCGAAATCGATCACCCAGCAGGTCGCATAGCATGCATTATATAACTTGCTCTACATTACCGCAAGAGGGGCGCCCCAGCCACAGCACCGGCACGCCCCCTCACCATGTCCGAGGCCGCCGTCAGATTCCCGCCGCCGCCCCCAACCGGCGATCCAGTGCGGCGCCGCAGGCGAAAGCAGCGAAGGCAGCCCCAACGCCGGCCACCGCGCCACGACCGACCCGACTGCTGCGATCGGGTGGCTCAACTCTCGGCGGTCGCATTGCCCAAGCCTGCGTCCCGGCACCTGGCAGCCGGGCGCTGCCACACCCGCGAGGAGAGCTCGCAACTTTCATGTAATGTCTGATGTACGAAACTGGCGGGGTGAACGCAAGGGGCGCGGACACCGTCCAGCGGACGGGGAGGAAGCATGCCGAAGTACGTCGATCCGGAGCTGCGCGCGAAAGAGGTCACTGACGCGGCGGTGCGACTTCTGGGCGAAGGCGGGTTTACTAAGCTCACCTTGAGGAACCTTGCCAAGCAGCTAGGCGGTTCGATCACGCTCGTCACCCACTACTTCCCCAACCGTGATGTGCTCATCACGGGCATACTTGACCACTTCTTCACCGAATCGGACCAGTTCGCCAGGGAACTCGCCGCTATCGCCGATCCCGAAGAGCGGCTGCACGCAGCTCTCCTCTGGTTCCTGCCTGTCGACGAGGAGACCTTGATCAGGGAGCGGGGGCGCATCGCGCTGGTCGCTCACCGGGACGCCAACGCGGCCGTCGACGACTGCATCACACGCTTGGAACCAGCCATGAGGGCGATCCTCGCCCAGGGCATCGAGGGCTTCGTGAGGGATGAAGAGTTCGAGGTGACGTTGGACCTGGTGCGCTCATGGACGACCGGCATGGCTCTGTCGGCGGTGGAGCATCCGGAGATCTGGACCGTGGAGCGTCAACTGCGGGCTCTCGACCGGTTCCTGGCGCTGCTCTCGATGCCTGCTGTCCCCCGCGTGAACGCCTGAGCCGGCCAGCCAACCGTCAGCCCTCATGGGTCCGGCGGAGATTACCGGCTACCCCGATCTCGGGCGGCATGATGGTGCGGCCGTGGGCGACAAGCGCGTCCGGGGCGGCGGCCCGCCAGATGGCCGCTGTATCGAAGACAGACGGAGTCATCGGTCTCCTCGCATCCACTGCGCGAACGCGGCCAGGCCCTCTTCCGGGTTGCGGCGGCCGACGCCGATCCGGAATCGGTCGGTGGGGGTGGGGGTGAGTTCAGAGCGGTAAGTGCTGGCGGGCAGCAGCAGGACGCCGGCTTCCTCCACCAGACGGGTGCAGAACTCCTCCACTCCTTCCGGGCTGTGGTAGCGGGGATAGGCGATGCAGCCGCCGTCCGGCGCCTGCCACTCGAAGTCGTCGGGGAACTCGGCGAAGAACGCGTCGAACACCGGCAGGTTCTTGGCAATCAGGGCTCGGTTGCGCTCCAGGATCGTGGTGCGGGCCTTGAGCGCGATGCGGGCCAGGACCTCGCTGGGCGCGGAGTTGCAGATGGTGGTGTAGTGCTTGGCCCGCTCCAGCCGGGACAACAGGGCCCGGTCGCGGCAGGTGATCCAGCCGATCCGCAGGCCCGGCAGGCCCAGGGACTTGGAGGTCACGTTCAGCGACAGGGCACGCGCGGACAGGTCGGCGGCCTGCGGCAGTATGCGATCCGGGTCGCGTTCCAGGCCGCGGTAGACCTCGTCGCTGAACAGGTGGATGCCGCGCTCGTCGCACAGCCGCGCCAGCTCGGTGAAGTCGGCGGGGCTGATGATCTTTCCGGTGGGGTTGTTGGGGAAGTTCACCGACACGACTCGGGTGTTCGGGCGGATCGCCGCCTTCACCGCGTCGAGGTCCAGGGCCCAATCGCGGTCGGGATCGAGGGCGACGCCGGTGACCTCGCACAGTGCCAGCGGCACGGTCTCGGCCGACTGGTAGTTCGGTGTCACCACAACCGCGTGGTCGCCCAAGTCCAGTAGGACGTTCATCGCCAAGTAGAGGGCTTCCTCGGCACCCGCGAAGCAGATGACGTCGGCGGCGTCGGCCCGCACGAACGTCTGGGCGATCGCCTCGCGCAGGGCCGGATCGCCGAAGGTCTCGGTGTAGCCCAAGGACAGGTTCTCGAACGCGGCCCGGTCCTGGTCGTCAGCCAGGGCAAGCAGCTCGCTGAGGGTCATGGTCTGGACGTCGGAGGCGGTCATGTGGTACCGCGCGGTGAACTCCCACTGGGAGAAGTGGGCTTCCAGGCGGAAGTCCGGCAGCCGGGTCATGTCGTTCCGTCCTTTGCGTTTGGTGTTCTCAGTTCGGCCAGCAGGCCATAGAGGGTCGATCGGGAGATCCGCAGGATGCCGGCGCCGACGGGAGCGGCACAGCGTACGGCGAAGACCTTGACCTGATCCAGCCGGGCGAGGCCGGCCAGGCGGTCGGTGCGGGTCAGCCGCTCGACCGGGCGGTCGCACTCGTGCACTTACGTGCCGACGATGTGCTGGACGCGCTCGTTCCAGTCCTGTTCGAACAGCGCCTCCGGCCGGGCCACGCTCGGAGCGCCGAATGCGAACAGGATGGCTGCGGCCTGCTCCAGCGGCGTGCGGTCCAGGTTCACGCACAAGACAACGGACGCCTCTCCGTCTGGGTCGCGCAGGACGGCGCTGACCGACGACAGGCGCCAGCCGTCCGCGAGTAGCTTCTCGTACGGGCCGAACACGTCCCGGGCCGACGGATCGGGTGAATCCCGTTCGCCCAGCATCGACGGATCTCCCGGGCCTCGGGAGCTCATCGGATTCCAGATGGCCAGGATCCGGTCGCTGTCCGGCCCGCGCAGCCTGCGCGACGGAGGGAGCTTCGTCCGCTGAGAAGGCACAGTCCTCCCAGGTCGTGCGGTTGACCATGACGTGGACACCGAGAAGCAGGGAGCCGTCGGTGACGATATGTCACCGTTCCCAGAAGTTCTCTGCCGACGGCTGCCAGGGCCGCGTCCACCGCGCTCAGATCGTCCTCGCGCCAAACTGCCGGTGATGGATCCCCACACCCGCCGCACCCACGGGTGTCGCGGGTGCTTCGTCCACACGCGGACGTCGGTCAGGATGAGGTCACACCTCGCGGGACCGGCTCGCCGGCCACGAGGCGTCTGTCACGACTTCGGCTGGGCTTCCAACCCGGTCGGGGAACGGCAGCCAGGAGATCCTGTGTGTACGGATGCTGTGGAGCATCCAATACCACCGCGACCTCACCGCGTTCGACGACCTGCCCATGGCGCATCACGATGCACGTGTCACAGACCTGCCGGACCACAGCAAGGTCGTGGGACACGAAGAGGTACGCCACGTCGAGCGTGTCTCTGATCTCGTTGAGCAACGTCAGCACCTGTGCTTGAACACTGACGTCGAGCGCGGAGACCGCCTCGTCGAGGATGAGGACCCGGGGTTGCAGTACCAGGGCGCGGGCGATGGCGACCCGCTGGCGCTGGCCGCCGGACAGTCGGCGAGGGTAAGCCTCCGCATGCGAGGCATCCAGCCCGACCCGCTCGAGCGCCTCGGCCACGCGGGCCCGGGCGGTCGTGCGCCCGATGTCGAAGTGCAGGGCCAGCAGTTCGGACAGGCCCGCACCGATGCGCTGGCGCGGGTCGAGTGAACCGAACGGGTCCTGGAAGACCATCTGGACCAGGCGCGACCGGGCCAGACGCTCCGCGCGCCCGCGGGCAGGGCGCGTCCAGTCCTGGCCTGCGACTGTGATGCTGCCCGAGGTGGCATTTCCCAGTCCCGCGATGATTCTGGCCGTTGTGGTCTTGCCCGACCCCGACTCGCCCACGACGGCCAGTGAGCCTCCGGGCTCCAGGACGAGATCCACGCCTCCGACGGCGTGCAGTTCCTCGCGTGCGCCGTCCTCACCGACCACGGTGAAGCTCTTGCGCAAGCCGGCGACCTCGACGACGGGACTAGTCACGCTCTCACCTCCATGAATGCCTGGTCGGCGATTTCCGCTGTTCGGTGACACGCGACGAGCCGACCTGACTGAGGTTCCAGCTGCGGGCGCTCTTCACGGCACACCTTCTGGGCAAAAGGACACCGGTCGACGAAGACGCAACCCCGACCCACTTCGAAGGCCGAGGCGGGGCGACCCGGGATCGCGACGAGAGGCCGCTTCTCGACGGGACTGGGACGTGAGGTCAGCAGCGCCGCCGTGTAGGGGTGCCCCGGCTGTTCGTGAACCAGGTCCGCAGGGCCGTTCTCCACCACGACTCCGGCGTACATCACGGCCAGCCGGTCGGTCACCGAGGCCGCGAGGTCGAGGTCATGCGTGATGAACAGCATCCCGAGCCTTCGGTCCCTGCGCTGCTCGTCCAGGATCGCCATCACGTCGGACTGGACCGTGACGTCGAGCGCCGTCGTCGGTTCATCGGCGAGGATCAGGTCGGGCGAGGTCATGAGGGCCATCACGATCATGACTCGCTGAAGCAGCCCGCCCGAGAGCTGGTGCGGGTACTGCCTCATGCGTCGCGGACCGTCGTCTATGCCGACCTCCGCCAGGAGCCGGACGGCCAGCTCGGTCGCATCCGGGCGGCTCATCACCTTCCGGGACGTGACCCCCTCGACCAGGAACTCGCCCACGGTGAGGAGCGGATTGGTGTGGGCGCGGGGATCCTGGTAGATCATGCCAACGTGCGACGAGCGGTAGTCGGCAAGTTCTGCACGACTCATCTCCGGCACTGAACGGCCTCGGAACAAGACCTCGCCATCGAGCTGAGCGCCTCGCGGCAGCAGTCGCATGACGGCTCGGGTCGTCAAGGACTTCCCTGATCCCGACTCGCCGACGAGACCGAGAGACTCCCCTTCGTCGATCGAGAGGCTGACGTCGTGGATGACCCGGCTTCGCTTCCCGTCACGCTCGAGGTCGACTCGGACGTGCTTCAACTCCAGCAGACGCTCGTCCGGCATCTTTAGGTCCGTCATCGCTTGGCTCCGATGTTCGAGCTGATCCGCGCGCCGAGGATGTTGAAGCAGACAACGGTGACCACGATCATGCTTCCGGCCCACAGGCTCTGCTGGAGCGCACCGTCGAGGATCTCCGACCGCCCGTCGCTCACCAT
The DNA here is from genome assembly GCF_042653945.1 of Streptomyces vulcanius. Taxonomy (NCBI): domain Bacteria; kingdom Bacillati; phylum Actinomycetota; class Actinomycetes; order Kitasatosporales; family Streptomycetaceae; genus Streptomyces; species Streptomyces vulcanius. The sequence continues at coordinate 19,777 of NZ_JBHSFK010000067.1, read as the reverse complement.
GAGGCCCCACTCGGCCGAGGGAGGCTGCACGCCGAGCCCTAGGAATGACATCGCTCCGAAGTCCATCAGGGCTGACCCGAAACCGATGGTGGCCTGTGCCAGAACGATCGGCAGGACGTTTCGCAGGATGTGCCTGGTGCAGATCCGCCACCCGGACAAACCCGCGAGTTGGAGAGCCTCGATGTAGGGACGTCGCCGCTCGGTCGCCGCGACGCTGCGTACGACCCGCGCGACATACGGCGTGTAGATCAGAGACAAGGCGATGACGAGAGCCGTGAAGCCCCGTCCGAAGAGTGCGACCGCGAGCACGGCCACCAGGATGCCGGGGACTGCGAAGACCACGTTGAGCGCCCGCTTGACGGCCGAGTCGAAAGCACCGCCGATCCAGGCCGAGGCCACGGCGACAGCCGTGCCGAGGATCGAGCTGACGAGCACGATGATCCCAGGACCCGCGAAGCTCAGCCGCGCGCCTGCGAGCAGTCGCGACAGGATGTCGCGGCCCAGGGAGTCGGTGCCCAGAAGGTGTGCGCCCGAAGGGCCTTGGCTCGCAGCCAGGATGTCCGTCTGCGCGGGTGGGTACGGGGCCAGGAGAGGACCGAACACGGCCAGCAGCGCCAGGATGCCGCACACGATACTCAACGTGACGAGGAGTGGGTCACGGCCGAAGGGCAGACGAAGCGGGCGCGGTCTGCTGTGTGCGCGCTTCAGTGTCGTGGTGCTCATGGGCTGTGCTCCCTGAGGCGAGGGTCGACCCGGGTCTGCACGAAGTCGATGACGGTGGTGATGGCCACGAAGACGCCGACCACCAGTACAGAGATCGCCGTGGTCGGCGCGTAGTCCTTGCTGGAGACGCTTCTGACGAGCATCGACCCCACTCCGTCGATACCGAAGGCGGTTTCCACAACGACGGAACCCGCCACGAGTCCAGCCACTGTCAGCCCCGAGGCGGTCAGCACGGGGATCGACGCATTGCGCATCACATGTCGCCTGAGGATCAGTGTTCTCGGCATGCCGCGCCCGACCGCGGTCTCGACATGCTCACGCACCGCCTCTTCCTTCACCGCCGCGGCCGTCATCTGAGCGACGTAGGCGACCCATCCGATCGAGAGGGCCACCGCCGGCAGGGTGAGGTGCCACAGGCGGTCAACGAGTCCTGCCCCGGATCCGAACGTGGGGAACCAACCGAGCTGAACGGCGAAGACGCCGATCAGCACCATCGATGCCACGAAGCTGGGGATGGCGACGCCCAGGCCCGTGACACCGTTGACAAACGGGCGGAGACGATCGCTCACACCTCCTACCGTGCCCAGCGCGACACCGATGACGAGGATGATGACCGCTGACATCAGCACGAGCGTCAGCGTCGTGAGCAACCGCGGCGCCAGCAGGCTCGCGACGTCCTGCCGACTGATCAGGGAGGTGCCCAGATCACCCTGCAGGGCATCGCCCAACCAGTGGAAGTAGCGCACCACCACGGGCTCGTCGAGGCCGAGTTGGTGACGCATAGCTGCGCGCTGCGCGTCCGTTGCCCGGTCACCGACCACGCGCGCGACAGGGTCACCGGGCGCCAGAGCAAGCGCCACGAAGATCGCAAACGACGCGGCGAGCACGGTTGTCACCGGACCCAGGACCCAATGCACGACCCCGCGGGCCAGCGCCCGCGCGCGACGTGTGCCAGAACTACTCGGCCGTGACTCCTTCAGGCGGGTCATCGCGCTCACCCGACGGAACCGATGAGTGCCATGGAAGGCATCGACCAGTACGCGAAGGACGTCACGGCTCCCGTCAGGTCCTTGTTGAGGAACGACACGGTGTTGGTGCTCAGGAGCGGGATACCGGTGTTGTCACCCTCGTAGATGTCCTGGGCTTTCACGAACAGCCGTGCGCGCTCCTTCACATCGAAGCTGGCACGGATCTCGCTGATCAGCCTGGTGACCTTGGGATTGTCGTAGCCCGTGTAGTTGTATACGGACCCGGGCAGGTAGACGAAGCCTGTCGGCTCGACGGGATCCTGCACACCGTTGAACGCGGAGTTGAGCATGAGGTCGACACCGTCCCTCTTGGAGGCGTCGTACTGTGCCTGGGCGAACTCGAGGGACTGCATCGGCTGGAGTTCTATCTCCAGTCCTGCCTGCTTCGCCTGCTGCTGGACCAGCTGGGCGATCTGCGCGTGCGCCTGGTTGCCGCCCTCATAGGCGAGGACGATCTTCGTACCGTCGTATGAAGATTCGCCGACGAGCCGCTTGGCCTCGGCCTCATCGTGTGCGCGTTCCTTCACGAAGCGGTCGTAGGCCTTCTGGTAGATGGCGCGCCCGTCCTGCTCCCACGTCGTGGAATTGATGCGTGCGTAGTTGGGAGTTGCGGCTCCCTTGTAGACGACCTTGGCGAGCGCGTCTCGGTCGACGATGGTCTGGAGGGCCCGCCTCAGCCGGGTATCTGCGAGCGGGCCGCCAGCTCGCGCCACGTCCAACGACAGCGACTGGGTGGACGGGCCGAACCGCAGCGTTCCCATGGACGACTTCTCCAGGGCAGGGATGCTGGACGGCGAGAGCTCGTACGCACCGTCGATCTCGCCGGCGTCCAGCGCCTGGGCCAAGGCCGTCGAATCGCTGATGAAGGTGAACTTCGCCTTCGCCGGGCGGGCACGGTAGTCGTCATTCCAGTAGTGGTCATTGCGCGTCATCGTGATGCTGTCGCCGCTCTTCCAGCTCTTCAGCTCGAAGGGGCCACTGCACATCAGACCGCCCGCCGCGGTACCCAACTTCTTCCCCGCGGCCTGTGCGAACTTCTTCTGCACGACCACACCCGCGATGGCTCCCATTTCCTTCGCGAACAGCTCGTCGGGTTGCTTGAAATCGACGGTCACTTCGTACGGTCCGGTGACCTTGATCGACTTCACCTTCTCAAACACGAAACCGACGATCCGGGAGGGGTCGGCTGAGCGGTTGAGGCTGTAGGCGACGTCCTCGGCCGTCAGCTTGGAACCGTCCCAGAACCTGACGTCGTTACGAATGGACATCACCAGGCGCGTGGGACTGGCCTGCTTGAGGGACGCAAGATTGGGCTCTGTCGAGTAGTCGGCGCGAACCCGCACCAGCGGGTCGCACAGGTTGTCGACGACAGTGCCTCCGCTGTACGTGGCGGCGTTGGCCGGGTCGATGACGTCCGGTTCTCCGGTCGACAGGTTCCATGTCAACTGGTCGATGTCACCGGTGGCGCGCGCGGTCGTGGAGGTCAGCTTCCTGGATGTGTTCGACGAAGCCTGCTCGGACTGGCCGCTACACGCCACCAGCACGCTCAGGGCGGCAATCGAACCGATACCGGCCACCGCTCTGCTGTAGCCGCGGGAGGGACGTGGGTGACGGAACATGCACACCTCCTGGGTGTGGGCACCCAGAGGTCCGGGTGTCACGTAGCGCGCAATATATAACCCTCTATACACAACGCGCAATGGCTGAACTACTGCGGTCCCGGATGCCAACGAATTCTGCGGCGGGACCACCGATGACCGGCGCGGATGGCGAGTCGTTCCGAATGCCCCGGCACGATCGGGGGCGATCAGCATCGCTCGGAGGGCAGCACTGCGACGGAATCTCTGCTCCCCTGCGGCGGCCTGGCCCGCTTGCCGTCACGCGCTCTGGTCAGCGAGCGCCATCTCTCCGGCCCGTGACGCACTGGTCCGCCAGCCCGGACAACTGGCCAGCCGGCGTACGTGAACGGTTTCTCGCCACCCGTGAGACCGGGGCCTGGCAAAACCGCGACTTCCTGGCTTCACAGCGGAGACACTGAGCCCGCGTTCTGCCAGCCATCCGGCTTCGTGGCGTACCCACCGGACTTCAGTCCGCTGTTCCCTCACGCCACAGCACCCGCTGCTCGACGACGAAGCCGGGCTTCTCTCGGTCCTGTACCTCCGAAGCGATACTCAGCCGGAGCAGGAACCCACCGCTGCGCTCGATGACCTCGTCCACCGTGCCCCGCAGACGCCATCGGTCCCTGGCCCGGGTGGGGGACACGAAGCGCACCCGGTCCATCCCGTAGTTCCACGCCACCCAGGGGCCTTCGACGTAGAGGACATGGTTGACCAGGTAGTCGAGGAGTGCGACAAGGTGGTAGCCCTCGACCAGGTCGTCGGGGTAGGCCGTGAGATCGACCTCGTGGGGGCTGATGTCGCTGTAGGTCGCGCTGTCGAAGAGCGCGAGCTTCTCGGGCTCCACCTGAAACCAGTCCGTGAGGAACTCGCGGCCTTGCAGCGACGGCGCATCCGAGACCTGCGGGACGACGAGGCGAACGGCCTCGGAACTCTTCTGTCCGGATTCCATGTCGGTCACTGTTCCTCCGTCTTCGTCGAAGCCACGATGAGCGCGTCCACCACGAGCACCCGCCCGCTTCCCCGCTCCACCATCACCGGATTGAAGTCGCCCTCGGCCAGCACGTCGGCGAGGTCCGCCGCCAGCCACGCGGAGCGCTCGATCAGGTCCACCAGAGCCCTGGTGTCCGTCGCACCGTCCTGCCTCCTGTAGCCTGCGAGGAGCCTGCCGAGGCGCGTCCGGTTCAGCAGTTCCGACGCCTCCCCCGGCGCCAGCGGGGCAAGCCCGAGCGAGACGTCCTCGATGAGCTCGACGAGGATGCCTCCTGCACCCACTGTCACCGTCGGTCCCAGGGCAGGGTCGCGAACGAAGCCAACCAGCACCTCGTCCGCATCGCGCACCAGCTCCTGGACCTCGTATCCGTCGATCACGGCATGCGGCACGAGCGAGGTGACACTCGACTCGATGCTCTTGAACGCCGCTGCCAGTTGCTCCGCCGCCTCAACGCCGGTAACCACGCCGCCCACCTCGCTGCGATGACTGACGTCCGCCGACGCGACCTTCACCACCACGGGGTACCGGCCGTCGGCCCACTGCTGTGCCTCAGCAGCGTCCCTCACCAGTACCGAGTTCACGACGGGTATCCCGTAGGCCGTCAGCAGACGTCGGCATACGGTCACGGGCAGGGGTCCGGAATGCGTGGACACCTCGCGCCGGAGGGCCTCGACCACATCGGGTCCGGGCAGTCCGGCGGGCCGCTCGACGTCCGAAAGCGCCGGCTGCTGGTTTGCGGCCAGAACTCGGAGTGTTGTGACGGCGTTGGCCAGCCCGCGCAGCACAGGCACGCGCGGACCTGCCATCTGCTGCACCTTCGTGCTCACTGACGCGCTGGTGGGAGAGGCGATGACCACCGGCTTGCCGGTCTCCGCCTCCGCCAGAGCCCGGGCTGCCTCGTACATCCCGGCCGCGTAGGTCGTCTCCTCATCGCTCATCGAGGCAAGTGCTTCGACGAGCAGGACGATGCTGTCCACGTTCGCGTCCGCGGCCACGATCGGCATGACCTGCTGATACACATCCTCCGCGGCCCCGGGGCTGCCCCCCACGTCCAGCGGGTTGCGCGGCTGCATGCCTGGCAGGAGCTCCGCCAGGGCCCGTACGGTGCGCTCTTCGAACTGTGGGAAATCCACTCCCAGCCGCGCTGCGACGTCTGCCGCGAGCGCGGCCTCTCCACCGCTGTCCGTGACCACCGCTGCTCGCAGCCCTGCCGCGAGCAGCCCTCCGGGCGAAGCGAGATGAGACAGGGCGACGGCAAGTTCGTCGTAGTCGGACACAAGGGGGACGTCGAGGCGGCGGAAAAGCGCGACGTAGGCGTCATCGCGTCCCACGATCGCTCCGGTGTGTGCCACCGAAGCCTGGGAGCCGGCGTCCGTGCGTCCGACCTTGAGCACCACGAGGGGCTTGCCAGCAAGCCGGCAGCGTCCCACGGCTGCCTCGAACGCGCGAACGTCGCGGATGGACTCCATCACGACGCCGATGGCCTTGGTCTGTGTGTCGTCGGCCAGCCAGTCCAGGTAGTCAGCCGTCGAGGCGCCCATCTCGTTCCCGGAGGAGATGATGAACGAGAAGCCCACGCCCTCCGCGGCACGTGCCAGGAACGACGCCGATCCGGACTGTGTCACCAGTGCGGCGTGCCCTGCCGCCACATCGGTGAGCATGCCCTCGTAGAACCACATCGGGACGTGATCAGCGACGTTGAGGACGCCCATGCAGTTGGGTCCGTTGACGACGATGCGCGCGTTCGCGCAGAACTGGCGCAGTGAGGCGGCCTCGGCGGTGGTCAGTCCGGCCGTGGCCACCACGGCTCCGGCCACGCCTCGGTTCTCGAGTTCGGTCAGCGCCGGGACAAGGGCGGAGGCGGGGATGTTCAGCAGCGCGACGTCGACCCCCTCGGGAAGCTCGGCAACCGTGCGGTGGGCCTTGATGCCCTCCACCACACCTCCGGCTGGATGCACGACGTGAAGGGAACCCTCGAAGCCTGCACGGCGCAGGTTGCGGATGGCCTCATTTCCGCCGGCGATGCGCGTGGCGGATGCGCCGAGCACAGCAATGGAGCCGGGCCTCAACAAGCGATCGATGGCTGACCTGCGGTCGGCCGCGTCGTAAGTGAGCACACGCACCTCTTTCATCTCCGTACCGAGGCGCGTAATGTAGCACGTGTTACATAAGCTTCAATATATCTCCGGGAGTGGCCTGATGGACAACGACATCGCGTTCATGTCGGCGATCGAGATCGCTCGGGAATACCGCAGCCGAAACCTCTCACCCGTCGAAGTCGTCGACGCCCTGATCAACCGCATCGAAGAGCACAACCCGAAGATCAACGCGTTCGTGACGACCACGTTCGAGGCCGCCAGGGAGGAAGCCCGACACGCGGAGCAGGTGTTCGCGGTCGGTTCCGACGACGCGCCGCCCCTGCTGGGCATCCCTGTGACCGTCAAGGACCTCACTCCCACCGCGGGCGTACGTACGACCTACGGCTCACTCCACTTCGCCGATCACGTCCCCACCGAGGACGGCGTGATCTGGGCCCGGCTGAAGGCAGCCGGAGCTGTGCTCCTGGGCAAGACCACGACGCCTGAGTTCGGCGGCCACACCATCACCGAAAGTCCGTTGACCGGAATCACCAACAACCCCTGGGACCTCGCCCGGACCACGGGAGGGTCGAGCGGCGGAGCGGCAGCGGCGCTCGCCGCGGGCTTCGGACCCCTGGCGGTGGGCAGCGACGGCGGCGGCTCCATCCGCGTGCCGTCGTCCTTCTGCGGAGTCGTCGGCCTCAAGGCCTCGATCGGACGTATCCCGCGCTACCCGGAGGCGGAAGCCTTCGAGTCGGTCGGTGCGGTCGGCCCCATGACGCGCACGGTCGCGGACAACGCCCTGATGCTCTCGGTCGTCGCCGGCCCTCACTCTCGCGAGCCGTACTCACTGATGGAGAGCGGAGTCGACTACCTGGCGCTCGCGCAGGACGGATCACTCGACGGCGTACGTGTCGCGGTCAGTCCCGAACTCGGCAACCCTCCCATCCAGTCCGACGTGCGCGAAGCCGTCCTGGCAGCCGCAGACGTCTTCGGCACCGAACTCGGTGCTGCCGTCTCCCCCGTCGACGTACATCTCCCCGACCCGATGGAGTACTTCATCAAATGGTGGGGGCCGATCATCGCGGCCGGGATGGGCGAGCTGCTGCACCACGTGAGCAACCCTGAACTGACTCATCCGCTGATCCGGTCGTTCGTGAAGCGGGCGGACGGTATGTCGGCGGAGGAGTTCGCACACACCTCGATCATCGAACGGCAGCAGATCCATGAGGCGTTCGCATCGGTCTTCGACGACCATGAGCTCCTCATCTGGGCCACCACACCAACCACCGCCTTCCCCCACCCCGGCCCTGAGGGCGGGCCCCTGACCGTCGCCGGGGCCGAGGTCAGCGAGCCCGCACTCGACAACCAGCGCCTCACCGAAGCCATCGCGCACGCGGGATACCCCGCCATCTCCATCCCCTGCGGTTTCGACGCCGACGGACTGCCGATCGGCCTGCAGATCGCGGGGCGCCACGGACAGGACGCCATGGTGCTGCGCGCGGCGCTGGCCTTCGAGTCGGAGCGTCCGTGGGCACACAGGCGCCCGGCACTGTAGGTCTGTCATCCCCCCTACCGCGGCGCGAGCTCCCGTCGTAAGAGCCCTGGGTCGCGATCCAGGGCCTTACCGTCGCGTGGCCTGAACAGAACCACCACAGCCGACGGCAAGGGTTACCTCTGCCGTCTTTAGGAGGCAGGGGCAACCCATCTGCCGCCGATACTGACCTTGTTGGCGTCGTGTCGTCATGGTGAGGCCCGTTGCGGTGAGACATCCGTTGACGAGTTCGCTGCGGTACTGGATCTGGCGGAGACTGCCCCGAAGGGCGCGCATGAGGTGGCCGGGGCCGATACGCAGCAGTGACCAGACGCCCTCGACTGGATTGAGGTCGGGTGCGTAGGCGGGGAGGAACAGCAGGTGATGCAGTCGTGGGCGTCGACGAACGCCCGCGCGCTGGCACTTGAGGGTGAGCATCGATAGGCGGCGGAAGCCCTGGGCGGTGTCTGGCCCGACGTCAGCCTGTTGCGTGCAGAGTCCGCGTGTTCGGCCCGGTGACCTCCGGTCTCACGTTCCCCGCCCGGTCGACGCCCTCGCCGCGTCCGGCCCAAAAGCCCTGGCTCCGATCCGCGCGGAACGGTCCGAAGTCCGCCCGTGAGTCTGGAAATTGGCCGGCGCGAGTGGTCCCGCCGCAGACGGCCACGTGATCGTGGACATCTCCGGCGTGCTGGTGCTCGCACACTCCGAGAGGCAGGACGCCACACCTACGCGGACGAAAGCTTTCGGCCATCATCGGCCCGTCGCATTCGCCGACCGCGGCCCGGTCGACTCCAGGAAACAAGCCGATGCTCAGGTCTGACGAAGCTCCGGTCTGCCCAGCACTGCGAAGACATCACGGGGCTCGGTGACGGTGCCTATGTCAACACCAGTATCTGCGCCCCGCATCGCAGACGACCGGGTCGTCCTCTTCCGGCGGGTGAAGAGGCTGGCAGTACCGCACACCGCCAGATCCGTGCGTGGGTCGAGCATGCGTTCGCCCGCGTGAGAAACTTCAAGATCCTCCGAGGCTGCCGAAGGAGCGGCGGCGGTCTCCACCGCACCGTCCACGCCGTGGCCCGCATGCGCAGCCTCACCCTCGCCGCATGACCCGCACACGTCAATAAATCGGTTCAGGCGGCTTGATCGCAGCCTTGTCCGGCAGGCTTCAGGCGTTCGTACTCGATTCCCGATGGGTGGGAGGATGGGGCTATGTCCGGAATTCCCCAGCGAAGAACGAACCTGCCCGCGACATTCACCAGTTTCGTCGGCAGGCAGGCTGAGGCCGCCGACATCGGCATGCTGCTGTCGACGGCGCGATTGCTGACGCTCACCGGGGCGGGCGGGATCGGCAAGACCCGGCTAGCACTGGAGGTGGCCACCGGCTCGGCGAAGATCTTCCCGGATGGAACGTGGCTGGTGGACCTGGCCCCGGTGCAGGAGCCCGCGGCGGTGGCAAGTGAGGCCGCGACTGCGCTGGGAGTGCCGGAGCTGGGGACCCGGCCCGCCGCGGAGCACCTCGCGGAGTATCTGGCGGAACGGCGGGCGCTGATCCTCCTGGACAATTGCGAGCATCTGGCCGACGCCTGCGCCGAGCTGGCGAAGGCAGTGCTCTCCGCCGCCCCTGAGGTGCACATCCTGGCGACGAGCCGCCATACGCTGGGCATCACCGGCGAGCACGTCTTCACCGTGCCGCCACTGAGCCCAGAGGACGCGGTCGGCCTGCTGCGGGACCGGGCTGCGGCTGTCAGGCCGGGGTTCCGGGTCAGCAAGGCGAACCGGGACCAGGTCGCCCGGCTGTGCACGGATCTGGACGGGCTGCCGCTGGCGATCGAGCTGGCCTCGTCCCGGCTGCGCACGCTCACCCTGGAGCAGGTGGCCGACCGGCTGGAGGACCGCTTCGGGCTGCTCGCCAGTGGTAGCCCGACCAGACCGCCGCACCAGCGCACGCTCCGCAGGACGATCGACTGGAGCTATGAGCTGTGCGCCCCGACAGAGCGGCTGCTGTGGAACCGCCTGTCGGTATTCGCCGGCGGGTTCGATCTGGACGCAGCCGAGGGTGTCTGCGCGGGCGGCAGTATCGAAGAGCACGAGGTGCTGGACCTGCTCGACCGGCTGGTCGGTCAGTCCGTCGTCCTGACCACCGAAATCGAGGGTCTGCCGCGCTACCGGCTGCTGGAGGCCATCCGGCAGTACGGGCGGGAACAGCTTGCCTCCTCCGGCGAGGATGATGACCTTCTGGTACGGCACCGCGACTTCTTCCTCGCTCTGGCCCAGCGCATCGACGAGGGCTGGTACGGCCCAGGCCAGGCTGAGGCCCTTGCACGGCTGCATGTCGAGCACACCAATCTGCTGGCGGCCCTAGACTGCGACGCCGATCCCCAGCGCAGGTTCGCGCTGGCGGCGGCGCTGGGTTTCCACTGGTGCGCCGGCGGATTCCTCAGCGAAGGGCGTCGTCAGTTCGACCGGGCGCTGGCGCTGGCGCCTGAGCCCACACTGGCACGCGGCCGGGCACTCCTCATCGCCGTCTGGGTGGCGCAGATGCAAGGCGATCTGGCGGCAGCCGATCGGTGGCTGGACGAGGCGGAAACACTGGGCGAGCAGTTGGGCGACTGGGCGCTGCGCACTCAGGTGGGTGGCCTCCGCGGCGTATCAGCGCACTACCGGGGGCAAGCGGAGGAAAGCATCCCGCGGTACGAGGAGGCGCGGGCCGGTATGGCGGCGCTGGGCGATGAGCGCGAAGCGACCTCCTGGCTGCTCGCACTGGCCTGCGTCCAGGCCTACACCGGGGACCCCCGCGCACCGGAGACGGGCAGGCAGGTGATCGCCGCCTTCGAGACAAGCGGGGAACGGTGGGGTCGCGCGCAGGTGCTGATGGCGCTCGGCCACGACGCCTGGGCCCGAGGCGACCGCGAAGCGGCCAAGGCACTGGCCAGGTCCGCGCTGGAAAGCATGCGGGGCTTCAACGACTACGCGATGGTCGCGAGGATGTTGGAACTGCTTGCCTGGGCCACCGCCTCCGGCGGCGATCCCGGACAGGCTGCCCGGCTGCTGGGTGCTGCCGGTGCCCTGTGGCGCGACGCCGGCACCTCCATCTCCGCGTTCGGCGCGCAAATGGCCGAGCACCACGTGCGATGCGAGGAAGCGGTCCTCAATGCCTTGGGCCCGGCAGCGTATACGCAGGCGCTTACGGAGGGCAGCCGCCACGACAATCCCGGCCGGGCCATCCAGCACGCCTTGGACCCCGATCATGAGCCGCCCGCATCGGTCACCGTCGCAGGCCCGCTCACCCGCCGGGAGCGCGAAGTTGCGGCGCTGGTGGCCAAGGGCATGAGCAATCGGAAGATCGCCGCCGAACTGGTGCTGTCGCCCCGCACAGTCGAAGGCCACGTCGACAACATCCGGGCCAAGCTCGGCTTCGCCAGTCGGGCCCAGGTCGCTGCCTGGTGGCCCGCGCAAGCACCACCCATCTCGTAAGACCCGTATAAACACGTATGGCTCAGGTCCACCTCCCGGACCGAGACTCAGTGCCGTACCAACCAACTTCTAGTGAGCGGAACCCGTAGGACCCGGCGCACGGCGGCGTCGCCTGCCTGGCGGGCTCCGAGGTGAGAGGCACACCGGCCCGGTCCGGTGCCGTAACCCCCTCCTGAGGCGGCTACCCCTCGCTTCCCGCCAAGTAGGCAACCGCGATCCGGGCACACGCGCACCTTGAGAGTGCAGACATCCATGACCGAACCAGCCTCCAACGCGGCTCTGAGCCAGAGGAAAAGAATTGAGACCAGCAAGGAAATCGAAACACCTCGCCGGATTGCTGATCGGCGTTGCCGCCCTCACGGCGCCCCTGGTGGCGCCCACTGCTTCATGGGCCGGCGAGACGAAGTCCGCGGCATCGGCGGACAAGCCGAGCCAGGCGCAGTGGAAGCAGCTCGGCGAGGTGGGCAAGAAGCACTCCGCCCTCGGAGTCTTCGGCGCCGAGGACAACGCCGACCCGGTGCTGATGCTGCCCGAGGGCGCGTCCGCCGGGGAGAAGAGCAAGGCCCTGGCGGACATCCCGGCGGAGATAAGGACCAAGGTCAAGGTCAAGGTCAGCAGGTTCAAGGGGAAGGAGGTGGACACAATCCAGAAAGACGTGATGGGCGCCAAGTGGAACAAGAACGCGGGAAGGTACGGCCTGGGCGCGTTCTATGACGGCGAGACGGACAAGGTGATCGTCAACTCCGACGCTCCCGACTCCGTCACGGCGTCGCTGAAAGGCCGGTACGGCGACAAGGTCGAAGTGGTCCGGTCCCGCTTCGAACAGCAAATCTCCCGATTCAACGACCTTCCGCAGTTCTACGGAGGGGACTCGATCCACACCGACAGCTGGGGCGCCTGCACGTCCGGATTCAAGGTTCATGTGACCAATCCCGAAACCGGGCAAGCCGTCGACATGATGACCACGGCCGGGCACTGCTACAACCTGAACGAACTTGTCAGAGGCGGAACCAACAACAACATGGGTTGGGTCAAGAGGTTCGGGGAGGCCGATCTCGAAGCGTTCGTCGGCTACCAGTACAGCGCCCGATTCTGGACGGGCGGCACCGCCAGCAGTACTGCGTCTCTGGTGACTCACTCCCTCTCGGGTATGTACAACGGCTTGCATGTCTGCGTGAGCGGGCAGACGTCGTTCAACCACTGTGGCCACCCCATCACCAACAACAACTACGCCTTCAACTGGACGGACCACAACGGGCATCAGCACCACACCAACTCCTGGGACGGCTTCACGTACGGCCGCGGTGGCACGAACTATCCTCGCTATGACAACGGCCCGATCACCCAGGGCGGTGATTCAGGTGCTCCCATCTATGTGCCGAGTGGCAGCGGCACCGCGGCTGCCACCGGCACCCACTCCGGAATTGTCTCCTGGAACTGCGACGCTTGCAGCGGTCATACGGAGTACCGGATGTACGGGGTCAAGGCAAATTACGTGCACAACACCTGGGGTGGCTACCTCTCCTCCATCTGAGGGCGCCGCGGATGGCGGGGCGTAAGCGACCAGCCGCGCTTCCGGACGCGGTCCCGGGTTCCCCTGCCACCGCCCGCTCCGACATCGGCGGCGGGCGCGGGCGAGGGATAAGGCGTCAGACAGCGTCGGCCCTGGTGGCCCGGGTGGGCCAGTCCCGGCCACCGCCGCCGGCACGTCATGGGCGGCCAGCGGGCAGCGCTGCGCTGCCGCGGCGCGGACCGCGGGCTTGAAGGGTGCCGGCCGCCCCGTCCGGGGCGGCCGGCACCCGGCCCCGAGACCGCTTCCCCGCACCGCGGTTCCCGGGCCAATGGGGGTGCCTCATGTCACGCGTCCTCCAGTCGCCCACCTCCGGCCTTCCCGATAACCCCACCGTTAAGCCCACCTTGACTCGCCCGAGCCGCCCTGCCGGGCAACGCCGCACACCCCTGGAGCTTGATTCATGTCCCCCATCACCACCACACCTGCCCCGATGGACGAGCACGCCCAGCCGGGCGGCCGGGCCGTCACCCGGCTCGGCCGGTGGCTTGCCGCCGGAACCGGCTATCTGGCCATGTTGACCGCTGTCGGTGGCCTGCTGGCCTTCCTCGCTTACGCCATCGGCGGCTGGCAGATCACCACCGGGTCGGTCAATGTCATCGACCAGGGATTCTCCTGGCTGCGAGCCGACAGCTGGGGCGTGACGTTGCTGCAGACCGGCAATCTCGTCCTGGACGTCCTAGTCCTGGCCGTTGCCCTGTACACCGCCTACGGAATCGCGGGCCGCCCGGCCCTGGTCCCCGCGCTCGCGGGCGGCATGACGGCAATGTCCCTGCACACCGGCTATCTCGGCGGTCTGGCCGCCGGCATACTCGCCGGCGCCGCCACCAGAGCACTCCACAAGATCACCGTCCCGGCCAAGTGGCGCCCCTTCATGGCCAAGGCGGTGATCCCGCTGACGGTCACGCTGTTCACCGCGGTCGTGTTCTTCTGCGCACTCCTCGCACCCCGGCTCGGCCGGCTCAACACCTGGCTGTACGGCTGGCTCACCCACCTGGAACTCACCGACCAGCACGTCGCGCTCGGCCTGCTCCTCGGACTGATGGTCTGCTGCGACTTCGGCGGGGTCTTCAAAAAGATCGCCTACGCCTACGCCCTCGCCGGCCTGGGCAGCTACCTCCCCACCCCCGACCACCTGACCTTCATGGCCGTGGTGGTGGCGGCCGGCATGGTCCCCCCGCTGGGCCTGTCGCTGGCCACCCTGGTACGCCGCGGGCTGTTCTCCGAGGCCGAGCGGAACTACGGCAAGGTGGCCTGGCTGCTCGGCCTGATCCCCGTCTCCGCGGCGGCGGTCCCCTTCGCACTGCGGGACCCGCTGCGGGTGATCCCGGCCGCCATGGCAGGGGGCGCCGTCACCGGCATGCTGACCATAACCTTCGGCTCCTCCATGGCCGTCCCCTTCGGAGGCATCTTCGCCGCCGACCAGGTCGGCAGGCCTCTGCTGTTCGCCGCCGCCGTGGCCGCAGGCGTCGTGGTGACGGCCGGTGTGGCTGTCGGTCTGAAGAGCCTGCGCAGGGCGCCGGCCCCGGTCACCCCGGACGCCGCGGTCCGGTCCCGCGCCAAGGTGCCCGCAGTGAGCTGAGCCCACCGACACCACGCAGCACGGCTACCTGAGGATCACCCGGGGCTCGGAACACACCGCCCGGGCACTCTCGCCCGGTTGTGCTCCCGCGCCGTCGGCCACCAGCGGCATGCGATACGCGCCCAGCGTGGAGCTGTCCGAGCCGGTCGGCCCAAGGCCTCGGTCGACTCACTCCGCGCCCGAGGATCCAGCACCCGGATACCCGGCTCCCCCGCTCGCCTTCGGCATGCCTGCGGCAGGACTGAGTCGATGTGGTGCGACGACACATCCAATGGCGAGCGAGCTTCCGGCCGAAGAAGACTTGGAATTCGGCTCGCAAGCTATCCAGAACCTGCGCGGCCAGACAAACCGGTCGGCCGCCTGCGGAGAACAGAAAAAAGGTATGAAACATGAAGAGAAAAATGTCCAGACTGCTGCTGGCGGGTGCTTTCCTGTCCGCGACAGTCGCACTTGGCACCGGCCCGTCATACGCCGCAATGAGCCCTGAGCAGGCCGGGATCAGCGACTCGGACTGGGCGAAGGTGGCGGAAATCGGCGACTACAACCACGCGTACACGGCGTTCATCGACAACTCCGGCGAAGCCACCCTCGTGTTCACCGGAGGAAACGTTCCCGACGAACTGCAGTGGCCTTCGGATTTCACAGGGTTCGACAACCCCAATCTCGAACTCTGGGGGGAGTACAGCCAGTTCGCCACCAATGACGCCATCGCCTCGATCGCCGATGACACCGTTCTGCAGATATCGAACGCCGGCTACGACGCCAACGCGTCCTACAATCCGGACACGGACGTGATCGACGTGATCACGAATGCCCCGTCGTCGGTGACCGGCCCGCTGGTGGCCACATACGGCAGCACGATCAACATCATTGCCGGAAATCCCACGCAACAGTCGGGCTCGGGCGGCACGGCACACGGTTCCCCCAAGAAGCACGCCCCCCATAAGCACGCCACCAAGAAGCAGGCCGCCAAGAAGCAGGTGACGAGGAGGCCCGCAGCGGCCAAGAAGGCAGCCCCATCTACATCCGCACCCCAGGAACCGACCAAGGTCATCCTTAAGCTGGCCAATCCCCAGTGATGCCTTCACCACGCTGCCGGAAAGCATGACGGCAGCAGCACAGCGGGAACCGTCTGCATGATGCACGCCCTCTGCAGACCAGAGGCACGACATGGGTCCGACGGATTCCAGCAATCGTGCATCACGCCGTGAGCAGTTCAGGCAGGTGCTCGGCTGGTGTTTGCCAGCCGAGCACCTTGTGTCGTGCGCCTGCAGCGCGATTTGGTACGACGTGTCCGGCCAGCCACGTGCTCTGCTCGGCGCGCCAGTCGCTCAGAGCTCATAACACGATCTTGTTGAGGTGCCCTGGTCGGGCGTGACCGATGTGACGATTCGGCCGTTCGGAGGGTGTGAGTACTCGGCCGTGGATCGTGGACGACGACTTGTGGGCGCTGATCGAACCGTTGCTGCCGCCGTGGCCGCAGAAGTCGCCGGGGCCGCGGCCGGTGGCGGACCGGCTGTGTCTGCAGGGCATCCTGTACGTGCTCCACAACGACATAGCCTGGCAACTCCTGCCGCTGGAGCTGGGGTTCGGCTCCGGACAGACCTGCTGGCGGCGCCTGGAGCGGTGGCAGAAGGCCGGAGTCTTCGAGCAACTGCACCGCATCCTGCTCGCCGAACTGAACGCGGCTGGCGAACTCGACTGGACCCGCGCGTGCGTGGACGGCTCCCACATCCGCGCGAAAGAGGGGGATCCGACACCGGTCCGTCGCCGGTCGACCGGCGGAAGACGGGCAGCAAACACCATCTGATCTGCGACGGACGCGGTACCCCGCTCAAGGTCATCACCACCGCGGCCAACGTCAACGACGTCACCCAGACCCTCGCCCTCGTCGACGGCATCCCGCCCGGCCGCCCGCGCAGACGCCCCGACTCGCTCCTCGGCGACAAGGCCTACGACTCGAAGGCCGTGCGCCATGAGCTGCGACGCCGCCGGATCCTGCCGGTCATCTCCCGCAAAGGCGCCCCGAACATCAAGGGCCTGGGCAAGCTCCGCTACGTCGTGGAGCAGACTTTCGCCCTGCTCCACCAGTTCAAACGCCTCGCCGTCCGCTGGGAACGCCGAACCGAACTCCACGACGCCTTCGACTCGTTGGCCTGCAGCCTCATCTGCTGGAGGCGGCTGAAGAAGCACCGATCATGATCGAGGCACGGGCATTTGGCTACAGCTCACACCACTCACCCAGAGGGCCGGCCGCCCGCGTCTGGGTGAAGTCGAGCACCAGGTCCCACGCCCGATCGATATCCAGGACGAAGTCGCCCGTGAACGCGGTGAGGTCGTCCATAATCGGGACTTCGACCTCGGCACCCAAGGGTACGGTGCCGTCTCCTACGAGCAGAGACATCCGCTCGGTGTCACTCATCAGATGGACGACGGCGTGATCATCTCGGAAGGCCAGGATCAGCACCGGGACCTCCCTGTCCGGCGACCGAACCTCGACGTACCCCTGCCCACGGGAACGCAGGTCGTTGAAGCGGTCTGACAGATCTCCCACCTCTGAACGTCTCTCAACCGGATGGAACAGTCCCGATTCCGGCGACGTCGCAGCCCACACCGCACTCATCCAGCCCCCCTTCCCCACACAGGCCATCGCCCACGATCCAGAGCCGCGCTCCCACGCTCCACCACGACACGACTACTGGGACTGGGGCACATGATCGTGTTACGAGCTCTCAGAGTGATTCCGGTACGGAACTGATGCCCGGTGGAGTGTCGGCGGCGGTTGAATCACCCGTCGCCGACATGGAGAACAGGCAGCCGTCGCCTGCGGTGGCGTTGGCGCCGCCCAAGCCGTAGACACTGATTCCCAATGATTCTTGTCAACCCAGGAGCCGTAAGGTGCGGCCCATGAAATCGTTGATCGCTACCGTTCGCGAACAGGACGAAGTTGCCCGTTTTCTCGCTTGGCCGGGTGACTTCGACCTGGACCGAGGCGACCATGTCGAAGAAGTCCACCTCGCCTCGGGCGCCGCGCTCGAGGGTTTCGCCGGCGACGGTGCCGGGGGCACATATTTCTTCTGCGGTGAAGGTGGCGAGGACCGTCCCGTCCTCTATGCCGACTCCGAAGGAGGTGCGGCTCTGGTTGCGATCGGTCTGCCCGAGCTCCTGCGGCTGCTGCTGGTCACTCCTTGGTGGCGCAACTGCCAAGCGTTCACGGACGAGGAGAGTCGCGAGCTCGCGGCCGAGTACCTGGAGGACATGCCGGATCTCGTGGCCCGGAGAGACCGTGCCGCGGCAGCCCTGGGCCTCAATCTGCCGGCCCAGGCAGACGTCTTGGCCCGCTTGCGGGAGGTAGCTGTTCGGATGGGAGAGAACTTCGTCCTCATTTTCACGCCGGAGGGCCACCCCTACGAGCCTCTCATCAGGAACTGAGACGCACCGCGGTTGCAAGCACGCGCCGTCCCAGGCAACAGGGATCAGCCCACGGCGAGACCGCGCTGAGGTGGTAGGACGTCGAAGGTTCGCTGGTCGCGGATGAGGGCCCACAGAACGTCGAGACGTCGGCGGGCGAGGGCGAGGATCGCCTGCTTGTGGCTCTTGCCCTCGGACCGATTGCGGTCGTAGAAGGTCTTCGAGGTGGCACAGAAGCGGGCGGCGATTTGAGCGGAGAGATAGAAGACGCGCAGCAGTCGGCGGTGGTAGCGGTGTGGTCGGCGCATGTTGCCACTGATGCGACCTGAGTCCCGTGGAACCGGGGCGAGACCAGCGACTCCGGCGAGGCGCCCCGCACTCCCGAAGGCGTCCATGTCCCCTCCGGTGCAGACGATGAACTCCGCCCCCAGCAACGGGCCCATTCCGGGCATGCTGACGATCACTTCCGCGTCGCGATGCTCACGGAAGCGGGCAGCGATCTTCAGGTCGATCCTGGAGATGTCCTCGTCCAGCTCCAGGATGGCCTTGGCCAGGGTTTGGACCACAGCTGCGGCCGTGGTCTCCCCGGCGACAGCAGTGTGCTGGGCCTGCGCCGCGGCGACGGCGGTGTCCGCCAGGGCCTGGGTGCCGCGCACTTTGCGGTTTTTCAACCAGCTAGCCAGTCGGTTCGGACCTATCCGTCGCAGGGCAGCCGGCGTCTGGTAGCCGGTCAGCAGCACGAGAGCACCCTTTGATGCGGCGCAGTCGAACGCCCGCTCCAGAGCGGGGAAGTACTCCAGTAGCTGGGCACGCATTCGGTTGATGGCCCGCGTGCGGTCGGCCGCGAGGTCGTAGCGGCGAGCGGTGAGGATCTTCAGGTCCACCGCGATCTCGTCCCAGGCCTGCAAGGGCTGCAAGTCCCGGCGCATCCGTGCCTGGTCGGCGATGACGTAGGCATCCTTGGCGTCGGTCTTGCCGTCCCCTCGGTAGCTGTGGGAGGCGTGGTGAACAGTGCGGCCAGGAATATAGAGAAGCCGTTGGCCGTGACTGGTGAGCAATGCGATCAGCAAGGCGGCTCCGCCCGCGTTCAGGTCGACAGCCCAGGTCACCGGGCTGTCCTCGGCCAGTGCCAGGACGTCGGCTATCAGCTCCAGCAGCTCAGCCTCGTTGTTCGGTACCCGGCGCGAGAGCAACTTCGTTCCGTCCGCGTCGATCACCGTGCAGTGATGCGCGGCCTTGCCGGCATCCGTCCCCGCCCAGAACTCGGTCACCCGAGCCTCCCTCGTCGATCGGTTGACTGGTCCCTGCAGACGACCACGCCGACGTGTCCTTACGAAGCGATCTCTGTTCGCGCATCCCAATGAGTGGCCGTGTCGTCGCGGGGCGCTGGGCGGCCTATCAGTCAAAGCCACACGTACGGCATGAGCGCTTTCAGCCACACCCAGGCCCCTGGGCCTCCCGATCGTACGAAGGACCGGAATCAACCCGCCAACAAGGTAAGGAGCGCTTTTGGCCTGTCCGCTCGTTCGGAAACGGGTATGAGTGGCTCCAAGTGCCCGCGTCGGCACAGGACGGCCCGGGCCTGATGATGGACGCAGCGCTTCGGGCGGATGCGGCTCAGGTAGTTTCTGGCCGGATTCTGAATCATCTCTTCGTCCCGGGTCCTCAGCGGGCTTGCCCCTCACACTGACGTCAGGTTTTAGCGTAAGGGGGCGGGACGGCGAAACACGTCGGGTACCCCGAAGTGCTTCTGTGCAGGAGTTGACA
>NZ_JBHSFK010000066.1:0-49940 GCF_042653945.1 Streptomyces vulcanius | reverse complement strand
GGTGTCGGAGCGGAGGCGGGTGTCGGAGCGGAGGCGGGTGTCGGAGCGGAGGCGGGTGTCGGAGCGGAGGCGGGTGTCGGAGCCAGTGCAGCCGTCGGAGCGGGTGCGGCCGTCGGCGCCGGGGCGGGCATCGAAGCGGGGGCGGGCATCGAAGCGGGTGCGGCCGTCGAAGCCGGGGCGGGCGTCGAAGCGGACGCGGCCGTCGAAGCCGGAGCGGGCATCGAAGCGGACGCGGCCGTCGAAGCCGGGGCGGGCGTCGGAGCGGGGGCGGGTGTCGGCGTCGGGGTGGGCAGGTTCGGTGGGGTCGTGGGGTTCGTCGAGGTGGGCGTCGGGCGGGTCTCCGGCTCCGGGGCGGTGGTCCGGGTAGCGGGCGCCGGTTCCGTGGCCGGCGGGGGCAGGTACGGGCCGGGGTCGTCGGCGGGCGCCGGGAGTGCGGTCGCTCTCCGCACGGATACGGCGGGGGTCGTCCGGTCCGGATTCTGCTGGGGAGACATGGCCCTGCTGCTCCTGTCGTGGTCCGTCATGTGTCGATCGGGATGTGCCGGCGCCGGTGGTCTCAGCCGTGGCCGACCGGGCCGGCGCACCGGTCCGGCCAGCTGCCCCGGCCCGGGGCGAGGCGGTGGGCGAGGCTGTGGTCGAGACGGGCGAGTGCGGTGTCGTCGGCGTCCCCGAACACCGTCGCGGCCGTGCCGGCGTCGGGCAGTTGGCGCAGCAGCACCAGCGGGCCGCCCTCACCGTCGCGCACGTCGAGGACGCGGAAGGCGGTGCCGGGCGGGAAGACGACCTCGTTCCCCTCGTCCTCCTGCACCTGCCGCACCCGGCGTCCCGTGATCGACCAGATCGCGTACGCCACCCCGGGGATCGTCTCCCTACCGCCCGGGTCGAGCGACACGCCGCTCAACGGGGCGGGATCCCGCAGGAGTTGGCCCCGGCTCGGCCGCTCGTGACCGGCGTCCGCAGCGGCTCCGCGCAGCACGGCCCCCCGGTAGGAGGGCAGCCGCGCCAACCCGGACGCCAGACAGGCGGCATACGGTACGAGGCGCTCCTCGCCCGCGTGCAACGACCGCGCCAACTCCTCGTATCCCAGGCCGCCTTCGTCTCCGCCGCCCCGCACATACATGCGTACGGCGATCAGGTCGGCCCGTGCCGCCTCCTGTTCACCGCCGCGCAGCGCGGGCATCCCCGCCAGCACCCGGTTCACCGCCTCGCTGTGCCTGCCCCACACGCCATCCGCCAGCTTGAGGAAGGAGGTGCGCTCCAGCGCGGTGCTGCGGTGCCGTGGCGAGACCGGCACGGTGGGCAGCGGGCGCGGGGGCACCTGGGTCGGCTCGGCCTCCGGTGTTTCAGGTGTGGTGTCCGATGCGTTCGGTACGTCCGGGACGACGGCCGCGGTGGACGCCGTCCCGGAGACGAGCGACGTCCTCGGACGGGGCGCGGGGGCCGATGCCGCTGCCGGTACTGGTGTCGCGGTGACCCGCTCCGGGGTCGGGGTCGCAGCCGGAGTCGTGGTCGTCGGCGGACTCGGGCGGGAGGCCGCAGGCTCGGTGCCCGTGCGGAGCGCCGGTGTCGGGGGGCGGCGGAGTCCCGGGGCCGCGGGGCGTGAACCCCGTGCCGGCGCGGAGGCGAACCGGATAACGCTCAGACCCTGCTCGGCGGCGAGTGCCCGCAGGGCGCGACCGCCGTCCGGCGGGGTCGCGTGGACCTGGAGCGTGGCGCGGCTCCGGAGATCCGCCGAGAGGCCGGTGAGGACGCGGGCCAGCAGGGGCCACAGGGACGGGGTGAGGCGTTCCCCGGGGCGGCCCACCTCGACGACCGGGCCCTCACCGCTCACGGCTCGTGCGGCGAGCGGGACGGGGCCGTCGTCGTTCGGTCCCACCCACAGTCCGGCCCGGGTGACTCCGGCCCGCCACTCCTCGGAGAGCGCCACCTCGCCGTCCGCCGCGTCGTGGAAGTCCCGCAGCGGCGGGAACCAGCGCAGCAGCCGGGGCGGGGCGGGGTGCTCCGCGTCCCGTGCCGGAACGCACAGCACCGCGTCCACGAACGGCACCCAGCGCGGCGTACCGTCCGGTCCGGCCAGCACCGACCGGACGCCGTGCTCGCCCAGCGGGCCCTCGGCGGCGAACAGCGGAAGGCCGGTGGTGACCTCGATCTCCGCGTCGAGGGCGGACGCCAGCGACCGGGCGAGCGGCAGCAGGTCGCGCCGGCCGCCGGGGGCCAGCCGTACGCGTCCGCGCAGTTCGTCGGGCAGCGCCTTGAGCAGGCGGACGACGTCGTCCGCCGAGACGTCCTCGCCCCAGGGCACGCCGACGATCACCGCGGGGCGCCGGGGGTCGACCGGTACGGCGTGGAAGAGGTCGCCGCCGTCGGGTGCGGTGGCCTCGACCGGGCGGATCAGCAGTCCGGCCGGGATCTGGTGCACGACGCAGCCGGCCACGGCGGCGGCCGGTATCCCGCGCAGCGCGGGCTGCCAGACCGGGGCGGGGGTGCGCGGCCCGAGGAGTGCGGGGGCCCGGCCGGGGGCGAACCGCCACCAGCCGCCGTCGCCGGGCGGGACGAACAACGATCCGCCGGGGACCACCAGCACCGGTCCGTCGGGGGCCTCGACCTCCAGGCCCCGTTCCTCGGCCAGCCGCCGGGCGAAGGCGGGCCGGCCGGCGGTGTCCCGGCCGGCCCCGGCCATCACCAGCCGTAACGAGCGGATGCCGTCCTCCCGCAGGGAGTCGAGCAGTTCACCGAGGCGCGGCCACAGGGCTCCGGGGGTGTCGCCCTCGGCGCCCACGACGACGGTGACCGTGCCGTCGTGCGGGCGCAGGGTGCGCGAGAGATCGGCGACGTCGGCCGGGTGCAGGGTGTCGTCGGTGGCCCGTCGCAGCAGGAGGAGACCGTCGTGGTCCTCGACGAGCACCCGGGTCGCGGGGGCCCGCCCGGTGCTCTCCACCTGGTCCCGTTCCGCGGGCGACGGCGTCCGGCCGCCGCCGCCACGGCGCCGGGCGAAGGGCCCGGTGAAACGGCTCATCCGACGCCCTCCTCCTCTTCCTGATTCCTTCTGCAGTTGCTGGAGGTCGCGTGCATGCCGTTCTCTGGTGGTGAGGGTGTGACGAGAGTGATCTCGCTCAACGGAAGGGTATCGCCCCCCAGTTCGAGGAACCGCCGACCAAGCCGAGCCTGACCCGGAACTCGGGCAGATGCTGATCGGCGTGTGCGCGGACGACGGGAGATACGCGGTCCGTGCCGCTGCAGACCGGCACCGGGGAGATCGGCGGATCGCGGCTCCGGGCACGGCAGGGCGGGTGTGGCCCGTGGGTTCGCTGGCGTCGGGTGCGGATGAGCAGGCAGAGGAAGTACGGCGTGCCGATGGCCGCGGTCATCAGGCCGGCACCGAGTTGGGCCGGGGCGATCACGGTGCGGCCGAGGAGGTCGGCGGTGCAGACGAGGGCGGCGCCCAGGAGGACCGCGACCGGGACGACCCGGACGTGTCGGCGGCCGACCAGTGCGCGGGCCGCGTGCGGGGCGACCAGGCCGACGAAGCCGATGGTGCCCGCGGCGGCCACCGCGTTGGCGCTCAGCAGGACGCCGACGACCAGCAGCCCGAGCCGGGCGGTGGCGGGCCGCAGGCCGAGCAGTCTCGGGGTGTCGTCGTCGAAGCGAGACCAGGTCGAGTTCGGTGCGCCGGGCGACGGCGACGAGGACGCCCAGGGCGAGTGCCGCCGCGACGGGCGCGGTCGTCACCGCGGTCGCGCCCCATACAGTAAGGCTAGGCTAACCTAACTGCATGGCGAAGATCGACCGGCTCATGCCGCAGCAACCCAGGATGTTCCGTGCCCACGTCGTCCGCACGGAGCGGGTGTCCCCCTCCATGCACCGGGTGACCGTCACCGGGACGGACCTCGCCGAGTTCCCCTGGCTGGGCTACGACCACTGGTTCCGGCTCTTCCTCCAGCTCCCCCACCAAAGCAGCCTGCGACTGCCGGAGTTCACCGGTTCCCGGTGGTGGCAGCCCTACCTGGCCATTCCGGAGGAGGAGCGCCCGCACTGCGCCAACTACACGGTGGCCGGCTTCCGTCCCGAGGCGGCGGAGATGGACATCGACTTCGTCGTCCACCGCGGCCCCACGGGTGAGATCGAGGGCAGGGCGGCGATCTGGGCCTGCGCCGCCCGCCCCGGCGACGCGCTCGCCGTGCTGGACCAAGGCCTGCTGTTCGACTGCCCCCGGGACGCCTCCGAGGTCATCGTCGTCGCCGACGAGACCGGACTGCCCGCCACCATGGGCATCCTGCGCTCCCTGCCTCGCCGCGCCGTGGGCCGGCTCATCCAGGAAGTACCCACCGCCGCCGACCGGCGCCCGCTCGACGCACCGGCCGGCATGTCGATCACCTGGGTCGTCCGGGAAGACAGCAAGGCGGTGCCCGGCACCGCCGCGCTCGCCGAACTCCGCCGGCTCGCCCGGGCGGACGCGGCGGGCTACGCCTTCGTCGTCGGCGAGTCCCACCTCGCCACCGAGGGGCGCAGGCATCTGCACCGGACCGGCCTGTCGAAGAACCGCATCACCTTCTCGGGCTTCTGGCGCCACGAGCCGGCACCGGCGGCCTGAGGCACCGGCACCGGCACCGGAGCGTCCCCCCGGCGGCGGTCACACGACCAGCACCGGCCGCCGGCCCGGGGCGACCTCCGACCCAGGGCGGCCTGCGGTCAGTCCTCACGGGTGACGGGCGCCTGCCCAACGGCGACGACGGCATCGATCAGACCGGTGGCCGCCTCGAACTCCTCGGCCGTGACCGCGTACAGCGCCGGGTCACTGGGTGACCAGCAGCGCCTCACGCGTCGCGCTCACCTGCTCGTCCCGCAGGCCGGCACGGATCCCCGACCGGGTCGTCGAGGCCGGGCGGCGAAAGCCTGCGCAGCGAAACGGCCGGTTCAGGCCACACCTCCAGGAGTCCCTTGAGGACGGAACGGCCCAGCACTACGTTGAAATAAACCCTCCGATTTAATCCCCTCCGATTCAGTCCCCCCTTCACGGAGAGGTCAGATGAGCCAGAACGGCCAGATGAGCCAGAACGACCCCGTCGTCCGCCTGCCTCTGCCCACCGACGGTCCGCTGGACCCGCCGCCGGAGTGGGCAAACCTGCGCGCCCGGTGCCCGGTGGCCACCGTCGAACTCCCCAGCGGCGACACCGGCACCCTGCTCACCCGTTACGACCACGTCAGAGCACTCCTCTCCGATCCCCGCTTCGCCCGCCCCACCCCGGAGGACGACAGCGCCCGGATCGCCCCCGACGACGCCGGCGGCGTCTCGACCAGCAACAGCTCCTCGCTCTCCCTCCCCACCAAGGGCGAGGGCCACCAGCGGTGGCGGCGGCACGTGGGCCGGTACTTCACCGCCAAACGCGTCACGGCCCTGCGCCCCGGGATGACCCGCACCGCCGAGACCCTCGTCGCCGCCATGGTCGCCGGCGGCCCGCCCGCCGACCTCAAGGCGGCCCTCGGCTTCCCGCTCCCGGTCTACGTCATCTGCGACCTCCTCGGCGCCCCCGTCGAGGACCGCGACCGCTTCTCCTACTGGTCCGACGCCTTCCTCAACGTCGACCGCTACACCAGGGAAGAGACCGGCGCGGCCCACGCCGACTTCCTCACCTACATGGCGGAACTGGTCTCGGCCAAACGCGCCGAACCCGGCGAGGACATCATCAGCACGCTGATCGAGGAGAGCCGCGAGGAGGGCGAGGGAGGGCTCACCGATCCCGAACTCCGCGACACCGGTATGGCGTTGCTCGTCGCCGGGCACGAGACCACCGCCAACATGATCGGCAAGATGGTCGCCACGCTGCTGGCGGACCGCCGCCGCTGGGAGCGGCTGCTCGCCGACCCCGCCCTGGTGCGCACCGCCGTCGACGAGGTGCTGCGCACCGACGCCAACCTCGGCGGCTACGGCGTACGGCGTTATCTGACCGAGGACTTCGAGGTCGACGGCACCGTAGTCCCGGGCGGCACCACCGTGTTCTGCGGTCTGTCCGCCGCCAACCGCGACGAGCGGGCCTTCGCCGACCCCGACGAGCTGGACCTCACCCGCAGCCCCAACCCCCATCTCGCCTTCGGTGCGGGCGCCCACTCCTGCCTCGGCCAGTCCCTCGCCCGCACCGAACTCCAGGTCACCCTGGAAGTCCTGCTGCGCACCCTGCCGGGCCTCGAACTGGCCGTACCGGTCGAGGAGTTGCGGAAGGTCGAGGGCCTCACCGTGGGCGGGCTGCGGGAGGTGCCCGTCCGATGGTGAACCGCTCCGAGAAGGGACCGGCCATGAAGGTCACCGTGGACCAGGACAGGTGCTGCGGCGCCGGGAACTGCGTCCTGACCGCGCCGGAGGTCTTCGACCAGCGGGACGAGGACGGCATCGTCGTCCTGCTCGACCCCACCCCCGCCGAGGACCACCACACCGCCGTCCGGGACGCGGCGGCGGTCTGCCCGGCCGCCGCGATCGCACTCGGCGCCGGCTGACCCAACGAATCCATAACTGCTCTTTTCCGTAAGGACAGTTGCCCACCAAATCCCGTCCCGTGCGCCACACTGCGTACGAGGGGTGTCGGCGTACGGTCGGGAGGATTCATGGCCGGGTGGAGACCAGCCCTGGCCGTCGCGGCGGGGGCGCTGCTGATGGCGGGGTGCACGGACGGACCGGACAGCGAGCCCGAGGCGAAGAAGACCCCTGGGAAGAGCGCCGGCGCCTCACCCACCGCCTCGCCGTCGCCGGTCGCCGAGCCGTACACGCTCGCGGAGGACCGGGCGCCGGACACCCGGGCCGAGGCCGTCGCCTTCGTGCGTGAACTCGACGTGCGCCCCGACTACTTCGGCACCGGCTACCGCAAACGCGTCCCCTTCGAGAGCGACCCGGCCGAGTGGGCCGTACTCGGTACGGACTGTCTGTGGCGGCGCGAGGCCCTGCCGGACACCGTACTGGCCAGCCTCACCCGGGCGTTCGAGCTGCCGGAGCGGGGCGGCAAGGGGCCGGTGTACGTGTCGCTGACCGTCACCGTGCACGAGAACGCGCTGGCGGCGCGGCGTGACATGGCCGGGGCGCTGGAGTCGGCGCTGCGCTGCCCCGAGCAGCAACTGAACGCCACGGACCAGGTACGCGACCTGTACTCCCGGCTCGACGTGTTCGCCGACGGGCGGTCCGCGATCGGCGAGGACGACCTCACCGAGACCGGGGCGTGGATCGACGGCGGCGGAGGGGGGAAGGCGCATCCCTTCGACTGGTTCAAGTTCCGGGTCGGGCCGGTCACAGTCGCCGCGACCACGCGGCACGGCGCGGGCCGCAGCGAGGAGGAGGACGACACCGTCACCACCGACACGGCCCAGGGAGTGAGCCTCGTCGCCGCCGAGATCGACCGCCGGGGCAAGGCCACCGAGATGAAGGGGGCCTCCGGTGAGTGAACCGCTGCGGTCGTCCGACCCGTCCCGTATCGCGGGGTTCCGGCTGCTGCGGCGGCTCGGCGCGGGAGGCATGGGCGTCGTCTATCTCGGGCGCACCGAATCGGGGGCGCTCGCGGCGGTCAAGGTGATCCGCGGGGAGAGCGCCGGTGACGAGGACTTCCGGGCCCGGTTCGCTCGGGAGGTGGACCTGGCCCGGCGGGTGGAGAGCCCCTGGGTGGTGCCCGTCCTGGACGCGGACGCCGAGGCCGGTGAGCCGTGGCTGGCCACCGCGTTCGTCCCCGGGCCGTCTGTCGCCGAGGCGGTCGCCGCGCACGGTCCGCTCCCGGCGCGTGCCGTGGGCGTCCTCGGCGGGTGGCTGGCCGAGGCGCTGGACGCCGTTCACACGGCGGGGCTCGTCCACCGGGACGTCAAGCCGGGCAACGTCCTGCTCGCTCCGGACGGGCCGCGGCTGATCGACTTCGGTATCGCGCGCGCCGCCGACGACACGGCGCTCACCGCGTCCGGCATGGTGGTCGGCACCCCCGGCTTCCTCGCCCCGGAGCAGGCCCGGGGAAGGCCTGCCGAGCCCGCGAGCGATGTCTTCGCGCTGGGCTGTGTGCTGGCGTACGCGTCGACCGGCACCCCTCCGTTCGGCACCGGGACACCGGATGCCTTGTTGTACCGCACCGTCCACGACGAGCCGGAACTCGGCGGCACGGAAGGCGAGTTGCGGACGCTGGTCGAGCGCTGTCTGGCCAAGGAGCCCGACGCGCGGCCCACCGCCGACGAGGTCCGGCGGCTGCTCGCCGAGGACGCCGTGGCGGCCCCCGGCGACTGGCTCCCCGACCCCGTCGCCCGGATGGTCGCCGCACGCGCCGCCGAGGGCCTCGCCCTGCCCGACATCGAGCCCACCGTCGTGGACGAGCAGGCGGACGCCCCCGCCCGGCACCCGGCACGCCGTCGTCTGCTGCTCGCCGGGGGCGCCCTGCTGCTCGCGGGCGGCGGGACCGGGGCGGCGGTCTGGGCGTCGCGGGACGACGAGAAGCCGTCCAAGAGCGGCGGGCGTCCGGTGTACGTCCTCGGGGTGCACACGACCTCGGACCCGGCCGACGCCGCCGTCAGCCGCGCCTCCGAACGCGCCGCCCGGCTCGCCGTCGCCCAGCACAACGCCGCGCCGAAGCGGGCCTACGACCTGACGGTGCAGGTCCGCGCCGACCGGGGCGACGAGGCGAGCGCCCAGGAGGTGGCCCGCGCGTTCACCGCCGACCGGGACGTCGTCGCCGTGCTGGGACCGGTGGCCGAGGTCCCGATGCGGGCGGCAGCGGGCGTCTACGGCGCCGCGGGGCTGACCCATGTGTCCAGCAGCACCGGCCAGCAGGACTACTTCGTCGTGTCGAAGAACGTCTCGTTCCAGACCGGCGCCGCCCACGCCGCGCTCGGCGGCTGGATCGCTCTCCACGCGTTCGTGAGCGGACAGGTGGTGCGGGCCGGCGTCGTGATCGACCAGGACGGGGGCGCGGCCATGCAGGACCAGGGCAGCCTGCTGGTCCGCGACTGGCGCGACGCCCTCGGCGCCGAGGTAGTCCCCCGCGTCGTCGCGGCGGGGACGGGCGACGGTCCGAAGGCGGTCCGTGAACTCCTCGCCGCCGAGGTCGGGGCGATGGCGTACCTGGGCCCGCTGGACGCCACCGTCCGCACGGCCCGGGCGCTGGCCGCGGCCGGCTTCACCGGGCCGCGCTGGATGCAGCACCAGCTGTACGGCTCGGACTTCCCGGCGCGGGCGGGCGCCGCCGGCGAGGGGTGGTTCGTGGTCACGGCGGCCGTGGACCCGTCCGTACTGACGACAAAACGGGCCAAGGACTTCACCGCGGCGTGGCGGGCCCGCTACGGATCCGCTCCGGAGCCGTACGCGACGGAGGCGTACGACAGTGTGCGGATGCTGCTCGCCGAGTTCGCCCGCACGGTCCCGGCGGGGGCCCGCCGACGGCCGGTGCGGTCCGCCCTCGCCGGGCGGCTGGCGAAGGCGAAGTACGAGGGCGTCGTCCGGACGTACACGTTCGGCGATTTCCACCAGTACGACCCCAGCGGGAAGGCCTGGGCGGACACCACCTTCGTCCACGTGGTGCGCGGCGGGCGCTTCCGGCAGCTGGGATCGCTCGGCGACCTGAACCGGGCGGCTCGGGCCGGTGCGTGACGGCACGGCGGCCGGAGGCGGGTGAGATGGAGCGGCTGCTGCCCTCCGATCCGTCCGTGATCGGCGGTCACCGGCTCGCGGGGCGGCTCGGCGCGGGCGGTATGGGTGTCGTCTATCTGGCGCGTTCGCCGCACGGCGCGTGGTGCGCGCTGAAGGTGATCCGCGCCGAGTACGCCGACGACCCCGGCTTCCGCGCGCGTTTCCGCCGCGAGGCGGAGCTGGCCGCGCGGCTCACCGGGCGGTGGACCGTGCCGGTGGTCGCGGCCGACGCCGAGGCCCCCTCCCCGTGGCTGGCCACGGCCTATGTGCCGGGACCGTCCCTCGCCGAGGCCGTGGCGCTGCACGGCCCCTGGCCCGAGGCCCAGTTGCGCGGCCTGGGCACCGCGCTGGCCGAGGCGCTGGAGGGGGTGCACGCGGCCGGTCTGGTCCACCGGGACGTCAAGCCGGCGAACGTGCTGCTGGCCGTGGACGGGCCGCGTCTGATCGACTTCGGGATCGCGCGGGCCGTGGGCGCGACCGCGCTGACCACGGACGGCACCGTCGTGGGCTCCCCCGGCTATCTCTCGCCCGAGCAGGCCCGCGGGCACACCGTGGGTCCGCCCAGCGACGTCTTCTCGCTGGGCTGCGTCCTCGCCCACACGGCCACCGGCCGGCCCGCGTTCGGCACCGGCGGCGCGGCGGCGGTGCTGTACCGGACCGTGCGGGAGGAGCCGGACCTGGACGGCGTACCGGAGGGCCTCGACGGGATCGTCCGGCGGTGTCTGGCGAAGGAACCCGAGCGGCGCCCGAGCACACGTGAACTCCGGGACGCGCTTGGTGAGTTCGCCGTGGAGGGGTGGTTGCCCGAGGGGCTGCCGGCCCTGGTCGCCGTGCGGGCCGCACGCGTCCTCGACCTGCCCGTGCCCGACCCCACCGTGATCGCCGGGCCCTCCCCCGTGGACGCGCCGCCTTCGCCCGTCCGGCGGCGCCTGCTCGTCGCGGGGGCCGCGCTCGGTGTCACCGCGGCGGCGGGGGCGGGGGCGTGGTGGCGGTGGGGGCGGCCCGGTGGGGCCGCGGGCACCGGTTCCGCCCGGCGGTCCCGCCAGGTGGTCGCCCTGCTGGGCAGCCCCGACGACCCGTTCTTCGCCGACCACGAGCGCGGCGCCCGGCTCGCCGTCGAACAGCACGGCGAGGACGCCCGGCGCGCCTTCGACCTGGTGCTGCGCACGGCCGACGACGGCGGTACGGCGGCGGGCTCCGCGAAGGCCGCGGCCCGGCTGGCCGCCGACCCGGACGTGTCCGTGGTGATCGCCGCGGGCGGGAACACGACGGTGCCCGCCGCCGTGCCCCCGTGCACGACGGCCCGGCTGACCGTGCTGATCACCCGTGCCGACACCGATGACCTCAACGCCGTCAACACCACCACCGCGCTCGTGCTGCGCGCCACCCGGACCATCGGCCCGCACGCGGTACTGCGCTATCTCAACCGGGCCGTGCAACCCGCCCGCACGGTGGTCGTGCACGATCTGGCCACGGAGGTGGAGAGCCTGGCCACGGTCCGCATCACCACCGTGCACGGCAAGCTAGACAGCGAGACGGCGGTGGAGGAGGTCGCCGCGGACGAGGACTTCACCGGGGCCGCGCGCCGCATCGCCGCCCGCCCCGCCGACGCCGTCCTGTTCGCCGGGGTGCGCCCCGACCGCGCCGCCGCCTGCGCCCGCGCGTTGCGCGACGCGGGCCACCGGGGCGCCCGGGTCGCGGGCGAACACGTCCTCGACGGGCCCTTCCTCACCGACGGCGAGGGCTGGCGGATCGGCACGAGCTACACCGACGCGAGCGCCGACTCCCGTACGAAGGCGTTCGCCGGCGCGTTCCGCGCGCGCCACGGACGCGCCCCCGGCCCCTGGGCGGCCGAGGCGTACGACGCCGTACGGTTCGCCGCCCACGGCCTCGCCTCCGTCGGCGACGACGGCCGCAGCGCCCTGCGCTCGGAGCTCCTGCGCCGCCCCTGGCAGGGCATCACCCGCCTGGTGAGCTTCGACGCCACCTCGCAGTACTTCCAGGTCGGCGACGACAGCGGCGGCTTCCTGTTCCAGGTGACCGGCGGCGCCGCCCGCTTCGTGTGCCGCTCCGACGACATCGCCAGGAAGCGGTGAGGGTTTCCTCGCGGTGAGGGTTTCCTCAGGGCAACGGCACGTCGGCCGTGGCGCCGGCGCGGGCTCCGGCGTGCGACCAGTACACGGCGGTGGCCGCGGTCGCGGTGGTGACCGCCGCCAGCCGGTCGTAGTCGAGTGTCGCCGGGGTGTCCGTCGGCTGGTGATAGTGCGGATTGCGGAAGTTGGCGCTGTCGGTCAGCATCAGCGCCGGGATCCGCCGGTCCCAGAACGCGCCGTGGTCGCTGCGGCCGAGGTTGTTCAGCGGCGGCACCGCCAGTCCGGCGAGCGCGCCGAGCGGACCGTCCGGGCGGGGGTCGCACAGCGCGAGGCTCGGCAGCGCGGGAGTGGACCGCGCCGCCGCCCGCCGCCAGAACTCGGCCGCCCCGCGCGAGGACCGCCGGTGCACCACGAGGGCGAAGTCGCCGCGGTGCCGCGCGGCACGGACCCGGTCGGCCACGTCGCGGAAGAGCAGCCCGAAACCGGCCGGCAACGCCTGGGTGTCCGGCCCGTCGGCGTAGTAACCGACCGACTCCACACAGATCATGCCCTCGATCCGACGGGCCGCGCTCAGCTCCCTGGCCGCGGCCCGGGCGCCGACCAGCCCGATCTCCTCCATGTCGAACAGGACGAGCGTGACGTCCGGCGGGACCGGCAGTCTCCCGAGCAGCCGGGCGGCCTCCAGGACGACCGCCACCCCGGAGGCGTTGTCGTCCGCGCCCGGACTCGCGTCGACGGTGTCCAGATGGGCGCCCAGGACGACCCGGGGGCCGGCCGCCGCGCCCGGGAGTTCGGCGACGATGTTGGCGCCCCGCAGTTCGGGATACAGCCGTACGCGTAGGGGCAGCGGGGTCGTTCCCCGGTGGTCGGTGACCCCGAACTGCCAGCGGCGGACGAAGGGGCGGCTCTCCGCGTGCCAGCCCGCCGCACGGAGTTCGTCCTTCACATACGCCTCGGCCCGGGCCATCGCCTCGGGCGCCCGCCGCCGGCTGCGCGGCTCGCCGGCCAGCGTCGTCACGTCCCGCAGCAGCCGCCCCGGATCGGCCTGCGCGCCCAGCGTTCTGACGAGTGCGACGTAGTCCGTGCTCATGGCCCTTGCTCTCCGTCGGTACCGACCGTTCACGATCGAGCCAGGAGCGTAACCCGGGTTTGTGCAAACCGAGTTGTTCAGTTCTCCTCAGTATTCCGTCAGTACTCCTCAGTTCTCCGTCAGTACTCCTCAGTTCTCCGCGAGCAGGACGAAGTCCGCGTTCGCCGGGTCGAGGCAGACCGCGAGCCGGCCCACGCCCTCCGCGTTCTCCGGGCCCATCTGCACGCTGCCGCCGTTCTCGGTGACCTGGGCGACGGCGGCGTCGCAGTCGGTGACCGCGAAGACCGGGTGCCAGTAGGGGCGCCCGTCCGTCAGGGAGAGGTCCTTCGGGGTGAGCTCCATGAGGCCGCCGTGCATACGGTCCTCGGGAAGCCCGGCGGGGGTCATGAGGGTGTATGTCGCCCCGCCGCCGGGGAGCGGCATGTCGCCGAACTGCCAGCCGAAGAGACCGCCGTAGAACTCCTTCGCGGCCGTCGCGTCGCTCGTGTACAGCTCGGTCCAGCACAGCGAGCCCGGTTTGTCCATCAGCTCGACGCCCGGGCTCTTCCCCGGCTGCCAGACCGCGAACTGGCCGCCCAACGGGTCGCTGTACTGCGCCATACGGCCCCAGTCGTCGAGGTCCAGCGGCGCCACCCGCACCGTGCCGCCCGCTCGCTCCACGGCCCGGGTCGTGGCGTCCGCGTCGGTGACGCTGTAGTAGATCATCCAGGCCGGGCGCGCGCCCTCCTCTGTGAGTCTGCCGAGTCCCGCGACGATCTTGCCGTCCTTCCGGAACATGCCGCCTTCCATCTCCTCGCTCTCGCCCATGGACTCGTAGTCCCAGCCGAGGACCGCGCCGTAGAAGACCGCGGCGGCCGGGACGTCCGGAACACCGAGGTCGAGCATGCAGGGAGAGCCTGGAGCGAAGTCAGTGGTGATCATGGCGATGCCCTTTCGCGATCCGGTGTCCCTCCAGCCTGGCACCGAGCCCCGGCCTGCGCTTCTCGGGCCATCGCGCCGACCAGGGGCGGGTGTCCCGGCTGCGGCCCGCACGGGGTCGGCCGACAATGAGGGGGCGGGGCCGTGCGGGCGGTCCGCCCGAGAGGAACGTGCTCATGCGCGCTGAGTCTTCGCCGGCCGCGGCGTACGAGTGCGTCCCGGACCCACGAGACCCGTCGGCGCCCCGGCAGCTCGGCCTGGCCGACGGTCCGGCCCTCGGGTACGCCCTGGCGGCGCGTGCGACGCGGGGCAGGGGCCGGCCGTGAAGGGCGGGGCAGAGCGGGCCGAGATCCTGTGCCGTTCGCTGCGGGTGACCCTGGCGGCGTCCGCGGGCTTCTACGGCTTCCTTTACGGGCTCGACGAACCGGTCCTGGCGCTGTACGCGCTGTTCGCGCCCATCGCTCTCGGGCTGCTGTCCTCGGTCCCGGGGTCCGGGCGGCAGCGGGCCGCGGTGATGCTGAAGGCGCTGCCGGTGGGTCTGGTGCTGGTGACGCTGGGGACCGTGCTGGCGGTACGGACCTGGGCGGCGGTGCTCGGGATGCTCGCCGTCGGCTTCCTCCTGGCCTTCGCGGCCGTCGCGGGCCCCCGGCCGGCCGGGGCGGCGCCGGGACTCCAGCTCTTCTACATCCTGGCCTGCTTCCCGCCCTACGCACCTCAGACGCTGGGGCTGCGGCTGGCGGGGCTCGCCGTGGGCGTGGTGCTGCTGGCGCTGTGCGAGGTGCTCCTGCTGCCACGGCCCAGGGGTGAGACGTACCGGCGCAGCCTCGCGACGGCCGTGGCGACGGCGGGCGACACCCTCGCCGGGCGTGCCGTCCTGCCGCCCGAGGTGCTGCGCGCGGCGGGGGCGCGGCTGCGGCTGTCCGAGGTGCCGTCCGCCGAGCGCCCCGCGGGGCCGGGCCGCGCGGTCCGCGGCCTCTCCCAGGCGGGTTCGGCGGCCCGCCGACTGCTCGAACAACTGGCCCGCCTGAGCGAGGCAGGGCACCTCGGGGCCCCCGCCGATACGGCGTCCCGGTGGCTGCTTCCCCGGATCGTGGCCCTGTGCGACGACACCGTCTCCCGGCTGCGGACGGGCCGGGCCGCACCGGGTCCGCAGCACATGGACGAGGCGATCGACGCCTTCCAGGGGATGCGCGTAGGGCAGACGTCGGTACAGGCGTCGGTGCTGCGGCGGCAGGGCGCGCTGCTGGCCGTCGCCGAGTCGGTGCGGATTCTGGAGATCTCCGTACGGGTCGCCCTCGACGGGCGGCGTACCGGGCCGATCGAGCCGCGCGAGCTGTTCTGGTACACGGAGGCGTCCACGT
The DNA here is from genome assembly GCF_042653945.1 of Streptomyces vulcanius. Classification (NCBI taxonomy): domain Bacteria; kingdom Bacillati; phylum Actinomycetota; class Actinomycetes; order Kitasatosporales; family Streptomycetaceae; genus Streptomyces; species Streptomyces vulcanius. The sequence continues at coordinate 34,841 of NZ_JBHSFK010000066.1, read as the reverse complement.
CCCGGCTGTGGCTGCGCCGGATCGTCGGCAACATGACGTTCCGCTCGGTGCAGTTCCACAACGCCGTCCGGATCGCCCTGGCCCTCGGCGCGGCACGGCTGGTCGCCGGTTCGCTCGAGCTGACCCACGGGTTCTGGGTACTGCTGGCGGTGCTGACCCTGAGCAGGACCACCGTCGGGCAGACCTGGGCGGCGATCCGCGAGGCGGTGGCCGGCACTCTCGTCGGTGCCGTGACGGCGGGCGCCCTGCTCGTCGCGGTCGGGCACCACACCGAGGTCGACGCCGCGCTCCTCGCGCCGGGCATGCTGGCCGCCTTCGCGCTCGGGCCGCTGCTCGGCATCGCCTGGGCGCAGGGGCTGTTCACGCTGGTCGTGGCCACCGCGTTCGCCCAGATCGCCCCGGCCTCCTGGCAGTTGGCGGAGGCGCGGATCGTGGACGTGGTGACCGGCAGCGTCATCGGTCTGCTGTGCGCGATGCTCGCCTGGCCGGCCGGTGCCCGCCGGGAGGTGCGCCGGACGATGGCGGGGCTGCTGCGCGCGTGCGGGCCGCTGATCAACGGCACGGCCGAGGTGCTGACGGCCGTGCCGCCGGGATCGGTGTCTCCCCCGCCGACGTTCCCCGCGCTGCACCGGCTGCGGCTGGCCGAGTCGGCCTACGCCCAGTTCCGCAGCGAGCCGGCCGCCGGCGCGGCCGTGAGCGCGGACTGGCACGGTCTGCTCATCTCGGCCCACCAGGTGCTGCTCGGCGCCCAGTCGCTGCCCCGCTTCGACCTGCCCGCGAGCGCCCTGCCGCCGGACGTCGTGGAACGCGCCCGGGCCGATGCCCGGGCGGCGGCCGCGACCGCCGACCGGCTGGCCGCCCTGTGCCTCGGGGAGCGGCCACCGCCGGACCGCCCGCCCACGGAACCCGTACGGCCGCCCGCGCCGCCCCTGCCGCCGCTGCCGCCCCTGCCGCCCCTGCCGCTGATCGACCTGGAGGTGTGGCTGGCGAGCCTGACCGCCCAGCTCTCCCGCGTCGAGGCGAGCCTGCCCGGGGCAGCCGATGAAGGGGGGCGTTCGTCATGACGTTGCTGCCGCCAGGGCGCGCAGTGTGCCGCGGACCTCGTCGGAGTCCAGGATGTCCCGGATCGCGCGGTGCAGGAGCCGTGGTCCCCTTCCCAGCGTGGGCGGTGCCGCCAGGTCCACGGCCTGTGCGGCCACCACGGCCTCCACGGCGAGCAGTTGGCGCTGCCGGAGAAGCATGGCGTGGGCCTGGCCCCAGTCGTCGACGACGATCTTGTCCATCCCTTGTTCTCCGCAGAGGTCCCGGCCTTCAGGCAGGGCAGGAATGCGATCCTCGGCCCCGAGGCGCGAAGCGCCGGAGATCACTGTGTCTTCGGGGTGACGGTCAGGCTGGGCGCTTCTGGTTGTCGATGTAGTCCTTGACGGTGCTCAGCGGTGCTCCGCCGCAGGACCCCGCGAAGTAGGACGCGGACCAGAACACGGACCCCGACAAACACCAAGTGCACGTGAAGGTTGAAAACGACATGATTTCCCCTCCGGATCAACCGAACCCAACCAGAAGGGGTGGGCTGTGGTTCACGCCCCTGGTCTACGAGTACGCGAGCACGGTCGCCAAGGAGTGGCTGACCGGCGCGGGCCTCGCGAGCTGGGCGGCGATCAAAATCGGTCAGAACAAGTCGGTTCGGTGCCGCTAGTTGTCCGCCTCAGTCTCGATATTGACGGAAAGCGGCACCGCTCCGTAAGATCACACGTGGCATTGAGTGTCATCGAGAGGACAGGTATGCGGCACAGCGGCTACCCCGGTTCCTCCATCGTGGTCACGGCGTCGTTCTCCGGATTCTCGCGCCGCCACATCGACCTCCAGCGCATCACCAGCTGTCTCTGTAACAGCTGATCTTCTCTCCCCCTGCTTTTCTCCCAGTCCGGCAGACGTTCTCTGCGGGCTTCCTCAGGGCTGCCGTCGGCCACGCCGACGCGCCCTTCCCCTTCATCACCTTCCTCACGCATCGCCATGCTCGGCACGCCGTACGTGCGCGCTGAAAGATGCCCTCGGAGCAGGAGAACCCATTCCGTGAGAGCGCGTACGGATTCCCGATCGACCCCTCTGACCGCCATAGCCGCACTCGTGACGAGCGGCGTCCTGCTGACCTCCTGCTCGTCGGGCGACAACGGCAGTTCGAGCAGCGGCGGCGGGCAGCCCAGGGCCGGCGGCACCCTGACCTTCGCGGTGGGTTCCGACGCCGGCTGCGTCGACCCGCAGCAGGTGGCCAGCAACGACACCATCTACTCGCTGCGTCAGGTCGTCGACTCCCTGACCGACCAGGACCCCAAGACCGGCAAGATCGTGCCCTGGCTGGCGAAGAGCTGGGACATCAGCGCGGACACCACGGCCTTCACCTTCCATCTGCGGTCGGGAGTCACCTTCAGCGACGGCAGCGCGCTGACCGCCCAGGTGGTCAAGGACAACTTCGACGCGGTGCCGAAGCTCGGCGCGCTCGGCCAGTTGGCGCAGGGCTATCTGAGCGGCGTGGAGTCCACCACCGTGGTCGACCCGCTCACGGTCCGGGTGAAGTTCAAGCAGGCCAACGCGCAGTTCCTCCAGGCGACCGCGACCCACTCGCTGGGCATCGAGTCCTCGGCGAGCGTGAAGAAGAACCCGCAGGACAAGTGCAGCCAGGGCGTGGTCGGTTCCGGGCCGTTCGTGCTGAAGCAGTATGTGCAGAACCAGTCGATCACCCTCGCCAAGCGGGCCAAGTACGCCTGGGGTTCCTCGCTGTGGAGCAAGAAGGGCGAGGCGTACCTGGACAGGCTGGTGTTCAAGGTGGTGCCCGAGGCCGGGGTGCGCACCGGCAGCCTGCAGTCCGGCCAGGTCGACGCGATCAGCAGCGTCGGCAAGGCCAACGAGGCGGCTCTCAAGGGCGGCCAGGTGAACCTTCAGCAACGGGCCAATCCCGGCGTGGTGTTCAACCTGGGGCTGAACAACTCCCGTCCGGCACTGAAGGATGTGAAGGTGCGTCAGGCGATCGAGTTCGCCATCGACCGGCAGCAGATCGTCGACGCGGTCTTCCCGACCGGCACCAAGCCGGCGACCAGCATCCTGGCGCACACGACCCCCGACTACACGGACCTGAGCCAGGACCTGACCACCGACGTGGCGAAGGCCAAGTCCCTGCTGGACTCGGCCGGTTGGAAGGCGGGCGGCGACGGCGTCCGGACCAAGGACGGCAAGAAGCTGAGCCTGACCGTCAAGTGGTTCCCCAACTCGGCCACCAACCAGCCCGCGTTGGAGCTGATCCAGCAGCAGCTCAAGGCCGTGGGTGTCGAGGTGAAGCTTCAGCAGGTGCAGATCACCCAGTTCGCCACGACGCTGCAGTCCGGTGACTTCGACGCGGTGTGGGGCAACCTGACCCGTGCCGACCCCGACATCCTGCGCAGCCAGTACTCCACCCAGCTGGCCAACTTCTATCACCTGCCGGCCGGCGATCTGGACGCCCCGCTGAACCAGCAGGCGGCGACGACCGACACGGCCCAGCGCAAGCAACTGGTCGAGCAGGCACAGCGGTTGATCGTGCAGAACGCGTACGTCGTGCCCGTGGTGGAGCTCCAGACGCAGCTGGGCGTGTCGAAGAAGGTGCACGACCTGGACTTCGACGCCTCCAGCCGGATCCAGCTGCACGACACCTGGATCGGCTGACGCATGCGCCGCTATGTGATCACACGTCTCGCGCAGGCGGTCGGCGTGCTGTGGGCGGCCTACACGGTGACGTTCCTCGTGCTGGACTTCCTGCCCGGCGATCCGGTCTCGGCGATGGCCGGCGCCGGCGCGGACACCGGGCAGGTCGATCCGGCGCAACTCGCGGCCCTCCGCCACCAGTACGGCTTCGACAAGCCGGTCCTGGCGCAGTACGCCGACTACCTCGGCCGCGCGGTACGCGGGGACTTCGGTGACTCCGTCTCCACCGGCCGGCCGGTGACCGAGACCCTGGCCGACGCACTGCCCCAGACGCTGCAACTGACGGGGGCGGCCCTGCTGCTCGCGGTGCTCCTCGGCGGCGGCCTGGCGGTGCTGGCGACCTACACCACGCGGCGGTGGCTGCGGCAGCTGCTGCTGTCGCTGCCCCCGCTGGGGGTGTCGGTGCCGACGTTCTGGGTCGGACTGCTGCTCGTCGAGGTGTTCTCCTTCCGGGCCCGGCTGTTCCCCGCCTTCGGCAACGACGGACTGAAGGGCCTGGTGCTGCCGGCACTGACGCTGGCGATCCCGACCGGCGCCCTGGTCGCGCAGGTGCTGGCCAAGAGCCTGTTCACGGCGCTGGACCAGGCCTATGTGGAGACCGCCCGCGCCAAGGGTGCCGGCCGGTGGCGTATCCATCTCCGGCACGCGCTGCGCAACGCGTCGTTGCCGGCGCTGACGATCGTCGGTCTGCTGGCCGGGCAGCTGATCGCCGGTTCGGTGGTCGTCGAGACGGTGTTCTCCCGCGACGGCCTGGGCCGGGTGACGGCCGCCGCGGTCACCGTCCAGGACATCCCGCTGGTCCAGGGCGTGGTGGTGTTCGGGGCGCTGATCTTCGTGACGGCCAATCTGATCGTCGACCTCGTCTATCCGCTGCTCGACCCGCGGATCGTGGTGGCCTCGGCCAGGAAGGTGAAGGTGAGTCCCGCATGAGCCAGACCCTCGCCGACGGCGTCTCCGCCGACGCCGTGCCCGGCCCGGCCCGGCCGGCCGACGAACCGGGGGCCGGTCCGGTGCCGGGGCGTGGCGCCGGACCGCGGCGGTTGCTGTCGTTCCTCGTGCGCCGCCCCGGCCTTGTCGCCTCGGTGCTCGTGCTGGTCCTGGTGGTGCTGGCCGCCTTCTGGCCGGGGCTGTTCACCTCCCAGGACCCGCTGAAGGGGGTGCCGTCGGAGAACTTCCGTGGGCCGAGCGGCGCGCACTGGTTCGGCACCGACGAGCTGGGGCGGGATGTGTTCTCCCGGGTGGTGCACGGCGCGCAGCTGTCGTTGAAGGCGACGCTGATCGCGGTGGTGGTCGCCTTCGTGGTCGGCGGTCTGATCGGTCTGGTCGCCGGGTTCGTGGGCCGCTGGGTCGAGGACGTGCTGATGCGTTTCGTCGACGTACTGCTGTCGATCCCGGCGCTGTTCCTGTCCCTGGCCCTGGTCACCGCGCTGGGCTACGGCACGGTGAAGGTCGCCGTCGCGGTCGGCATCGCCAGCGTCGCCGGCTTCGCCCGGGTGACGCGCGCGGAGGTGCTGCGGGTGCGCCAGGCGGTCTATGTGGAAGCGGCCCGCTCGTGCGGGGCCCGCTGGTACTCGGTGCTCGGCCGGCATGTGCTGCCGGGCGCGGCGGGACCGGTGATCGTGCTGGCCACCCTCGACTTCGGTGCCGCGATCCTGGCCGTGTCGTCGCTGAGCTTCCTCGGCTACGGGGCGCCACCGCCGGCGCCGGAATGGGGCACGTTGATCTCCGACGGACGCAACTACATGGCCAACGCCTGGTGGCTCACCGCGCTGCCGGGACTGGCCATCGCCGCGACGGGGCTGGCCACCAACCGCATCGCCCGGGCACTCGACGGCGAATGGGCCGGCCGGCGATGACCGACCCCACGACGAACGCGGCCGCGGCCGGGACGGACGAGACCGTGACGAAGGAAGCAGCACTGCTGGAGGTACGCGGCCTGACCGTGTCGTACCGCACCCGCGGCACCACCGTACGGGCCGTGCGAGGCGTGGACCTCGACGTGTGGCCGGGCCAGGTGACCGCGGTGGTCGGCGAGTCCGGCTCCGGCAAGAGCACGACCGCGCACGCCGTCATCCGGCTGCTGGCGGCGGGCGGCCGGATCGACGCCGGCACGGTCCGCTTCGGCCGGCACGACCTCACCGCGCTGACGGAACGCGAACTGCGCGCCGTACGCGGCACGGGGATCGGCCTGGTCCCGCAGGACCCGACGGTGTCGCTCAACCCGGTCAAACGCATCGGTGAGCAGGTCGCCGAGGTGCTGCGCATCCACCGGCTGGCCACCCGCCGTACCGCGTGGGCGCGGGCGGTCGGCATCCTGGACCGGGCCGGGCTGCCCGACGCCGCCGCCCGCGCCCGGCAGTACCCGCACGAACTGTCCGGCGGGATGCGGCAGCGGGCCCTGATCGCGACGGCCATCGCCGGGGAACCGCGGCTGATCATCGCCGACGAGCCGACCAGTGCCCTGGACGTCACCGTGCAGAAGGTGATCCTCGATCATCTCCAGCATCTCACCGAGGAGTCGGGCACGGCGGTCCTGCTGGTGACCCACGACCTCGGCGTCGCGGCCGACCGGGCGCAGCGGATCGTGGTCATGTCCGAGGGCCGGGTCGTCGAGGCCGGTCCGACCCGCGACATCCTCGACAACCCGCAACACGACTACACCCGAAGGCTGTTGGCCAGCGCCCCCAGCCTCACCACGGCCCGCCCCCGGGCCACGGTGGCCGCGCCCGCCGACCCCGGGGCGAGGCCGCTGGTCGAAGTCCGCAGCCTGGTCAAGGAGTTCAAGCTCCCTGCCGCCGAGGGCTCGGCCCGCACCCTCCGCGCGGTCGACGACGTCAGCTTCACCCTCCACCGCGGCCGGACCCTGGCTCTGGTCGGCGAGTCCGGCTCCGGGAAGTCCACCACCGCCCGCCTGGTGCTGCGGCTGACCGACCCGACCGCCGGGCAGGTCCTGTTCGACGGCGACGACGTGACGACCGCCCGCGGGGCCCAGGCCAGGCAGCTGCGCCGACGGGCCCAGCTCGTCTACCAGAACCCGTACGCCTCGCTGGACCCCCGCTTCTCCATCGGCGAGGTGATCACCGAGCCGCTGCGCGCCTTCAAGGTCGGCGACCGCGCCTCCCGGACGGACCGGGCCCGCGACCTGCTCGACCGGGTGGCGCTGCCCGCCTCGATGCTCGACCGCCGCCCGGCGGAACTGTCCGGCGGTCAGCGCCAGCGTGTCGCGATCGCCCGGGCCCTCGCCCTCTCCCCCGACCTGGTCGTCTGCGACGAACCGGTGTCCGCGCTCGACGTGTCCGTCCAGGCCCAGGTCCTCGACCTGCTCGCCGAACTGCAGGCCGACATCGGGGTGGCGTACCTCTTCATCTCGCACGACCTGGCCGTCGTACGCCAGATCGCGCACCAGGTCGCCGTCATGCGGGCGGGCCGGATCGTCGAGACGGGCGCCGTCGAGGACCTGTTCACCCGCCCCGCCCACACCTACACCCGTGAACTGCTCGCGGCGATCCCCGGCGGCCTCCACGCGTCGGCCGCCACCGGGCCGCAGGAAACCAAGGAGCACGCATGACCGTTCAGGACACACCCGCAGACCTGCACGCGTTCACCATCGGCTGGGAGGAGTGGCACACCCGGCAGGAAGGACGGCTCGCCGCTCCGCACGGCTTCCTGGCGATCACCGGTCTGCACTGGCTCGGAGAGGAGCCGCAGCGCTTCCCGGACGCCCCCGGCGCCTGGACGACCGGCGCCGAGGGGGTCGTCGTGGTCCTCGACGAGGGCGAGGAACTGGTCGTCGACGGCGCGCCCGTCCGGGGCGAGTACCGCTTCGGGGTGCTCCCGGAGCGCGGCGGGGTGAACGCGGTGTGGGGCGACGCGGTGATCGAGGTGGCCAAGCGGGGCGGCCACGACATCGTCCGCCCCCGCCACCCGGACGCCCCGCTGCGGACCGCGTTCACCGGAACGCCGGCCTACCCGCCGCATCCCCGCTGGGCGGTCACCGGCCGCTACACGCCCTTCGACGCGCCGCGGCCGACGACCGTCGGCGCGGCGGTCGAGGGCCTCGAGCATGTGTACGACGCACCGGGCCGGATCGAATTCGAGCTGGACGGGCGGGAGTTGGCGCTGACCGCGTTCCCCGGGCACTCCCCCGGCAGCCTGCTGGTGCTGTTCACCGACGCGACCTCCGGCGTCACCACCTACGCCGCCAACCGCGCACTCGCGCTCGAACCGCCCGCCGCCGACGGCACGGTCGTCCTGGACTTCAACCGGGCGACGAACCTGCCCTGCGCCTACACCGACCTGGCCACCTGCCCGCTGCCGCCGGCGGAGAACAGGCTGCCCGTGGCGATCGAGGCCGGGGAGCGGATCCCCCGCGAGCGAGGCGGGGCATGAGCACGCCCACAATCGGTTCACTGGCCTTTCTCACGCCGGGCAACTTCGCCGACGACGACCCGTACCCCGGCCTGGAGGAGACCCTCCAGCTGTTCGAGTACGGCGAACGGCTCGGCTACGACGGCGCCTGGATCCGGCAACGTCATCTCGAACACGGCGTCGGCTCGGCCGCCGTGTTCCTCGCCGCGGCCGGCCAGCGCACCGAGCGGGTCGAGCTCGGCACCGCGGTCATCCCGATCGGCTACGAGAGCCCGTTCCGGCTCGCCGAGGACCTGTCGCTGGCCGATGTGCTCTCCCGCGGCCGGCTCCAGGCCGGGTTCAGCACCGGCATGCCCCACGCCGAACTCCTCGGCGACCTGGTGCACGACGGCGACTGGCGCGGCTTCGACCTCTCCTACGGCAGGATCGCCCGCGTCGTCGACCATCTGCGCGGCGACTACCTCGGCGGCCCTGACACGGTGATCCAGTCGCCGGGCAACACCCAGCGGCCCCGGCTGCAACCGCACAACCCCGGCCTGGTGGACCGGATCTGGTACGGCGCGGGCAGCCGGCGCTCCGCCCGGTGGGCCGGGGAGCAGGGCCTGAACCTGCTGACGGGCAACATCGTCGCCGGCGAGGGCACCGACGACTTCACCACCGCCCAGCTCCACCTGCTCGCCGAGTACCGGCACGCCCTCGCCGAGGGCCGGACGGCGACCCGGGTGGCCCTGGGGCGGGTGATCGTCCCCTTCGACAGCGCCGACGCGAGCACCCGGGCCCGCTACCGGGAGTACGCGGCGAGCCGGCACGCGCGCACCCTGGCACCGCAGGGACCCAAGCGGACCCTGTTCGCCCCGGACGTGGTCGGCACCGCCGAGCAGATCCTGGAGCAGCTGACGGCGGATCCGGCGGTCGCCGCCGTGCCGGAGCTGCGCCTCGAACTGCCCTACGAGTTCCGGCGCGCCGACTACGAACAGATCCTGCACGACGTACGGCATCTGATCGCGCCCGAGCTGGGCTGGCGGCCGCGGGCGGCACAGCTGCACGGGGCGGGCCGGTGAGCCCGGTCCGGCTGGAGATCCACTCGCGCGAGCCGTTCGCCGGCGGTCACCGCTTCACCGGCACCGGGGCGTACGAGGTGATCACCGCGACGGCGCACTACGCGGTCGATCCCGACGCGCCGGCCCACCGTAGTGTCGTCGACCTCGGGCTCGCGCCGCGCGACAGTACCGGCCTGGTCCGGTTCTCCGGGGACGTGGAGATCCTCCGGCCGGTCGACGGCGGGCGGCGGCGGCTGTTCTTCGACTGGGGCAACCGGGGCAACAAACGGGCCGTCCAGTACTTCTGCGACGCCTCGCACACCAACCGTCCGCGCACCCTCGCCGACGCCGGCAACGGCTATCTGATGCGGCGCGGATACACGGTCGTCTTCGGCGCCTGGCAGGGCGACCTGCTGCCCGGAGACGGCCGGCTGCTGCTCGACCTCCCGGTGGCGACGCGGGGCGGGCAGCCCGTACGGGGCCTGACCACGGCCGAGTTCATCGTGCAGGAGCCCACCGCGTCGCTCCCGCTGTCCCGCTGGGCGAACACCCGCTCCTCGCCGGTGAGCGAGGCCGGTGAGCGCACCGCCCGGCTCACCCGGCGGCGCTATCCGTACAGCCCGCCGGAGGAAGTGCCGCGTACCGCCTGGCGGTTCGCCCGGGTCCAGGGCGGCGGGCGGGACGTGCAGGGCCAGGCCCTCGCCGTCGTGCCGAGCCGGGGCGATCTGTACGTCGAGGGCGGGCTGCGGCCCGGCTGGATCCACGAACTCACCTACGAGGCCGAGGCGCCGCTCGTCCTCGGCCTCGGCCTCGTCGCCGTCCGGGACCTGGTCGGGCATCTGCGCCACGACCCGTCGGAGCCGGCCGGCCCGGTCGAGTACGCCTACGGCTGGGGGCGTTCGCAGACCGGCCGGGCCATCCGCGACTTCGTCCACCACGGCTTCAACGAGGACCTCGACGGCCGACGCGTGTTCGACGGGCTGCTCCCGCACGTCTCCGGTGCGGGCCGGCTGGACACCGGACGGTTCGCCAACCTGACCGTCCCGGGCGGTCAGCAGTACGAGGACCACCTCAACCCGGCCGACACCTTCCCGTTCGCCTACGCCGAGTCGGTGGACCATCTGACCGGAGCCCGGGACGCGGTCATGAAGCGGGCCAGTGACCCCAAGGTGCTGCACACCCAGACCTCGACGGAGTACTGGCAGCGCCGCGGCTCACTGACGCACACCACGACCGACGGCCGTGACCTGGGCTTTCCGCCCAACGTGCGCGGCTATCTCTGGTCGTCGAGCCCGCATGTCGCCGATCCGGTGCCGGCGCCGCCGACGAAGGGGGTCTGCAACCACCTCTCGAACGTCGTCGCCACCTCGGCCCTGTTCCGGGCCGTCCTCGACGCGCTCGACGCCTGGGTGAGCGAGGGCGTGGAGCCGCCGCCGAGCGCGGTGCCCACCGTCGCCGACGGCACCCTGGTGACCATGGCGGAGTGGTCACGGCGGTTCCCCGCGGTGCCGTCGGCCCTACGGCCCCACGGACCGAGCGAGCTGCCCTTCGTGGACCGTACGCGCGTGCCGCCGGTGCCCGATCCCACGCGCCGGTACACGGTGCTGGTGCCGGCCGTCGACGCCGACGGCAACGAGACGGCGGGCGTCCGCGCCCCCATGGTGGCCGCTCCGCTCGGGACCCACACCGGGTGGAACACCCGTGCCCGCGGCCAGGGCCACGGCGCGCTGCACGAGTTCAGCGGGAGCACGCTGCCGTTCGCCGCCACCGAGGACGAGCGGCTGATCACCGGCGATCCACGCCCGAGCGTGCGGGAGCGTTACGGCGACTCGGCGGGCTACGTCGCCGCGATCAGGGCCGCGGCCGAGGATCTCGTGGCCGGGCGGCTGCTGCTCGACGAGGACGTGGAGCGCGCGGTGCGGGCGGCGGCCGACTGGTCGGCTCCCCGCCACCACGTCGACCTCGCCTGAACCGGACGCGCGACACGGCCGCCCGACCACGCCGGTCACGGCCTTGCCGTCACCGTGTCCGTGTCCGTGTCCGTGTGATGAGTTGGGCGAGCAGACGGGCGCGGGGGACCATCCGCGCGACCTCGACGTACTCGGTGTCCGCGTGCGCGCCGGCGCCCACGGCGCCCAGGCCGTCCAGTGTGGGGCAGCCCACCGCCGCGGTGTGGTTGCCGTCCGAGGCGCCGCCGACGGCGAGCCCGCGCAGCGGCTCCTGGCCCAGTTCGGCGGCGAGCCGGGAGGCGAGGGCGAACAGTTCGGCGGAGGACTCCGGTTCCATGGGCGGCCGTTGGCTGCCGCCCAGCACCTCCAGCCGGGCTCCGGGCGTCCGGGCGGTGAGCCCCCGTATGAGCTCGTCGACCCGGTCCTGCGCCGCCGGCGTCGGCACCCGCACGTCCACCGAGACGCGCGCCAGCGCGGGCACCGTGTTGCGCGTGCTGCCCGCCGACAGCAGGGTGGGCGTGACGGTCGGGAGGCCCAGGACGGGGTGGGCGCCGCCGACGGCACCCATCGAGGCACCGATACCGGCGATGGACAGCACCTGGTGGGCGGCCTCCACCGCCGCGTTGACGCCCTTCTGCGGTTCCTGACCCGCGTGGGCGGCCCTGCCGCGCACCACGACGTCATACCGCGAAGTGCCCTTGCGAGCGGTCTTGAGCGCACCCCCGGCGTCCGCGGCGGCCTCCAGTACGAAGGCGGCCACGCGTCCCCGCGCCGATTCCTCGATCAGCTCCCGGGAGGTCGCGGAGCCGACTTCCTCGTCCCCGTTGACCAGCACGCACACCCCGTCCGGGGAGGGCAGGGAGGCCAGTGCGTGGAACATCTGCACCAGGCCCGCCTTCATGTCCAGGACGCCGGGGCCGCGGGCGATCCCGTCGGCCACGGACCAGGGGTGGTGCTGGAGCGAGCCCATGGGCCACACCGTGTCGTGGTGTCCCAGCAGCAGGACCCGCGGGGTGCCGAAGGTCCACCGCAGATGGGTCGCACCGTCGATCACGATCGTCTCCGGCCCGGCCCCCAGCAGCCTCCTCCCCAGGGCGCCCACCACCTCGGCGCTGCGCGCCACCGCCGCGTGGTCGGCCGAGAAGGACTCGCAGCGCACGAGTGCCTCCAGATCGGCCAGCATCGCCGGCAACGCGAGCCCGGACCCCCGGGTCACCGGAGCCACCCCGTCCCAACTCCCCATGGCAGCAACACACTTCCCCCTCACGTCTGATGGGCCACTGGAGCGGCGGAGCCCCTCCCCCGCCGGGGCCCCGCCGCGTGAACGACGTTAGGGCGCCGCGAAGCATTCCGCCAGCGACTGGATTGCATGGAACCCATGCGCCGGAGGAATGTGTCGGGGGAGGATGACGGCCGGAGAGGGATTCTGGAGGCGCTGGGCACATGTTCGAGATCGACGCGCTACGGCTGCTCGTGGCCGTTGCCGGGACCGGATCGTTCACGAAGGCGGCGGTCCGGCTCAGCTACACGCAGTCCGCGGTGTCCCGGCGGATCGCCGCGCTGGAACAGCAGGCGGGCGGCCCGCTGTTCGACCGGCTCCCTCGGGGCGTACGGCTCAATCCCGCCGGCCGTACGCTGCACCGGCACGCCCTGGAGGTGCTCGACCGGCTGTCGCGGGCGGAGCGGGAGCTGGCCGTGCTGCACGCGGGGCACGGCGGGCTGCTGCACCTGGGCGCGTTCGCCACCGCCAACATCTCGCTGGTGCCCACCGCCCTGCGGGCGCTCCAGCACTCCTGCCCGGATGTCGAGGTCGTCGCGGTCGAGGGCTGGACCGACACGTTGATGGAGCGTCTCGCGGACGGGGCGCTGGACCTCGCCGTCGTCAGCGACTACCCGTCCGGTCTGCCGTCGGCCGACGGTGTCACGACGACCGTGCTGTGCGAGGACGAACTGTTCGTGGCTCTCCCGCGCGGGCACCGCCTGGCCGGAGCCGGGACGGTCGATCTGCGTGAACTGCGCGACGAGGCATGGCTGCACAGCGCGTACGGCGACCGTCCCACGATGCTCGCCGACGCCTGCGCGCGGGCGGGCTTCACCCCCAGGAAGATCATCCGGATCGCGGAGTGGACCGGGAAGTTCGGCTACGCGGCCGCCGGGCTCGGGGTGGCACTGGTCCCCTCGCTGGCCACCCGGGCGGTCCCCGACGAACTCGTCCTGTGCCGCCTCACCGATCCGGCCGTGCGCCGGACCGTCCACGTGGCGCTGCCCGCCGCCCCGCTGCCGGCGGCACTGACGCTGCGGGATCTGCTGCGCGACGCCGTTGCCTGAGTCCGGCGCGGGGACCGGCACGACCAGGCGGGCCGGGCGAACCCGGCCCGCCTGCTGTGGGGGGAACCCAGCTGGAGGAGAAACCTTTCTGCCCAGCGGGCGGATACCGTCAGGGAAGCTTGACCAGGGTGTAGTCGTCGCAGTAACCGGCCGCCGAACCGGCGTTCTTGTAGCAGTAGGCGGCGGCCGAGGTGGTGGTGGCGCCCGTGGTGAAGAAGATCGGCTGCTGGGCGTAGGACGTGGTCGAGGTCCGCAGGTACGTCTCCGTGCCGCCGAAGCTCTTCACGCCGACCGCGACCTCCTCACCGGCGGTGGCCGCCTTGGCCCAGGCGGCCAGCAGATAGGTGCCGCTGGAGGTGAGCCCGCTCGCCGTCTGGATGGCACCGCTGGAGCTGACCCCGGTCTGTAGCGCGTACGTGCCGGAGCGGGCGTTGGTCGCGACCACGCTGGACGCCGTACCGGTGCTCTGGGTCCAGGGGGTCAGGGCGCCGGTCTCGAAGCCCGGGTTGGTGACCGCGTTGGTGGCGGAGGACAGCGGCTCCACCGCGAGGTCGTCGCAGTAACCCGCCCCGCTGCCACCGGCGTTCTTCCAGCAGTAGACGGTGGCCGTCGTGCTGGAGGAGCCGGTGGTGAAGAGGACGGCCGCCTGGCCGAACGACGTCGTGGCGATGTTGGTGAACGTCTCCGTGCCGCCGAAGTTCTTCACACCGACCGCGAGGGTCTCGCCCGCGGTGGCGACCTTGGCCCAACCGGTCAGCAGATAGGCGGTGTTGGGGCTCAGGCCGGTCAGGGCCTGGTTGGCTCCGCTGCTGCTCGCCGTGGTGGTCAGCCCGTAGCCGCCGGTGCGGGCGCCCGCACCGGTCACGGACGAGGAGTTGCCACTGGCCTGGGTCCAGGGGCTCAGGGAGCCCGTCTCGAAGCCGGCGTTGGAGAGCAGGTTGCCGCCGGTGCCGTTGTAGGCGCCGATGTTGGGCGCGGCCGTCGCGGAGACCGTGTTGCCGAAGGCGTCCTTGCCGCCGTTGCCGCTGATGACGGCTCCGGCCCGGATCACCGGGGAGGAGGGGTGGACCTGGTAGGCGTTGGCGCCGGTGTACGAGGACGCGGTGCCCGCGTTGCCCGGGTTGCGGAACTCGGGGTCGGCCGTGACCTTCGCCGCGTCGGCGGGCTCGGAGGACGGGTGGGTGCCGTAGAAGAGGTTGTTGGAGTAGACGGATCCGGAGCTGGTGGTGAAGTAGCCGCCGGTGCCGTAGTTGAAGACCGCGTTGTTGCGGAAGGAGAGTGTGCCGGTGACGCTGCCGCCCCGGCGGGAGTAGAGGACCGGGGTGTTGAGGCCGCTCTTGTTGACGTAGATGCTGTTGTTGTAGATGAGCGGGACGGCGACCGAACTGCCGCTCTGGTTGGGGATGTTGCCGACGAAGTGGAAGACGCCGGTGCCGTGGGTCGGGGTGCCGGAGGTGGGGCAGCCCGCGTTGGTTCCGTCGTTCTCGCTGATGTTGTAGCGGATCACCGTGCCGTCGCTGGGGACGGTCGAGGTGGGCTCGTTGGCGATGGTGAAGGGGGGCATCACCAGCATGAAGCCGCCGAGGTTCTGGTGGCTGTAGTTGTACTGGAACGTGGTGTTGTGGTTGCCCCAGTCCACGTCGTAGCCGGTGCCGTCGGCGCCGTTGACGTGGCAGTAGACCTCGTTGTTCTGGACGACGGTGTTGGAGCTGCCGGACATCCAGATGCCGGCGGAGGCGCCGTTGCAGTACTGGCCGGAGGGCGGGCAGGTGTTCTTCGCGCCGCCGTAGCCGGCCTTGTTGCCGTCGATGAGGGCGCCGTCGTTCTTGACGACGAGGATGTCGTCGGCACCGTCGTAGGTCATGGTGTTGCCGCGGATGACCGTGCCCGTGGTCAGGCCGGTGCCCTGGCCGTCGCCGTCCGGGGTGACCGCGACGGCGATACGGTCGACGTGGTCGAAGGTGTTGTTCTCGACGACCACGTCGTCCCAGGTGGAGACGGGTGTGGTGTGGTCGGTCTGGACGCCGACGCCGGCGTTGGTGGCGTACCAGCCGCCCGCCCAGCCGCTGATGTCGTGGATGTTCATGTCGTGCACCCGGATGTGGTGCAGGACGCCGCCGGAGCTGTTCTCGGCGAGGACGCCGGAGCGGTACGCGGGCGAGGAGGCCGCGTTGGTGAGGGACAGGCCGCCGATCTCCCAGTACTGCTGGTTGAGGAGGTGGATGACGGGTCCGGTGGCGCCGGCCGCGTCGATCACCGGCTTGGCGCCGCTGCCGTACGACCCCATGGTGACGGGGCTGCCGGAGGTGCCGGAGCCGCCGGGGGTGAGCTGGCCGGTGCAGGTGGTGCCGGCGGCGAAGAGGATGCTGTCGCCGGCGGCGAAGGTGGTGGCGTTGACGCTGCTCACGGCGTTCCAGGGGCTGGCCTGGGTGCCGCTGCCGTTGCTGGCGGCCGAGCAGTTGACGTAGTAGGCGGTGCCCGCGGCCAGGGCGGTGTGGGCCGGGAGGAGGAGGGCGCCCACCAGGGTGGCGAGCAGGGTGAGGACCCGGGACGCCCGGACTCCCGGGCGGTCCGATCTGCGACGCTTCATTGCGGCGCTCCTTGCTGGGTGGAGTGTCCTCCGCGCCGCGGGATGCGACGCGGGTCTTCCTGCACCGGGCGGCCGGCCGAAGCGGGCCGGCCCGGGGACTGTGGCGGGGCGGCCGGTTTACCGCGGGGCGAGGGAGGTCAGCGAGGGCGCTTCGAGGACGGAGGCGTGGCGCATGCCCGACGGCAGGGCCAGGGCGACCGGCTCCCAGTCCACGCCGTCCTTGCTGCGGGCCGCCCCGTACCGCCCTTCGAGGTAGTGGTCGAAGATCATCACCAGTTCGCCTCCGCGCCGGAAGATCGACGGCCCCTCCACCACCGAGGGGGTGACCGGTCCCGCGGTGGCGGTGTACGGACCGCCGGGGGTTTCGAAGGTGGTCAGATGGATGTCCTTGTGGGCGGTGGCGAGGTCGTTGGTGCCGCGTTCGTCCTTGTAGGCCATGAGGAATCCGCCGCCCTCCCGCTCCCGCACGGTGGCGTCGATCACCGAGTGCCCGGGGTCGAAGAACAGGCCGGGCGCCGAGAACGCTCTGAAGTCCTCGGTGGTGCAGTGCCAGATGCGGTGGTTCTGGCCCACGTGCTCGAAGTCGCGGCCCTCGGCCGTGCTCCCGGCCTCGACGACCGACGACCAGACGAGGTGGTACAGCCCGGTCCCGCGGTCCAGGAAGAACTCCGGCGCCCAGGCGTTGAGGGCGCCCTCCACGCCGGCCATGCCTTCCAGGAGTTCCTGGTCCGACCAGGTGAGCAGGTCGGCCGAGGTGGCGTGGACGATGTGGGGGCTCGTCCAGCCGTCGGTGGCCAGCAGATGGAACAGACCGTCGGGGCCCACCCCGATGAACGGGTCCCGCAGCCGGCCGGTGCCGACCGTGCCGCGCAGCACGGGCCGACCGCCGTTCACCGCCGCGAATTCCTCGCCGTCGTGGCTGTAGGCCAGGTGGAGCGCCTCTTCGGCGTTGGTGAAGTAGGAGACCACGTACATCGGTGGAGGGTCCTTCCGGGACTTCAGGGCAGGGCGGTGCCTGCCCCTGGACGGTGAGGTCGTCAGGGGGGTCGGCGGGCAGGCAGGTTCAGGGGGCCGCTGCGGGGGTCGTCACTTGACCGCGCCGGCGGACATGCCGGCGACCACCTGGCGCTGGAAGAAGACGAAGATGACCAGCAGCGGCAGGACGCCGAGGAGGGCCGCCGGGAACAGGGTGGTCGGCTGCACCGTGTGCGGGTCGATGAACGAGTACGCGTTCACCATGACGGTCCGCTTGCCCGGGTCCTGGAGGAAGACCAGGGGCACCAGCAGGTCGTTCCAGATCTGCAGGGAGACGAAGGTCAGGAGCGTGCTGGTGACCGGGCGCAGCAGCGGCAGGATGATCGTGAAGAAGGTACGGAACGCGCCGCAGCCGTCGAGTGCCGCGGCCTCCTCCAGGTCGGCCGGGATGGAGCGGATGAAGCTGGTGTAGAAGAACACGGCGACCGGGAGGTTCAGGGCCGTGTAGATGAGGACGACGCCCGTGTAGGTGTCCAGCAGGTTCAGATCGCGCATCAGCAGGTACAGCGGGGCCACCACCACGAACACCGGCACGGAGGTGCCGAGGATGAACAGCCGGTACACCGCGGTGGACCAGTGCTGGGTGATCCGGGCGAGCGGATAGGCGGCGAGCGAGCCGATCACGGTGATCGCCACACACGAGAGGGTGGTGATGAGCAGGGTGTTGAGGGTGCTGGAGCCGTAGTGGATCTGGCTGAAGGCGTCGGAGAAGTTCTTCAGGGTCAGCGAGTGCGGGATGCCCAGCGGGGAGCGGGCCACGTCGGCCGCGGTGCGCAGCGAGGTGACGACCGTGAAGAGGAACGGCAGGACGAACAGCAGCGTGCCCAGGCAGAGCAGAGCGGTGCCGAGGCCGCCGGTCAGCCGGCGCAGCGGGTTGCCGGGCGCCCTGGACGTCGTACCCCCGGCGGGGAGGCGGGTGGCGGGCCGGGTCCCGGAGACCGACGGGACGTCCGGCGCGGTGGTGTCTGAAGTCATGGTGGCGATCCGTCAGATTCCGTGAGTTGCCGTCAGATGCGTCGGATACGTCAGATGCGTCGGATTCATCGGATTCCTCAGATGCGTCGTTCGCGCAGCCGGAGCAGGGAGGAGGTGGCGCTGGACAGGACGACCACCGTCACGAGGAGGACGACCGACAGCGCGACGCCGTAGGCGAACTTCCCGCCGCCGAAGACGTTCCGGTACACCAGCAGCGTCAGGGTGTCCGTGGCTCCGGCGGGACCTCCGTTGGTCAGGACGAGCGGGAACTCGAAGACCTTCAGCGAGCCGATGAGGCTGAGCGTCACGTTGACGGTGAGCGCGGGGGCGAGCAGCGGCCACTCGACGCTGAGGAAGCGCCGCCAGCCGCTCGCGCCGTCCAGGGCCGCGGCCTCGAGGAGTTCGGCGGGCATGCTCATGTAGCTGGCGAGGAAGATCGCGCAGGAGTAGCCGGTGAACATCCAGATGTTGACGGCGGCCACCGAGTACAGGGCGGTGGAGGTGTCGCCGAGCCAGACGTGGTTCAGACCGTGCAGGCCGACCAGGTCGAGGAGCGCGTTGATGCCGCCGGTGGGGGCGAAGAGATACGACCAGATGAAGGCGGCCATCACCGGGGAGATCAGCGTCGGCGTCAGCAGGACGACACTCAGCGCCTTGCGGACCTTCGGCCGGCGGAACAGCATGCTCGCGAAGAGCAGTCCGAGGCCGTTCTGCACGACCACGACGACGGCCGCGTACAGCACGGTGTGCCACAGGGCGGCGGAGACGGCCGAGTCGTCGGCCATGGCGCGGTACTGCTGGGTGCCGACGAAATCGGCGATCGGGCCGCCGAGGCTGTCGGTCATGCTCAGATAGACGCCACGGGCCAGCGGATACAGCATGAACACGCCGTACACGACGATCGCCGGAAGCAGGAAGGCGGCCATCGTGGCGCGCCGTCGGTGGAACACGGGGATCCTCCTCTTGCCCGGAAGGGCCGTGGGTGGGGGGCTGGGGGGCGGCGGGGGCGGTCGGTGAACCGCTGCCCCCGCCCCACCCCCCACCCGCCACGACCGATCAGGGGTGCCGGGTTACTTCGCGGACGCCGCGGTCTGGGTGTCCTTGAGGGTCTGCGCGGCGGACGCCTTGCCCAGCAGATAGGCCTGGATCTTGGAGCCGATGGCGGTCTCGGCCGCTGAGCCGTACCAGGAGTTGGACGGCATGATCCGGTAACGGCCGTCCTTGAAGGCGGTGGTGAAGGCCGTGGTCTCGGTGCTCTCCGGGGTCAGGCCGCCGGTGAAGGGCGACTCCGCGTGCTCGGCCTCGAGGTACTTGGAGAGGTTCTGGTTCTGCGACCAGAACTTGACGTACTCACGCGCCGCGTCGCTCTGCTTGGACTGGGAGTTGACGGCCCACATCGTGCCGGAGAAGAGCATGCCGTTGGGCTTGGTGCCCGCGGCGCCGCCCGGCCAGGGGGCGAAGGAGACCGGGAAGCCGGCCTTCTTGATGTTGGAGACCTGCCAGGCGCCCTGGTACCAGAAGGCGCTCTTGCCGGCGCTGAAGTCCTGCGGGCCCTGCGCCCACTCGTCGACGCCGAGTTCGTTCTTCCAGTCGACGTACCCCTTGTCCTCCAGGGTCTTCAGCTGCTCCAGTGAAGCCTTCCAGTCGGGGTCGAAGGAGGCCTTGCCGTCCAGGAAGTCGGCGTCCCACTTCTTGTTCTGCTGGTAGACCAGGGTCGATCCGGCGGCCTGGAAGACGGAGCTGCCGGTCCAGCCGCTCTTGTCGGGCAGCGCGATCGGGTCGATGCCGGCCTTCTTGACCTTGGCGAGGTCGGCGAGGAACGTCGGCCAGTCGGCGGGGACTTCGGTGATGCCCGCCTTCTTCAGCAGGTCCATGTTGGCGTACAGGCCGATGCCTATCAGCTCCATCGGCATGGCGAGCGTCTTGCCGTCGGACTGCGCGAAGGCCTTGGCGTCGGGGGTGATCCGGCTCGCCCACGACTCGCTGGACAGGTCGGCGAGGTAGCCGGAGGCGCCCCACTTCTTCATCTTGTCCGCGTCGACCATGATCACGTCGCCGGCCTTGCCGCCCAGCAGCTCCGGCTGGAGCTTCTGCGTGTAGGTGGGGTCCGCGGTGGTGTACTCGAAGTCGACCTTGATCTTCGGGTTGGCCTTCTCGAAGGCCTTGTTGATCTCCGCGACGTTCGCGGGCTCCGCTCCGCCGCCCTTCCACGCCTCCACGTGGAGGGTCACGGTGCCGTCGGCGGAGGCACCGGACGATCCGCCGCCGCACGCGGCCAGCGACACCGCCATGGCGGTGACCGTGGTGACGACCGCGAGACGTCTCCCAGAGCGCTTCATTGCACACCTCACCTGTCGGTACGCACCGACTAGTCATGTCCGAAGGGGTTTTGAGCCGTTCGGCCGGCACCGGGTGGGTACCGCACCGATACGTGCGAAAGGGGGCCGGTCGACCCGAGTTGCGGCGAACGTTACGCGCCGATGGCCGGGACTGTAACGCAAAACTTAGCTGACATCTATACGTAACTTTCCGTGGCCGACTTCATTGACGGCCGCCGCAACTTATCGTTAAAGTTTCCTCGACTGTGTGGCGAGGACGAGGGTGCGCGGGCTCTAATGTCAGCGCGGGCCTAGCGAAGGAGTTGGGGTGGCAGGGCGGGTGACCATCGCGCAGGTGGCCGAGGAGGCCGGTGTCTCCGCGATGACCGTGTCCAACGTCGTGAACGGCAAGCCGGGGGCGTCCGAGGAGACGCGGCGCCGTGTCATGGAGGTGGCCGGACGGCTCGGCTACCGGCCGAACGTCTCGGCACGCAACCTCAAGGCCGGCCGCAGCGGGCTCATCGGCCTGATCGCGTTGGACCTGACCAGTCAGTACGGACTGGAGATCCTGCGCGGCGTCGCCGACGAGCTGGCCAGCGTCGAGCA
Source organism: Streptomyces vulcanius (assembly GCF_042653945.1). NCBI lineage: Bacteria > Bacillati > Actinomycetota > Actinomycetes > Kitasatosporales > Streptomycetaceae > Streptomyces > Streptomyces vulcanius. The sequence goes on along the minus strand of NZ_JBHSFK010000066.1, from coordinate 13,897 downwards.
GGAACTGCTGGTCAACGCCTCGTACCACGACGCGGTACGGGAGAAGGACCGGATCGAGTTCCTGGCGCGCGGCCTCGTCGACGGGGTGCTCATGATCGCTCCCGTCCTGGAGGACGAGACGGTGCGGCTGCTGCGCCGGCAGAACCTGCCCTGCGTCATCATCGACCCGCGGCGCCTGGACGTACCGCTGCCCCGGCTGAGCGTCGACAACTACCACGGGATGCGCCAGGGCGCCCAGCACCTGATCGACCTGGGCCACACACGGATCGCCTATCTGCGCGGCGAGGAGGACCTGGAGAGCACGTCCATCCGCTTCCAGGGCTTCGAGGACGCGATGCGGCTCGCCGGGCTGAAGGTCGACGAGCAGCTGGTCGCCTCGTGCGACTTCTCCTACGCCAGCGGGTTCCGGGCCGCGTCCCGGCTGATCACCGATCACCGTCCGACGGCGATCGTCGCCGGTGCCGATCTGATGGCGCTCGGCGCCATCGACGCGGCGCGGGCGTGCGGCCTCACCGTGCCGGCCGACTTCTCGGTCGTCGGCTTCGACGACCTTCCGCAGGCCGCGCAGAGCTTCCCCGGGCTGACCACCGTGCGTCAGCCGCTGCACGACATGGGGCAGAAGGCGGCCCGCGCGCTGCTGTCCCTCATCGAGGGGCAGCGGCTGCTCATGGACCACATGGAGGTGGGCACCCACCTCGTGGTCCGCAACTCGACGGCACCGCCGTCCCACGACGGCAGGGCGCCCGGGGTGTAGGGCTACCCGCCAGGGCACCGCCATCGAACGGGCATCCGCTTACTCGGCCTGCTGCCAGCCCAACGCCCGCCGACCGTCAGGGCGCGGCGGTGGACGGTTCGCTGCCTCGGTCGCCGTGGACCTCGACGGTCACGGCGGAGCTGGTCGAGCAGGTGCGGCGGATCGGGTCCGGCCGGCCGTGTCTGGTCGTGGCGCACAGCATGGGCGGTGTCGTGGCGACCGCCGCCGCCGAGCAGGCGCCGGAACTCCTCGCCGAACTCATGTACGTGACGGCGTTCGCCCCGGTCAACGGCGTGCCCGCGGTGCAGTACACCTTCCTGCCGGAGAACGCGGGAGAACGCGTGGCGAGCGGTCTCTCGGCGGACCCGGCCGCGGTCGGTGCGCTGCGCTACGACACCGGCGACAGCGACCGGCGTGCCGCCGTCCGTGACACGTTCTACAACGACGACGTCGACGAGGTGACCGCCGAGCGGTATGGTCCGGTCCCGCACAGCTACGTCGTCTGTGCCAGGGACAACGCGATACGGCCGGACTTGCAGCGTCTCTTCGTCAGCGAGATCGACGCCCTCTCGGCCAAGCCGACGACGGTTGTCGAGTTCGACACCTCGCACTCGCCGTTCCTGTCACGGCCGGCCGCCCTCGCGGACGTCATAGCGGAACGGCTTCGGCCGTAGCCCGCCCCCCGAGCAAGCAGAACTCTGGTCGCCGGACTGTCAGCTTCTGCTCGTCCTGTGACCAACTCTGCTCACCTGAACCGGCAACAGTGGTTGGATGATTCAACTATGACTACGACGCCTCACCGGATCTTCATCGACAAGCAGAGCCCCAAGGCCTACCAGGCGCTGGTCCAGACGTCCGAGGCCGTGCGGGCGACCGCCGCCGACGCCGGTCTGGAACGCACCCTCGTGGAACTGGTCAATCTGCGCGTATCGCAGGTCAACGGCTGCGCATTCTGTCTCGACCTGCACACCAAGGCGGCCCTGCGCGCGGGCGAGACGACGCGTCGCCTCGGGGTGCTGGCGGCCTGGCGGCACACCGACCTCTTCACCCCACCGGAGCGCGCGGCCCTGGCGCTCGCGGAGGCGACCACCTCACCCTCCGACGCCGCCGCGCAGGACGCCGCGTACGCCGAAGCGCGGGAGGTGCTCGACGACGACCAGATCTCGGCCGTCATCTGGGTCGCGGTGACCATCAACGCGTTCAACCGGGTGTCCGTGATGAGCAGACACCCGGTGCGCTAGCACATCCCTACGACACCTCAGGCCAGAGCCGCCAGTGCCGGCTCCACCGCCCGGTGGAACGTCGGGTACGTGTAGATCATGTGCCGGAGCCGGTCGACGGGGACCTCCGCGTGGACGGCAACGTTCAGGCCGTAGAGCAGTTCGCCGCCGGCCGGGCCCGCCGAGGTCGCGCCGATCAGGACACCCCGGTCGGCGTCCTCGACCAGCTTGAGGAAGCCCTCGCCGCCCGGCCCGTGGATCCAGCCGCGGGTCGAGGAGGAGAGCCGGACCAGTGACGTACGGATCCGCAGACCCCGTTCGCGGGCCTGGCGCTCGGTGACGCCCACGGCCGCGATCTCGGGGTCGGTGAAGGTGACCCGGGGCAGGGCCCGGTAGTCCGCCTCGGGCCCCGGCTGCCCGAGGATGTCGCGGACGGTGATCTGCGCCTGGTACATCGACACATGCGTGAACGCCCCGCGTCCGGTGATGTCGCCCACCGCCCAGAGGCCGTCCGCCGCCCGCATCCGCCCGTCCGTCGGGACGGCCCGCGCCGCCGGGTCGAGCCCGACCGTCTCCACGCCGAGGGCGCCCAGATCCGCGTACCGTCCGGTGGCCACCAGCAGGCGCTCCGCGCGCAGTACTTCGCCGTCCACGTGGACGCCGAACCCACCGCCCTCATACGTGACCTGACGGGCCCTCACTCCGGTCAGCACGGTCACGCCGTCCGCCCGCAGCGCGTCCGCCGCCAACTCCCCGGCCTCCGGCTCCTCCTGGGACAGCAGCCGGTCCTGGCCCTCCACCACGGTGACCCGGCAGCCGAACCGGGCGAAGACCTGGGCGAGTTCGACGCCCACCGCGCCCCCGCCGAGGACGGTCAACGACCCCGGCAGCTCCTTCGCGGCCATCACGTCCCGGTTGGTCCAGTACGGCGTCTGGGCCAGGCCCTCGACAGGAGGGATCCGGGGGCGTCCGCCGGTGGCCAGGACGACGCCCCGGCGGGCCTCGAAGGTACGGTCGCCGACCGTCACCCGGCGCTCTCCTGCGAGCCGTCCGATGCCCCGGACCAGGCGTCCGCCCTTGGCCTCCAGACGTTCCGCGGCGACCTGGTCGTTCCAGTCGTCGGTGGCCTCGCGGCGGATGCGGTCGGCGACCCTCGACCAGTCCGGCCGCACGGTCGCCGGACCGGCCAGCGCGGGGGCCCGGCACGTCTCCGCCACCAGGTTCGCCGCCCGGATCATCATCTTGCTCGGCACACAGCCCCAGTACGGGCACTCACCGCCCACCAGTTCCGCCTCGACGCCCACCACGTCCAGACCGGCCTCGGCCAGCGAGCCCGCGACGTACTCGCCGCCCGGCCCCAGGCCGACGACGACCACATCCACGTCCACCTGTTCGTTCATGCCCACGCCTCTCGTACCGCCCTCGTGCGTACGACCGTCCGCCCGGCCGCAGGCCACCGACGCTAGGACCGCACGAGGCACCGGCCGTGCCCGTCAGCGCACGAGTCCGGACCCCACAGCGCACGCCCCGGCAAAGCCTTTGCGCGTGCCGTCGTCCGGATGGTGGGGTGGCACGGTGACCAACCACGACGAGGCGGCGGCTGTCCGGCCGTCGACCCTGGCTTGGGTGCGCCGACACCTGGATGTCGGCGAACGGATCGTCAGAACCGAGGCGCTGCACGGCGGCATCACTGCCGAAATGCGGAGGCTGACCATCGGCACGCCGGACGGAGGCACCCGTGACCTGGTGCTGCGGAGCTTCGTCGACGTGGAGCACGCCGAGGACTGGCTGGACAGGGAGGCCGGCGCCCTGACCCTGCTCACGGGGACCGACGTGCCGGCTCCTGGACTGGTCGCGGTCGATCCGACCGCCGCGCATTGCGCGTATCCATCGCTCCTGATGACCCATCTGACGGGCCGGACGGTCCTCGACGACGAGGGAGTGGAGGCGCGCATCCCTCTGCTGGCCCGTCAACTCGTGGCGATCCACGCGCTGCGACCCGCCGAACGGCCCCGGAAGTACGTGACGTTGACGACCGCCGACACCGTCGTGACTCCGAAGGGCGCCGACGCGGCGGCATGGGCCGCGGCGATCGACGTGATCCGGGGGCCCGCGCCGCCCCATGAAGGGCGATTCCTGCACCGGGACTTCCACCCCGGCAACGTGCTGTTCGAGGTGCCGCCCCCACAGCCGGCCGGTGCCCGGATCACCGGCGTCGTCGACTGGGCGACTGCCTCCTGGGGCCCGGCGGATCTCGATGTGGCGCACTGCTCCGCCAATCTCGCGCTGCTGCACGGCCCGGCGTGGGGTCTGCGGTTCGCCGAGGCGTACGAGGAGGCCGGCGGGGTGCTGGCCGCGGCCGCGAGCGAGCGGCTGTACTGGATGGTGCGGGACGGGCTGGCGTTCTCCGAGGAAGTGCGGTCGGTGTCGCAGCCATGGCGGGAGGCAGGGAGGACAGAACTGACGGCGCGAGCCGTGGAGGAGCGGCTGGATGCCTATGTCACCACTCTGATGGACACGCTGGGCTGAGCCAAGGCGGTCCGGGGCCGCGGGCACGGCGGCGAGCGCCGGGACCGCCGTCCACCTCCGGCGGCGGAGACGCCGCACACCCGTACGACGCACAGGAGGTACCTTGATGCCGCAGATCCCCAGCCCGGACGACTCCGAATCGTGCGTCGGACGCGATTCCCCGGAGTTCGTCAACACCGCCGCCTGGCAGGCGTACGCCGCTCACCACCTGCGGCGCGGAACGGTCCTGGCGGACGCGGAGCGGATCGACTGGGGGTTCCCCGGCGCGGGGCCGGACGAGGAGTTCCTCGGGGAACTCGGCGGGCGGCGGGTCCTCGACCTCGGCTGCGGGACGGGCCGGCAAGCCGCCCGGCTCGTGCGGGCGTACGGCGCCACCGTCGACGGGGTCGACTCCGCGCCGGGGCAGATCGAACGGGCCCGCGCGCGCTACGGCTCGCTGCCCGGGCTGCGGCTCCTCCACGCCGACGCCGTCGACCATCTGCGGTCCTCGGAGCCGTACGACGTGATCTACTCCGTCAACGCCTTCCCGTACGTCGATCCCCGTCGGCTGCTGCCGGCCCTGGCGACCGCGCTCACGCCGGGCGGCACGCTCTGCTTCTCGGTGCTGCACACCAACTCCCGTGGTGACGGGCCCACTTCGGAGATCGTCGCCCGCCCCGAGATCCTGCGGTTCGCGGGCGGCGGCGAGGCCACGGTCCGGATGTGGGTGCTCGCGACCGACGTGTGGGAGGGACTCCTCGCCGAGCACGGGCTGCACATCGAGCGCGTCGAGTCCGTCACCGCACCCGCCGATCGGACGAACCCCGCCTCCTACCGTGTGTTCCGCGCCCGCCGCCCCCTGCGGATCTCCACCCGTCCACGCACCGCGCGTCCGCCCGTCGCGCACGCGGCGATCGGGGTCGGGGCCATCCTGTACGGCCCCCGTGGGCTGCTGCTGGGCCGTCACCGGCGCGGCACCTGGGAGCTGCCCGGCGGGACGGTGGAGCCCGGGGAGTCACTGGAGGAGACGGTCGTGCGGGAGCTGCGGGAGGAGACCGGGCTGCTGGCGGAGCCCTCCGACGTACGTCTGCTCGGGCACAGTCTGGACCGGGTCGAGGGGGTCGTACGGATGACGGTCGGCGCCGTCGTCGAGCGCTGGCGGGGCGAGCCGGGCGACCAGCCGGGCGAGAGTGTGGGCGACTGGCGCTGGTATCCGCTGGACCGTCTGCCGCCGGCCCTGTTCGTGTGCAGCGCACAGTCCCTGACGGCTTGGCGCCCGGACCTGCCGATCGACCACGCGCCGGTCCGCTTCACCGCTTACGCGCCGGCTCCCGGCGCACCCGAATGACCGACAAATACCCTTGCGGTCATGTGACTTATCACCCGTTCTTGTGATGCCCCCGCCTCACCGTCCGGCCCTTGGCACCGTTGTCCTGAGAAAGTTGCGGCCCATCACTACGCAGGGGCGTCTGTGACACCACATCAGAACTGGTCCGGGGCACGCAGGACGACGTTTGCGCTGCTCACGGCACTCGGCACACTGGCCGGAGCGAGCATCGCGGGGGCGGGCCAAGCTGCCGCCGCCGACACCTGGACGACCGTGGCGGCGGGCGTGACATACCGTCAGTACGACGTGCCGGCCACGGCCGGGGTCACGCATGCGCATGTACTCAACGTCGACCTCACCAACTCCCATGTGCGCGTCGGGCTGTTGTACCCGGGGAAGGTCGCCTCCCGCGCGGCCGTGTCCGCGCTGGCCAACGGCCAGAACGCGGTCGGCGGTATCAACGGCGACTTCTTCAACATCTCCGAGACCCAGCATCCCGGCGTCAGCCCGACCTACTCCAGCGTGGGCCCGGCGGTCGCCGACGGCAAGGTGCTCAAGAGCGCGGTGCCGAACGGACAGCGCTTCGGGCCGAAGATGCCGCCGGGCACCGACACCAGGGCCGTGGTCGGCGTCGGCACCGACGGCCGGGCCCGGCTGGACACGCTCTCCCTCACCGGCACGGTCACCCGCTCGACGCAGCGGCTGGCCCTCGGCGGGCTCAACCAGTACGCGCTGCCGGTCGGTTCGGTCGGCGCCTTCACCTCGGACTGGGGCACCGCCTCGCGCAGGCGGGCCACCTGCGGCACGGACGCCAAGCGGGCCGACCCGTGCAGCTCCGAGACCTACGAGGTGACGGTCAAGGACGACCGGGTGGTGTCGGTCTCGACCACCCCGGGCAGCGGGGCCATCGCCGCGGACACCACGGTGCTCGTCGGACGGGAGGCCGGCGCGGAGAGCCTCGAACAGTTCAAGCTGGGCGACACCGTGACGGTGCGTCAGGGACTGGCGTCCGGGTCGGGCACCGCCTTCGGCTTCGCCGTCGGCGGCTCCCCGGTCCTGGCGGGCGGCCGGCCGCTGGCGGGACTGAACCAGACCGCCACGACGGTACGGACCGCCGTGGGCATCGGCGACGGCGGCCGACGGGTGTTCCTGCTCGCGCTGGACGGCGGGTCCGCGTACCGCAAGGGCATGACGGTCGCCGAACTCGCCGCCGCCCTCCAGAGCCTCGGCGCGACCGAGGGGTTCAGCCTGGACGGCGGCGGCTCGTCGACCCTGGTCGCCCGGCCCTCGGGTTCGACCAGGGTCACGGTCCGCAACCATCCGTCCGACGGTACCGAACGTCTGGTGTCCAACGGCGTCGGCGTCTTCAGCCAGTAGCCGTCAGCAGCCGTACGGCACCCGCAGCACCCGCAGCGGCCTCACGGGCGAAGACCGGCGACGATGTCGGCCGTCGCTGTGAGGCCGCTGTTGATGGTGGGCGCGATGCTCGAGCCGGCCAGGAAGAAGCCGAGCAGCAGACAGACCAGCGCGTGTGACACCTTCAGCCCGCCGCTGCGCGTGAAGACCACCGCCAGGATCAGCAGCAACAGCACCACGGAAATGGAAACGAACACGTCGACCTCCTCCGCCACGTCCGCTTTCGCGGCATTCGGCCGCAAGTGTGGCGTAACGGAGGGTTCGTCCGTGCGGCTGACCCGTCCGCCGAACGGGTGGTGTTGCCTAAGCCGTCCGATGGCTGTCGAGGAAGGCTTCCAGGCCGGCCAGGTCGTCGGTGTTGAGGTAGTCGACGTCGGCGGCGAGGAGTTCCGTCCACAGGGCGTCGCGCTCGGGGCCCGCGAGGTCGGGGGTGGCCCAGAAGCGGACCTGCTGCCCGCGTGCGTGTGCCGTGTCCACGATCCCGCGCAGCTTCCGCCGCTCCGCTGCGGGGAAGGTACCGGCGCCCAGCCAGGTGAAGTTGAGCGTCCAGTTGTCGGAGATCAGTGAGGCGAACGAGGCCTCGCTGGTGCCGAGATCGGTGAGGCGTCCGTCGTAGAAGGCCCGGCGGACGGTCTGCGCCTCCATGGGGACGCGGGCCGCGCGGTCGCCGGAGATGACGGCGGTGACCGGGCCGGGGTGGACCCGGCCGTGGGCGTACGTCGTGAAGAGGTGCCGGTGGCGCTTGAGCTGCTCGTCGAGCGCGAGGTAGGTGGCGGCGCCCTCGGTCTTGATGTCGATGAGCAGTTGCAGCGGCTGCCGGTAACCCCGGTACACGGAGCCGTGGTTGGCCTTGACGCGCGCGGCGAGCGGGGCGAGGTAGAGCGACTCCAGGGTGCGGGTGGGGTCGAGTTGGTCCGCGGAGTGGGCGATGAGGAGTTCGCCGTCGACGAGGAAGATGTCGGCCTCGACGCTGCCGAACCGGTGGTCGAGGGCGTCGAAGAGGGGGCGGGGGTGCTCGTAGTCGTTGTGGGCGTGGGCGCGCCGCAACGGGCGGGGGCCGTGCTTCCGGCTGTCGGCGAACGCACTGCCGGCCGGCGGGGCGAGGACGGCGGCGAGCGTGGCGCCGAAGGTGGTGAGGGCACCGCGGCGGGTGATGAGGGCCATGTTCTGCCTCCCTGTGGGGCGGGTCGGAACCACAGGGAGTATGAGGCTGTCCGGGCTCCAAAGAACCTGTACATGCCAGGAGTTGGCCGGAAGGCCGTCGCTTGTTCACTCCTTCCGCGCAGCCGCACGGAAAAGCCCGCCCCAGGTGGGGCGGGCTTCACCGAATCACGGTCACGGTCACGGGGACCGGAGGTCGACCAGTTCGGCCAGCGCCTCCCGGTGGGCGCCGGCCGTTCCGTACGCGATCGAGTCGGCCTTGGCCCGCTTCAGGTACAGATGCGCGGGGTGCTCCCAGGTCATGCCGATCCCGCCGTGCAACTGCACCGCCTCCTCGGCGGCGTGTAGGGCGACCCCCGCCGCGTAGGCCTGGGCGACGGCCACCGCCACCTCGACGTCCGTCTCCGTGGCGAGCGCGTCGGCGGCGTTACGCGCGACGGCCCGGAGGTTGACGGTCTCCAGCCACAGCTGGGCGAGCCGGTGCTTGAGCGCCTGGAAGCCGCCGACGGGCCGGTTGAACTGCTTGCGCTCCTTCAGATAGCGGACCGTCTCGGTCAACGTCCAGTCGGCCAGCCCGAGTTGCTCGGATGCGAGCAGTCCGGCACCGGCCCGCAGGGCGCGGCGGACGGCGGGTCCCGCGTCGCCGAGGCGGCGGCCGGGGGCACCGGACAGAGTGACGGTCGCGAGGGGGCGGGTCAGGTCGAGGGACACCTGCGGGGTGACCGTCACAGCGGCGGCTTCGACCGCGTACAGGCCGCCGTCGTCCGCGGGGACGAGCAGCAGGTCTGCGGCGGCCGCGTCGGCGATGCCGGTCAACTCACCGTGCAGGACTCCGTTTTCGAGTCGTACGGTCGTGAAGGCGGCGCCCGGAGTGGTGTGCAGTCCGACCGCCAGCGCGCCGATCGACGTGGCGGACGCCAGCCGGGTGAGCAGATCGTCGGCTCCGCACTCCAGCAGCGCCTCCGTGGCGACGACGGCGCTCGTCAGATACGGCACCGGCGCGACGGCTCGCCCCAACTCCTCCAGGACCACGGCGACTTCGCGGTGGGTGGCGCCCTGGCCCTCCAGTTCCTCCGGGATCAGCAGGCCCGCGAGGCCCATTCCGTCGGTGAGCGCCTTCCACAGCGAGAGATCGTGCGGGGCGTCCGACTCGGTGCGCGCGATGACTCCGGCGGGGTCGCAGCGGTCGGCCAGCAGGTCCCGTACGGCGGCCCGCAGCGCCTCTTCCTCCTCGGAGTAGAGAAGATCGGCCTGTGTGCTCATCGGGACAGGTCCTTCCACGCGACGTCCTTGTCGGTGCGCGGCTCGGAGGGCAGCCCCAGGACGCGCTCGGCGACGATGTTCAGCAGGACCTCGCTGGTCCCGCCCTCGATGCTGTTGCCCTTGGAGCGGAGGTAGCGGTAGCCGGCGTCGCGCCCGGTGAAGTCCACCAGTTCGGGGCGGCGCATGGTCCAGTCGTCGTACAACAGGCCCTCTTCGCCGCGGAGTTCGACCTCCAGGCCGCTGATCTCCTGGTTGAGGCGGGCGAACGCGAGCTTCATGCCGGCGCCCTCGGGTCCGGGCTGGCCGACGACGAGCTGCTGACGCAGGCGTTCGGCGGTGAGCCGGGCGGCCTCGGCCTCGACCCACAGCGTCAGCAGCCGCTGGTGCAGATCGTGGGTGCGCAGTTCGGGGCGCTCGCGCCAGGTCTTCGCGACCGGGCCGATCATGCCGCCCTCGCGGGGCAGCCGCATACCGCCGATGGCGACGCGTTCGTTGTTCAGCGTGGTCTGCGCGACCCGCCAGCCGTCGCCGGTCGCGCCGAGACGGCGGGAGTCGGGGATCCGGACGTCGGTGAGGAAGACCTCGTTGAACTCGGCCTCGCCGGTGATCTGGCGCAGCGGCCGGACCTCGACGCCGGGGTCGGTCATGTCGCAGACGAAGTAGGTGATGCCCGCGTGCTTGGGCACGTCCGGGTCGGTGCGGGCGATGAGGATGGCCCAGCGGGCGAGATGGGCGCTGGACGTCCACACCTTCTGCCCGTTGACCACCCAGTCGTCGCCTTCCCGCACGGCCCTGGTGCCGAGGGCGGCGAGGTCGGACCCGGCGCCCGGCTCGCTGAACAGCTGGCACCAGACCTCCTCCCCCACCCACAGGGGCCTGAGGAACCGCCGCTTCTGCTCCTCGGTGCCGTACTTCAGGATCGTCGGCGCGGCCATGCCCAGGCCGATGCCGATGCGGCGCGGGTCGTTGTCGGGGGCGCCGGCGGCCTCCAGCTGGGCGTCCACGACGATCTGGAGGGAGCGCGGGGCGCCGAGTCCGCCCAGGCCCTCCGGGTAGTGCACCCAGGCGAGCCCGGCGTCGAAGCGGGCCCTGAGGAAGTCGAGGCGGTCGGTGGTGGCGGGCGGGTGCGCGGCCAGCAACTCGGCGGTGCGGCGCCCCAGTTCAGCGGCGTCGGTCATGCCGCGGCTCCGTTCCCCGAGACCGGCACGATGGTGACCCGGCCGGTGGTGACCCCGTCGGCGACCCGCTGCACGGCCGCCGCGGCTCCGCTCAGCGGCACGCGCTCGCTCACCAGCGGCTTGATGGCACCCCGGGTGGCCAGTTCGGTGAGCTGTTCGTGGCAGTGCCGGACCAGTTTCGGGTCCTTGGTGTTGTACAGGCCCCAATGGAGGCCGAGGATCGCGTAGTTCTTCACCAGGGCGTGGTTGAGCCCCGGGCTGGGGATGGAGCCGCTCGCGAAGCCGACGACCACGATCCGGCCCTCGAAGGCGACGACCTTCGTGGACTGCGTGTACGCCTCGCCGCCGACGGGGTCGTAGACGACGTCCGCGCCCCGGCCGCCGGTGGCCTCCTTCACCGCGGCGACGACGTCCTCTGCGCGCCGGTCGACGACCACGTCGCAGCCCAACTCCCGTGCCACGGAAACTTTTTCGGCGCCGCCCACGACACCGATGACCCTCGCCCCGGCCGCCTTCCCGAGCTGAACGGCGGCGCTGCCGACGCCTCCCGCGGCAGCGTGGACGAGCAGCGTCTCGCCGGCTTCGAGCCCGGCCCGCCGGTGCAGGCCGAACCAGCCGGTCTGGTAGCCGATGTGCAGCGCGGCGGCCTCGGCGTCGTCCAGCACGTCCGGCGCGGGCAACAGACCGACGGCGTCCGCGACGGCGTACTCGGCGAAACCGCCGTACGGCAGCGCGGGGTTGGCGATCACGCGGCGGCCGTCCTCGGTCTCGCCGCAGATCTCCACGCCCGGGGTGAAGGGCAGCGGCGGGCGGACCTGGTAGTGGCCCCGGCACATCAGCACGTCCGGGAAGTTGATGTTGGCGGCCCGCACCTTCAGCAGCACCTGGCCGTCGCCGGGAGTGGGCCGCTCCACGTCCTGGAGCCGCATCACCTCACCGGGCTCGCCGTTCTCGTGCACTTGCCATGCCTGCATGCGGTGCCTCCACGGGACTGCTGCGTCCGACCCTGGTCCAGGGCATACTAAGCGGTCGCTTGCCGATCGGGAAACAGTCGGGGAACAGTCGGGTCCGTCACGCCCGCGTAGGCCGCGCCCGTACGTGCATCCGCTCGCCCTGCGGACCGAACAGGCTCAGGAACTCCACCGGCCCGTCCCCCGTCGACCCGAACCAGTGCGGTACCCGGGTGTCGAACTCGGCCGCCTCCCCCGCCGTCAGCACCACGTCGTGCTCGCCGAGCACACACCGCAGCCGCCCGGACATCACGTACAGCCACTCGTAGCCCTCGTGGGTGCGCAGCTCCGGCTCCTCCTCGCTCTGCGGCACCAGCACCTTGAAGGCCTGGAGCCCGCCGGGCTGCCGGGTCAGCGGCCAGAAGGTGCGCCCGTGCCGCACGACGGGCTTGGCCCGCACCCTGGGGTCCCCCACCGGCGGCGCGCCGACCAGTTCGTCCAGCGGCACCTGATGGGCCTGCGCGATCGGCAGCAGCAGCTCCAGGCTGGGTTTGCGCAGCCCGGACTCCAGCCGGGACAGCGTGCTGACGGAGATGCCGGTCGCCTCGGACAGCGTCGCCAGGGTCACCTCCCGCTCCTTCCGGATCCGGCGCAGTCGGGGGCCCACTTCAGCGAGAACGTCGTCGGCACTCATACCCCGTATTGCAGGATCGGCAAAGACGTTTGTCAATCCCGAAGGGTCCGGGGCACGGTCTCGGTGGAGGTGGTCACCATGACCGATGCGGACGTACACGCATACGAAGTGATCGTGATCGGCGGCGGTGCGGCGGGCCTGTCCGCGGCCCTGGTCCTGGGCCGGGCCCGGCGCCGGACACTGGTCGTCGACGCGGGCGAGCCGCGCAACGCGCCCGCCGCCCATATGCAGGGCTATCTGACCCGGGACGGCATGCCGCCCGCCGAGTTCCTCGCCAAGGGCCGGGAGGAGATCGCGCGGTACGGCGTGGAGCTGGTCCGGGACCGGGCGGTGGCGGCCCGCAAGGCTGAGGACTTCGCGGTCGATCTGGCCGGCGGCAGGACCGTACGCGCCCGGCAGCTGGTCCTCGCGACCGGCCTCAAGGACGAGCTGCCCCCGGTCGAGGGCGTCGCCGAGCGGTTCGGCCGGGATGTGCTGCACTGCCCGTACTGCCACGGCTGGGAGGTCCGCGACCAGGCGTTCGGCGTGCTGGCGACCACGCCGCTCAGCGTGCACCAGGCGCTGATCGTGACCCAGTGGTCGAAGGACGTGACGTTCTTCCTGCACACGGTCGCCGAGAAGGAACTGGCCGACGACGACCTGCGCCGGCTGGCGGCGGCCGGGGTGCGGGTCGTACCCGGCGAGGTGGCCGGGCTGACGGTCCAGGACGACCGGCTCACCGGGGTCCGGCTCGCGGACGGGAAGTCGTACGACCGCGAGGTCCTGTTCGTCGCGCCGCGCGCGGTCCCGCAGAACGGCCTGCTGGAGCAGCTGGGCGCGGAACTGGCCGAGTCGCCGTTCGGCGCGTACCCGGTCATCGACGCACGCGGCCTCACGACCGTCCCCGGGCTGTGGGCGGCGGGCAACGTCTCCGGCTTCGCCGAACAGGTGGTGAACGCAGCCAGCCGCGGCTACCGCGCCGCCGCAGCAATCAACGGGGAACTGCTGCTGGCAGACCTGAACGCGGCAATCACCCCCGAGACAGCTGACACGACTCACGGGGCCGAGACACCTGACACGGCTCACGCGGTTGAGACGGCTCAGGGGACTCAGGGGGCTCAGGGGGCTCACGGGGCTGAGGCAGCTGAGTCGGCTCACGCGGCTGACGCGACCGTCGCGACCTGAGAGGCCTCCGCGCTGTCGCCACCGACAGGACCGACGCCCCCGTCCCGCCGACTCGCGCCGTCCCGCCCAGCCGCCCGACCGGGGCATCGGCCGACCCGGGGCGGCATGCCGGGTGGCCCGGATGGCCCGGACAGCCGGGGGCCCGGGCGGCTCGGGGGCCCGGTGGCCCGGTGGCCGGGGCGGCCCGGGTGAGCGGGCGGCCCGGTGGCCGGGGCGGCCCGGGGGCCCGGTGGCCCGGTGGCCGGGGCGGCCCGGGTGAGCG
>NZ_JBHSFK010000065.1:0-54019 GCF_042653945.1 Streptomyces vulcanius | reverse complement strand
GTAGACGACTGGGTTGATAGGCCGGATCTGGAAGCCCAGTAATGGGTGGAGGTGACCGGTACTAATAGGCCGAGGGCTTGTCCTCAGTTGCTCGCGTCCACTGTGTTAGTTCTGAGGCAACGACTGTTGCCGGCTTAGAGCTGAAAACAAGTGAAAAGTGTGCTTGTTCGCTCGAAACCATTAGGGTTTCGGTGGTCATAGCGTGAGGGAAACGCCCGGTTACATTCCGAACCCGGAAGCTAAGCCTTACAGCGCCGATGGTACTGCAGGGGGGACCCTGTGGGAGAGTAGGACACCGCCGAACAATCTTTGGGGAGGACCCCTGGTCACCAGCGTTCAGCTGGGACCAGGGGTCCTTTCGTTTTTTAGAATGTTTGCGGTACCAGAAGACAGGAGTCACCGATGTCCACCAACTCTCCCGACGACCGACCGGAGCGCGACCAGCGGCGACGGGACGGTGGAGATCGCGGCGGCTACCGCAGCGACCGTGACCGCGGCGACCGTGGTGGCTTCCGCCGTGACAACGACCGCCGTGACAACGACCGGCGCGACAACGACCGTGGCGGCCCTGCCCGTCGGGACGACAACCGCGGTGGCGGCGGTGGCGGGTACCCCCGGCGCGACGACCGTCGGGACGACCGTGACCGTGGCGACCGTGGTGGCTTCCGCCGCGACGACAACCGCAGCGGTGGAGGTAGCAGTAGCGCGGGGTACGGCCGGCGGGACGACCGCCGTGAAGGCGACCGTGGGGCTCGGCCCGCTTTCCAGCGGGACGACCGTGACCGGGGACCGCGTCGGGACGATCGCGATCGTGGGCCCCGGCGCGACGACAACCGCAGCGGCGGGTTCGCCCGCCGGGACGACCGGCGGGATGACCGTCCGGCGTTCCGGCGTGACGACAACCGTGGCGGTGGCGGCAGCGGTGGCGGGTTCGCCCGGCGCGACGACCGTGACCGTGGCGACCGTCCGGCCTTCCGTCGGGACGACAACCGCGGCGGCGGGTTCGCCCGCCGTGACGACCGTGACCGCGGCGACCGTCGGGATGACCGCCGGGATGACCGCCGGGACGATCGGCGGGATGACCGTCCGGCGTTCCGGCGCGACGACAACCGTGGTGGCGGCTTCCGCCGGGACGACCGGCGTGACGATCGTGGTGGCCAGCGTGGAGACGACCGCGGTGGACGGCCGGCCTTCCAGCGTGACGACCGGCGTGACGACCGTGGTGACCGTGGTGGCTTCCGGCGTGACGACCGTCGGGATGACCGCCGTGACGATCGGCGGGACGATCGGCGGGATGACCGTCCGGCGTTCCGGCGTGACGACAACCGTGGCGGTGGCGGCGGCGGTGGCGGGTTCGCCCGGCGCGACGACCGTGACCGTGGCGACCGTCCGGCCTTCCGTCGGGACGACAACCGCGGCGGCGGGTTCGTTCGCCGTGACGACCGGCGTGACGATCGTGGTGGTCAGCGTGGAGACGACCGCGGTGGACGGCCGGCTTTCCGGCGTGACGACCGGCGTGACGACCGTGGCGGGCGGCCCGGTGGTTTCCGGGGCCGTGACGACCGGCGTGACGATCGGCGCGATGACCGGCGTGACGACCGACGGGGTGGTGGCCGGTTCCGTGACGAGCGGGACCGCGACCGGGAGCCGATCAAGCGGCTGCCGATCCCGGAGGACGTCACCGGCGAGGAGATCGACAAGGACGTACGGCAGGAGCTGCAGAGCCTGCCCAAGACGCTCGCCGACGACGTCGCGCGCAACCTGGTGATGGTCGCGCGGCTGATCGACGAGGACCCCGAGGGCGCGTACGGGTATTCCAAGGTGGCGTTGCGGCTGGCGTCGCGTGTCGCCGCCGTGCGGGAGGCCGCCGGGTTCGCCGCGTACGCGAACCAGAAGTACTCCGAGGCGCTGGCCGAGTTCCGGGCGGCGCGGCGGATGACCGGTTCGGTGGAGCTGTGGCCGGTCATGGCCGACTGCGAGCGTGGGCTCGGGCGGCCGGAGAAGGCGCTGGACATGGCCGGTACTCCCGAGGTGCACAAGCTCGACAAGGCCGGTCAGGTGGAGATGCGGCTCGTCGCGGCCGGCGCCCGGCGGGACATGGGGCAGTTGGACGCGGCCATCGTGACGCTGCAGAGCCCCGAGCTGGCGTCCAACTCGGTGCAGCCGTGGACCGCGCGGCTGCGGTACGCCTACGCCGACGCGCTGCACGCCGCCGGGCGCGACGACGAGGCGCGCGAGTGGTTCGGGAAGGCCGTGGAGGCCGACCGGGACGGCAGCACGGACGCCTCCGACCGGCTTGCCGAGATGGACGGCGTGGAGTTCGTCGACGCGCTCGACGACAGCGACACAGCGGCCGAGCAGCAGGCCGAGCAGCAGGCCGAGCCGGCCGACGGTGAGCCGGAGAAGGTCGTCGACGACGTCAAGGACGGCGACGAGGACTGACGTTCGGCAGGAGACACGAGAAGGGGCGGGCCCCCGGCCATCGCCGGGGTCCCGCCCCTTCTCGTGTTTCACAGGTCCAGTGCGCGCAGGACCAGGCCGGAGGCCGGTTTCGGGCCGAAGGACGTCGACTTGCGGGGCATCGTGACGCCCTGGCGGGCGAGGTCGCGGACGACCTCCTCGCGGACCGGGTGGAGCAGGACCGCCGTGGCGCCGCCGCGTTCCGCCTTGCGTACCGTCGCGGCGGTGTCGTGGATGTAGGCGATCCGGGTGGGGTCGTCCTCGGGGATGTGCCACACGTGGTCGAGGAGGGTGCTGTGCAGGACGGTGGCGTCCAGGGTGCGCCAGGCCGGCGGGCGGTCCGTGGGGATCGTACGGGCGAGGAGGGCCGGGTCCGGGTGGTCCAGGAGGTGGAAGGCACCGTCTCCCGCCAGCAGGAACGCGTTGCCGGCGCAGGCCGCGTCGGCCAGGGCATCGAGCGCTTCGGCGAGGGGGGTCTCCAGGCGTCGTACGCGGAAGGCGCCCTTGACGGCGGCCAGGGCCTGAGCCACCGGCAGGCCGTGCAGGAGGCGGTGGATGGCGCGGACGCGCAGGGGGTAGCGGACGGTGTCGACCAGGAGGACCAGGCCGTGGTCCCAGGGGCTCGGGGAGGGGTGCTCGGCGCTCAGCCGGAGGTAGGTGGCCCAGCGGTGGTGGCCGTCGGCGATCAGCGCCTGGTGGCCGGCGAGGTCCGCGCGGACACGTGCCAGTAGGGCGGGATCGGTGATCGCCCAGAGGCGGTGGCGGTAGCCGTCCTCGGTGGTGGTGGCGAGGAGCGGGGGTGTGTCGGCGGTGCGGTCCACGATCTCCGCCGTCGTGCCGTTGCCGCGGTAGGTGAGCAGCAGCGGTTCGAGGTTCGCGTGCGTGGCGCGCATCAGGGCCGCACGCTCCGCCACCACGGGCGGTATGACGTCCTCGTGGGGGAAGACGATCCCCTCCGACGGCTCGGAGACGCGCAGGGCGCCGATCAGACCGCGCTGGAGCATGCCGTCGGCGTGCCGCTGCTCGTAGACGTACAGAGCGGGTTCGGGGTCCGCCGTCAGGACGCCCTCGGCGAGCCAGTGGCGCAGGGCGTCGGCGGCCTGGCCGTTGCGGGCGCTGGGGGTGGTGGCCTGGGGCAGGATCAGGCGGACGATGTTGTAGGGGTCCGCATCCTGGAGCTGGTGCAGGCCGTCGGGTCGGACGACGACGTCGTACGGCGGGGAGGTGACGGCTGCGAGGCTGCCGACCCGGTCGGGGTCGTAGCGCAGGCCTCGGAACGGGGTGAGTTCCAGGCCTCGGGGCGCCATTGCCTCAGAGTGACCTGCTGAGTTCATCCCGGCATCGTACGTGTCGTGCCGGAGGGCGTCCCTGTGTCAGTGGTATGCGCGATGATCGGGGGAAAGCGGATCGAGCGAGGAGCGATGTGGAATGAGCCGGAGCGTCAGGACGAGGCCCGAGGGCAGTGGGCAGGCCCTGAGCGAGGCGTACGACACGGCGCTGCTCGATCTGGACGGGGTGGTGTACGCGGGCGGGAGTGCGATCGTGCACGCCGTCGAGTCGCTGGCCACCGCGCGGGCGGGCGGAATGCGCCTCGCGTACGTGACCAACAACGCGCTGCGGACGCCGGACACGGTCGCCGGGCACCTCACCGAGCTGGGGATCCCGACGGGGGCCGAGGACGTCATCACCTCGGCGCAGGCCGTGGCGCGGCTGATCAGTGAGCAGGTGCCGGCGGGGGCGCGGGTGCTGGTGATCGGCGGGGAGGGGCTGCGGGTCGCGCTGCGGGAGCGGGGGCTGGTTCCGGTGGAGTCGGCGGACGACGATCCGGCGGCCGTGGTGCAGGGCTTCGGCGGACCCGACCTGCCGTGGGGGCGGTTCGCGGAGGCGTCGTACGCCGTCGCGCGCGGGGTGCCGTGGTTCGCGTCCAACACCGATCTGACGATTCCGAGCGGGCGGGGGATCGCGCCGGGTAACGGCGCGGCGGTGGAGGTCGTGCGGATAGCGACCGGTGCCGAGCCGCAGGTCGCGGGGAAGCCGCTGCCCCCGATGCACCGGGAGACCGTCCTGCGGACGGGCGCCGAGCGGCCGTTGGTGGTCGGGGACCGGCTGGACACGGACATCGAGGGGGCGTTCAACGGGGACGTCGACTCGTTGCTCGTGCTCACGGGGGTCACGGACGGCGCCCAGTTGCTTGCCGCGCCGCCGCAGCACAGGCCGACGTACGTGGACCGTGATCTGCGCGGACTGCTCACCGGGCAGCCGGAGGTGAGCGCGGACGGGGACGGCTTCCGGTGCGGTGGCTGGACGGCGAGTGCCGATACGGAGCGGTTGGAGCTGGTGGGGGACGGTGAGGCCCTGGACGGGCTGCGGGCGCTGTGCGCGGCGGCCTGGACGGCGGCCGGGGACGGGGCGTGCGAGCTGGACGGGGGGAAGGCGCTGGCGCGGCTGGGGTTGTGAGGGTCTGACGTCCGGCCGGGAGCTGCGCGCGGGGCGACGGCGCCGACCAGGGAGCAAGGGCTCAGGCAGGGTAGGCTAACCTAACTTCCGTGTTGGTCGACCGTCTTCCCGAACAGCGCGCGGAAACCGCCCCCGCGCCCCCGGACCGCTGGGCGATACGCTCCGCCGGACTGCTCGCCGCACTGGCGGTGCTGCTGGCGGTGGCGGTGGCGAGCATCGCCGTGGGGGCCAAGGAGTTGTCCGTCGCCCAGGTGTGGCACGGGCTGTTCTCGGACTCGGGGACGTACGCGGACGTCGTCGTCGACGAGCGGCTGGCACGGACCGTGCTCGGGCTGCTGGCCGGTGCCGCGCTGGGGCTGGCCGGTGCCGTGCTCCAGGCGCTCACCCGCAATCCGCTGGCCGACCCGGGGCTGCTCGGCATCAACGCCGGTGCCTCGGCGGCCGTCGTCACCGCCATCACCTACTTCGGCGTGACGAGCCTGACCGGGTACGTCTGGTTCGCGTTCTTCGGTGCGGCGGCGGTCGGGGCGCTGGTCTGGTTCCTCGGCGGCAGCCGGGGAGCCACGCCGGTGCGGCTGGCGCTCGCCGGCACCGCGATCAGCGCGGCGCTCTACGGCTATCTCCAGGCCGTGATGATCATGGACGACGCGGCGCTGGCCCGGATGCGGTTCTGGACGGTCGGCTCGCTGTCCACGGCCACCGACGGGACCATCCGGCAGGTGCTGCCCTTCCTGGTCGTCGGCACCCTCGTCGCGTTCGCCCTCGCCCGGCCGCTGAACGCCGTGGAGATGGGCGACGACACGGCCAGGGCGCTCGGCGCGAACCTCAACCGCACCCGGGCGCTGTCCATGCTCGCGGCGACCGTGCTGTGCGGGGCCGCGACCGCCGCCTGCGGACCGATCGTGTTCGTCGGCCTGATGGTTCCGCACATCGTCCGCTCCTTCACCGGCCCCGACCTGCGCTGGATCATGCCGTACGCGGCGCTCCTGTCGCCGGTGCTGCTGCTCGGCTCCGATGTGATCGGCCGGCTCGTGGCCCGTCCGTCGGAGGTCCAGGTCGGCATCATCACCGCGATCATCGGCGGGCCGGTCTTCATCTTTCTCGTACGACGGCGGAGGACGGCCCAGCTGTGAGGACCGCGGAATCAGGCAGGAAGGGGAGCCGTGCGGTGCGTACCCCGGGTGGGCTGTCGGTCCGGCCGGACGTTCGGGCGCTGGTCGTCGTCGGCCTGCTGGTGCTGGCCGCGTTCGCCGCGAGCGTGGTGCTGATCGGCACCGGTGACTTCCCGATCTCGACCGGAGACGTGCTGAAGACGCTGTTCGGGGAGGGCAACCCCGGTCAGGAGCTCGTCGTCAACGATCTGCGGCTGCCGCGGGTCCTTGTGGGGCTGCTGGTGGGCGCCTCGCTGGGGCTGGGCGGCGCGCTGTTCCAGGCCGTGTCGCGCAACCCGCTGGGCAGCCCGGACATCCTGGGCCTCGGGCAGGGGGCGACGGCCGGTGCGCTCGTGATGATCGTGCTGTTCTCCGGGACCACCGAGCAGGTCACCCTGGGCGCGCTGGTCGGCGGGCTGGTGACCGGCGCCGCCATCTATCTGCTCGCGTGGAAGCGGGGCGTGCACGGCTACCGGCTGGTCCTCGTCGGCATCGGCGTCTCGGCCGTCGCGTCGGCCGTCAACGGCTATCTGATCACCAAGGCCGACTTCGTCGACGCGGCGCGGGCCGTCGTATGGATGACCGGAACGCTGGACGGCCGGGACTGGGACCAGGTCTGGCCGCTGCTCGCCCTGGTGTGCGTGCTCGTACCGCTCGTACTCGGCAACGCGCGCGGGCTGCGGATGCTGGAGATGGGCGACGACGTCTCCTCCGCTCTCGGTGTGCGGGTGGAGCGGGTGCGGCTGCTGCTGATGGTGGCGGCCGTGCTGCTCACCGCCGCCGCCACGGCCGCCGCGGGGCCGGTCGGCTTCGTGGCGCTCACCTCGCCGCAGCTCGCGCGGCGCCTGACCCGCTCGCCCGGACCGAACCTCGTGGCGTCGCTGTGCATGGGCGCCGCGCTGCTGGTCACCGCCGACTGGGCCGCGCAGCGGCTCTTCGGCGACGGACAACTGCCGGCGGGCGTGGTCACCGGTGTGCTCGGCGGGCTCTATCTGCTGTGGCTGCTGGTCACCGAGCGCAAGGCGGGCCGGATATGAGCGGGCCAACGAACGAGAAGAACCCCCTGAGGAGCACTGTGAACCGCCTGTCCGCCGAGAACGTCACCCTCGCCTATGACCAGCGGGTCATCGCCGAGCGGCTGTCGGTGGAGATACCCGACCACTCCTTCACCGTGATCGTCGGCCCCAACGCGTGCGGCAAGTCGACGCTGCTGAGGGCGCTGTCGCGGATGCTGAAGCCGTCCGCGGGGCGGGTGCTGCTCGACGGGCAGGTGATCCAGTCGATGCCGGCGAAGAAGGTCGCCCGGACGCTGGGTCTGCTGCCGCAGTCGTCCATCGCGCCCGACGGGATCACCGTCGCCGACCTGGTGGGCCGGGGCCGCTACCCGCACCAGGGGATCCTGCGGCAGTGGTCGGCCGAGGACGAGCGGGTCGTCCAGGAGTCCATGGCGCAGACCGGGGTCGCCGAGCTCGCCGACCGGTATGTGGACGAGCTGTCCGGCGGGCAGCGCCAGCGCGTGTGGATCGCGATGGCCCTCGCCCAGCAGACCCCGCTGCTGCTGCTCGACGAGCCGACCACCTACCTGGACATCCAGCACCAGATCGACGTCCTGGATCTGTGTGCCGAGCTGCACGAGGAGCAGGGCCGCACGCTGGTCGCCGTCCTCCACGACCTCAACCACGCGGCCCGCTACGCCACCCACCTCATCGCGCTCAAGGACGGCGAGGTCATCGCCCAGGGCGCACCCGAGGAGATCGTCACGGCCGGGCTGGTCGAGGAGGTGTTCGGGCTGCGCTGTCAGGTCATCGACGACCCGGAGACGGGGACACCGCTGGTGGTGCCGGCGGCGCGTCAGGCACGGGCACGGGCGAAGGTCACAGAAGCTTCCTGAGCTGGAACAGGTCCCGCAGGCCCGCCTCCAGCTTCACCCTCCCCGTCCCCCAAGCCTTCGCGAAGTTCAGCTCGCCGGCGACCAGCGCCACCAGGTCGTCGCCGGTCATGGTCAGCCTGATCTGGGCCTTCTCCGGAGGAGGGCCCTGCAGGGTGTCCTGGACCACGATCCGGCCGCCCGCCATACGGCCGACGAACGTGACGTCCAGGTCGGTGATCCGGCAGCTCACCGAGCGGTCCAGGGACGCGGCCGTGCGGACGTCACCTTCGGCGCGCTGCATGTTGTCAGAGAGCTTCTCGAGCGCCGTACGGCACTCCTCGGTCGTGGCCATCGCGACCGACGGTACCCCAGTGTTCGGGTAGCGTCTGGGCATGAGCGACACAGTGCCGGAGACCGTGCCGGAAGTGCCGGAGGAGCCGGCGTACGACCCCGCCGGCCCCGCCCCGCTGGCCGTCCCCCGCACCCCCACCGGCAACGCCGAGGTCGACGGCGGCCTGGACCGGCTGGCCGACGCCGACCACCTCGCCACCGACGGACACCTCGAGGTGTACGAGGATGTACATCAGGGGCTGCGTGACGCGCTCACCGCGCTCGACGCCCGCCCGGGACCTCCGGCGCCCCCCTCGACGTACAGCAGTAGGAGCTGAACCGAACGTGGCAGGAGTCGCACGTCGCCGTCTGGACGCGGAGCTGGTCCGCCGGAAGCTCGCGCGTTCTCGCGAGCATGCGGGGCAGCTGATCGCCGCCGGGCGGGTCACCGTCGGCAAGGCCGTCGCGACCAAGCCCGCCACCCAGGTGGAGACGGCGGCGGCCATTGTCGTGGCCGTCGACGGCAACGACCCCGACTATGTGTCGAGGGGCGGGCACAAACTCGCCGGCGCGCTGGAGGCGTTCGTCCCGCAGGGGCTCACCGTCGAGGGGCGGTGGGCGCTGGACGCCGGGGCGTCCACCGGCGGGTTCACGGACGTGCTGCTGAGGGCCGGGGCCTCGCACGTCGTCGCCGTGGACGTCGGATACGGACAACTCGCCTGGTCTCTGCGGAGCGATGAACGCGTCACCGTCAAGGACCGTACGAACGTACGCGAGTTGACGCTTGAAGCGATCGATGGGAAGCCTGTGGATCTTGTCGTGGGGGATTTGTCCTTCATCCCGCTCGGGCTGGTGCTGCCGGCCCTGACGCGGTGCACCGGGCCGGACGCGGACCTGGTGATGATGGTCAAGCCTCAGTTCGAGGTGGGGAAGGAACGGCTCGGCAGCGGGGGCGTCGTACGCAGCCCCGAACTGCGCGCCGAGGCGGTGCGCGGCGTGGCCGGGAAGGCGTGGGAGCTGGGGCTCGGGGTGCGGGGTGTCACCGCCAGTCCGCTGCCCGGGCCCTCGGGCAATGTCGAGTACTTTCTGTGGCTCAAGGCCGGGGCACCTGCCCTGGACCCGGCCGACGTTGACCGTGCAGTGGCGGAGGGGCCGCGTTGAGTCAGAACCGAGCTCGTACTGTTTTCCTGCTCGCCCACACCGGGCGGCCGGCGGCGACCCGCAGCGCCGAACTGGTGGTGAAGGGTCTGCTGCGCGAGGGCATCGGGGTGCGGGTCCTGGAGTACGAGGCCGCCGACCTGCATGTGCCGGACGAGGTGGAGCAGGTCCATGAGGCCACTCCGGACTGCCTGGAGGGGTGCGAGCTGCTCATCGTCCTCGGCGGTGACGGCACGCTGCTGCGCGGCGCCGAGTTCGCGCGGGCGTCCGGGGTGCCGATGCTCGGCGTCAACCTGGGCAGCGTCGGGTTCCTCGCGGAGGCCGAGCGCGACGACCTCGACAAGGTCGTCGACCGGGTCGTGTCCAGGGCGTACGAGGTCGAGGAGCGGATGACCGTCGATGTCGTCGTGCACCGCAACGGGGACATCGTGCACACGGACTGGGCGCTGAACGAGGCGGCCGTGCAGAAGGCGGGCGCCGAGAAGCTGCTGGAAGTGGTGCTGGAGATCGACGGGCGGCCGGTGACCGGGTTCGGGTGCGACGGCATCGTGCTGTCCACGCCCACCGGGTCGACCGCCTACGCGTTCTCCGCCGGCGGGCCCGTGGTGTGGCCCGAGGTGGAGGCGCTGCTGATGGTGCCGATCAGTGCGCACGCGCTGTTCGCGAAGCCGTTGGTGACCTCGCCCAACTCCGTGCTCGCCGTGGAGTTGCTGCCCCATATTCCGCCGGGTGTGCTGTGGTGCGACGGGCGGCGGACCTTCGAGCTGCCTCCGGGGGCTCGGGTGGAGGTGCGGCGGGGGGCCGTGCCGGTGCGGTTGGCTCGACTGCATCATGCGTCGTTCACCGATCGGCTGGTGGCGAAGTTCGCTCTGCCCGTTTCCGGGTGGCGGGGGGCTCGGCACTAGCGGTTGGTGGGGGTGGCGGGGACTGATGGCGGCTGCCGCGCCGTCGTGGCTGATCGCGCCCGCGCGGCGGAGCCGCATATCGACACAGCCCCGCGCCCCTGGGTATCTACACCCGGCCGAGTGACAAGGGCGCCTCGCGCTCTTTGGCTCGGACCTCGTAAGGTCGTCTCCGTGTTGGAGGAGATGCGGATACGGTCGCTCGGAGTCATCGACGACGCTGTTGTCGAGCTGTCGCCCGGCTTCACCGCCGTCACCGGTGAGACGGGTGCGGGCAAGACCATGGTGGTCACCAGCCTCGGGCTGCTGCTGGGCGGACGCGCCGATCCCGCGCTTGTGCGGATCGGCGCCGACCGGGCGGTCGTGGAGGGGCGGATCAGCGTGCCCCCGGGCGCCTCGGTGGTCGTACGGGCCGAGGAGGCCGGGGCCGAGCTCGACGACGGCGCGCTGCTCATCAGCCGTACCGTTTCGGCCGAGGGGCGGTCGCGGGCGCACGTCGGCGGGCGGAGCGTGCCGGTGGGCGTGCTGGCCGAGCTGGCGGACGAACTCGTCGCCGTGCACGGGCAGACCGACCAGCAGGGGCTGCTGAAGCTGTCCCGGCAGCGGCAGGCGCTCGACCGGTACGCGGGGGACGCGGTCGCCGTGCCGCTCGCCAAGTACACGGAGGCGTACCGGCGGCTGCGGGCCGTGGCCGTCGAGCTGGACGAGATCGTCACACGCGCGCGTGAGCGGGCCCAGGAGGCCGACATGCTGCGCTACGGCCTCGACGAAATCGCCGGTGTCGAGCCGCGGGCCGGCGAGGACGTGGAGCTCGCGGAGGAGGCCGAGCGGCTCGGGCACGCGGAGGCGCTGTCCTCGGCCGCCACGGCCGCGCACGCGGCTCTCGCGGGCAACCCGGAGGATCCCGAGGGCATCGACGCCGCCACCCTGGTGGCGGGCGCCCAGCGAGCCCTGGAGGCCGTACGGTCGTACGACCCGAAGCTGTCCACGCTGGCCGACCGGATCGGGGAGATCGCGATCCTGCTGGGCGATGTGGCCGGGGAACTCGCGGGGTACGCCGACGACCTCGACGCCGATCCGCTGCGGCTGGCGGCCGTGGAGGAGCGGCGGGCCGCGCTCACCGCGCTGACCCGGAAGTACGGGTCGGACGTGAACGCGGTCCTGGCGTGGGCCGAGCAGAGCGCCGCGCGCCTCACCGAGCTGGACGGCGACGACGACCGGATCGACGAGCTGACCGTCGAGCGGGACGCGCTCCGCGCCGAACTGGGCGGGCTCGCGCAGGCCCTGACCGACGCGCGCACGGACGCCGCCGAGCGGTTCGCCGCCGCGGTGACCGCCGAGCTGGCGTCGCTGGCGATGCCCCACGCGCGTGTGTCGTTCGCGATCCGGCAGACCGAGGACCCGGAGGGCGTGGAGGTCGGCGGGCGCGCGGTCGCCTACGGGCCGTCCGGCGCCGACGAGGTCGAGCTGCTGCTCGCCCCGCATCCGGGCGCGCCGCCGCGGCCCATCGCCAAGGGCGCGTCCGGCGGTGAGCTGTCGCGCGTGATGCTGGCCGTGGAGGTCGTGTTCGCGGGTACGGACCCGGTGCCGACGTATCTCTTCGACGAGGTCGACGCCGGTGTCGGCGGCAAGGCGGCGGTCGAGATCGGGCGGCGGCTCGCGAAGCTCGCGAAGACCGCTCAGGTCGTGGTCGTCACCCATCTGCCGCAGGTGGCCGCGTTCGCCGACCGGCAGCTGCTGGTGGAGAAGACGAACGACGGGTCCGTGACCCGGTCGGGCGTGAAGGTCCTGGAGGGCGAGGAGCGGATCCGGGAACTGTCCCGGATGCTCGCCGGCCAGGAGGACTCCGAGACGGCCCGGGCGCACGCGGAGGAACTGCTGGCTACGGCCCGGGCGGACGGGTAGCAGCCGGAGCGGGCAGCCGGCGGTGGGTGGTCGGCAGCCGTAGCCGGGTGGCGCGGCTTGCGGACGGGCGTCGGGGCGGGTGTTGAGTGCCGTCAGTGCGTCGCGGGCGGTCTGCGCCGCCGGGTCCGGTGGGCGGGGTGTCCGGGGCACCGGGGGCTGCTGTGGCGTGGCGTGCGGGGTGGGTGTGGGTGGTCGGTGGGTCGGGGCGGGTGTTGAGTGCCGTCAGCGTGTTGAGGGCGGCTTGTGCCGCCGGGTCCGGTGGGCGGGGTGTCCGGGGCTCGGGGGCGGCGGCCCGTGGGGTGGCGTGCGGCGGGGTGTGGGTGGTCAGTGGGTCGGGGTGGGTGTCGGGGGTGGGGGGTACAGGTGGGTCAGGGTGTCGAGTCGGGTGTCGAGTGCCGTCAGTGCGTCGAGGGCGGCTTGCGCCGCCGGGTCCGGTGGGCGGGGTGTCCGGGGCTCGGGGGGCTGCTGCGGCGTGGCCGGTGGCTGGGGGCGGCGGCCGATGGCGCGGCGTACGGCGAGGGCGTGGGCGGCGACCTCGGAGCGCCGGCCCGCCAGGTCCGGGGTGTCGGCGAGGCCGTCCGACGCCGAGGTGACGGCCGCGGCCAGGGCGTCGGCCGGGGCGGCGCAGCGGCGCAGGGCCGCGGTGGCCCGTAGCGCGGTGTCGTCCGGATGCCAGCGGGCGGACAGCCGGCGGGGCAGCGGCAGGGCGGCGAGCATGCGCAGGGGCGCGGTGGACACGGCCAGTTGGTCGACGCGGTGGGCGAACCGGGTCCGGGCGCGGCGCACGGCGCGTTCGTCGTGCCAGTCGGCCTCCAGCAGTTCGCCCAGGCCGGCCAGCGCGGCGGCGGTGCGGGCCCGGGCCACGGCTGCCGTACGGATCGGCAGGACCAGCCAGGACGCCGCCAGACCGATGACCGCGCCGACCGCGATGCCCGCCAGCCGGGTGTCCAGGAGGTCTCCCGGGCTCTGCCCGAACCAGTCGTAGAGCAGGGACAGCACGGCGGTGACACAGGCGGCCCAGAACGCGTAGCTCAGCTCCCGCAGCCAGGTCGCCACCGCGAGCACCGCGAAGATCACCACCACGGCCGTGTCGGAGCGCGGACCGAAGGAGCCCGAGACGGCGCCCGCGACGAGGGTGCCGGCCGCGGCTCCGACCGTCCGCCAGGCGCCCTTCACCAGGACGTCCCCGCGGCTGAGCGCGCCACTGCACACCAGGAACGCCGTCAGTACGACCCAGGCCCAGTGGTCCGGCCACACCGTCCGGCCGACGACGAACGCGGCGGTCAGCGCCGCGGCCATCTGCAACGCCATCCGGGTGGCGGCCGGCAGGCCCTTGCGGGCGGGCGCGGGGGCCGGCCGCACGACCCAGGCCGGCGGGGGAGTCGGCACGAACCTCGTGCGCTGTGCCGTCCACGTCAGCGCCGTACCCCAGACGACCGCCACGAGCGCGGTCACCGCCGCCCAGCCGGTGGGCTCGTGGCCGCCGCCGGTGGGCGCGATCCCGGGCGGGACCACGAGCACCGCGACCAGGGGGAGTACGACGAGGGTGCCCGCGCGGGTGGCGCGTGTCCCGAAGCGGCGGATCCAGATCGCCCCGGCCATGCCGACGACGAACACCGCGTCGCCCGCGGTCGGATGGCGCTGGATCAGGGTGCTCAGCTCGGTGCCGCCGGCCGCGGCGCACGGCAGCACGGCACAGGCCACCAGACGGTCGGTGCGGTCGAAGGCGCGCTGTACCCGGCCGAGCGCGGAGGCGACCACCACGGCCTGCACGACGCTGTCCACCCGCAGTCCGGCCTCGTGCTCGACGAACAGCGCCCAGCCGTAGGCGCCGAGCACGGTGGCCATGGTCACGGCGGTCGTCCGCAGGTACAGCCACGCCGGGTCGAAAAGGTAAGCTCTGCGTATGATCACGGTCGTAAGATGCCGATCAAGTCGGGGCAAGTGGCGAAGTATTTAGTAAGTGATACCTTAGCAATGTGATGTCGCAGCGACCAGAACACAGCCCCGACTCCGCCGAGATCCGGCAGGGCGTCATCCGGCTCGCCCGCAGACTCAGCGCGGAGCGTCCCGCCGACGGCCTCAGCCTCAACAAGAGCAGCGTGCTCGGTCATCTGCGGCGCGGCGGCCCCATGCCGGCGGGCGCGCTCGCCGCCGCCGACCACCAGCAGCCGCAGTCCCTGACCCGGGTCTTCGCCGAGCTCCAGCGCGACGGGCTGATCAGTCGCAGCCGGGACAGCCAGGACGGGCGGCAGCGCGTCCTGGAGCTGACGGACGCGGGGCGCAGGGCCCTCGCCGAGGACATGGCCCAGCGTGACGCCTGGCTCGACGTCGCCCTCGACGACCTCTCGCCCACCGAGCGGCAGGTCCTGCTGCTGGCCGCCGGGCTGATGAACCGTCTCGCCGATTCGCCGGCCGCGGTCCCGGGTTCGACGGCCGCCGTTCCGGATTCGTCTGCCATCACCCCGGATTCACCGGCCGTCACCCGCGATTCACCGGCCGTCACCCCCGACCGACCGGCCGTCACCCCCGGCCACCCGCCCCCCACCCGTTGACGGAGGCTTCCGTGTCCTGGTCCGAGCACGCCATCTGGTGGCACGTCCATCCACTGGGATTCCTCGGCGCGGAGCGCGCCGCCCTGCCGCCCGGGGAGCCCCCGCGCCACCGGCTGCCCGCACTGACCGGCTGGCTCGACCACCTGGTCCGGCTGGGCTGCAACGGCCTCGCCCTCGGCCCGGTCTTCGCCGCCGAGACCCACGGCTACGACACGGTCGACCACTTCCGGATCGACCCCCGCCTCGGGACCGAGGACGACCTGGCCGAGCTGACCGAGCGCGCCGCGTCCCGCGGGGTGCGGGTCCTCCTCGACGGCGTCTTCAACCACGTGGGCCGCACCTTCGGACCCTTCGCCGACGTGGCCCGGCACGGCGCCGACTCGCCGTACGCCGACTGGTTCGTCCCCGAAGGCGACGACTTCCGCACCTTCGAGGGGCACCGGCACCTGGTCGCCCTCAACCACGCCCACCCGGCCGTCGCCGACCATGTCGTCGCCGTGCTCGACCACTGGCTGGAGCGGGGTGTCTCCGGCTGGCGGCTCGACGCCGCGTACGCGGTCCCGCGGAGCTTCTGGCGGACCGTCACCGACCGGGTCCGGGAACGGCATCCCCAGGTCTGGTTCAGCGGCGAGGTGATCCACGGCGACTACGCCGCGTACGTCCGCGAGGGCGGCCTGGACTCCGCCACGCAGTACGAACTGTGGAAGGCGATCTGGAGCTCGCTGAACGACACCAACCCGCACGAACTGGCCTGGGCGCTGAAGCGCCACAACGGCCTGCTCGACACCTTCGCCCCGCAGACCTTCGTCGGGAACCACGACGTCACCCGGATCGCCAGCCGGCTGCGCGAACCCCGGCATCTGGCGCACGCCCTGACCGTGCTGTTCACCGTCGGGGGGATCCCGTCCGTGTACGCCGGCGACGAGCGCGCGCTGCGGGGTGTCAAGGAGGAGCGCGAGGGCGGGGACGACGCGATCCGGCCCGCGTTCCCCGCCGACCCCTCGGGGCTCGGGCCGGACCAACTGCCCGTCGAGCGGCTCCACCAGACGCTGGTGGGCGTCCGGCGGCGCAACTCCTGGCTTGTACGGGCCAGGACCCAAGTCCACACCCTCACCCACACCGTGCTCACCTACACCCTCACCGATCCAAACGGCTCCGCGGCGCTCGCCGTCGGACTCAACTTCGGCGCGGCGCCCGCGGAAGGCTCTCTTCCGGCCGCCGACTGGACACCCGCCGCGGGCGAGGCCGCCGTCGGCGCCGGTTCGGCCGCGGTGACCCTGCCGGGGTTCGGCTGGTTCGTGGCCACGGCGCCGGAAATCCCTCACTGATCCAATTGATCCAATTGATGCAACTGATCCAGTCGAGGAGAATTAAATCGGGTCGGCCGGAGCGCCGCCCATTTCGATCATTTCGCGGAAATTAATTCGGCATGTCCGGCCGATGTGTCCTGGCGGCATTTTTTCCGGGAGGCCGCCCGGATTTCTCCCGGCATCGGGTCACAGGGACTCCGAATCGAGCGCACGGGCCCAGGCGTGACGCCACAGCACGAGGAGATTTTCCTGCTGGCCGCACGCGCGGACGTAGGTGATGAGAAGATCCTCCGACGGCATCCGCAGACCCGCCAGGACATCGGCGACACTGCTGCGCGGAAGCGGACCCGCACCCAGTTCACGAGCCCGTTTCTGTAATTCCCGCAACGAGGGCTGACCGGCGTCGAGGCGAACCCGGTGCATGGCCTGCAGGAGATGGGCCGGCTGGTAGACGAACGCGAGTCTGCGGCCCAGGTGGGACGCCGGCAGGGTCTGGCCACCGCCGGGAGGGGGGTCGACCTGCTGCGCCGCACGCTCCCAGTGCAGCCGCGCCTCGCTCCGGGTGGCACCGCAGACCTGCGCATACGCCTCGACGACCTGGCGGCGTGGCAGGCGGTTGCCCCGGTCGGCGCGGAGCAGGGTGACGGCCGAACAGCCGGGCGGGACCCCGCGCTCCTCCTCGATCAGCTGTGACATCTGCCGATACGTCAGTCCTGACCGCCGGCGCAGCGAGCGCAGCCATTGCGCCAGTTCGTAGTGCGGAGCGGACTGCGGGACCGGTATTTGGCTGTGCCTCACGGCTTCCCCCTGCACATCGAGACCCCTGTGCGGATCAACCTTATGGAGCGCCCCGATGAACGGTCAAGGAGACTTTACCCAGATTTACCTGGCGCCTCCCTTTCTCTGTCTTTCGTCAAATATCTGCTTCATTCCGTCCGGGAAGTGGAGAAACGAATTCCGTGGATCAACCAGGGTTTTCGTGTCTTCGGCGTTCGAGGTCCGGCCGGATGTCCGGTCTTCCCTGTGGTCATTGCGTTGCGATCCCTTTCCTGAGTCTGCTGGCATGGATTACCGCATTCGATCTCGACCCTCACCGGAGGAACACCATGACCATGGCATCCAGCACGACCGTCGACGAGATCATCGATCTGCTGAAGGAAGTCAAGCCGGGCATAGCCGACCAGGACGTCCGGCCGGACCACTCCGTGGTCGAGGACCTGGGCCTCGACTCCCTCGACCTGCTCCAGCTCGGCCGCCGTATCAACCGCCACTTCGGCGCCGAGTTCGACCTCGACACCTGGAACGCCGGCGCCGACGAGCACCACCGCAGCGTCGCCTCGATCGCGGCCGTGGTGGCCGCCGCCGGCCATGCCTGAGCCCGCCGCACGCGTGGCGCTGGTGACCGGCGGCTCGCGCGGCATCGGAGCCGCCATCGCCCGCCGCCTCGCCGCCGACGGCCTCACCGTGCACGTGGTGTGCCAGAACGCGCTCGACGCCGGGCGCGGAGTGGTCAAGGAGATCGAGGCCGCCGGTGGCCGGGCCGCCCTGCACCAGGCGGACATCGGCGACGAGAGAGCCGTCGAGGACCTGGTGGACGGCGTGACCGCGGCGGACGGCGCGCTGCACGTCCTGGTCAACAACGCCGCCGTCATCGACGACCAACTCCTCGCCGTGACCCGTACCGACCGCTGGGAGCGGGTCCTGCGGACCAACCTCACCGGGCCCTTCCTGACCAGCCGGGCCGTACTGCCGGCCATGCTCGACCAGGGCTGGGGGCGCATCATCAACATCTCCTCCAACTCGGCCCGCACCCCGGGCCCCGGCCAGAGCGCCTACGCCGCGTCCAAGGGCGGCATCGAGGCGCTCACCCGGGCGCTGGCCGTGGAGGTCGGCCGCAAGGGCATCCGGGTCAACTGCGTGGCACCGGGCAAGGTCCGCACCGAGATGACGGCGGCCGTCGCCGACCGGCTGGGTGCCGACGGCGACGGGACCCGCTGGGGGCTGCCGGAGGACATCAGCGGACTGGTGGCCTTCCTCGCGCGCGACGAGGCCGACTACATCCAGGGCCAGACCTTCACCGTGGACGGCGGACGCATGGTCATGCGCAGCCCCGGCGGCAGGAGGTCCCGGTGAGCGGAGCCATGAAGTACTGGGAGGACCTGGCGAACGCCCCCGAGCGCAGGTTCGGCCCCGTGGTCTTCGGCGGGGCGCTGCTGGACCAGCTGCTCGACCTGATGGGTGAGAAGCACCCGGTGCACGACAGCGACGACTTCGCCCACGGCACGGACCGCAGGCAGCGGATCGTGCCCGGCGGGTTCATCCACTCGATCACCTCCGGCTGGGTGGTCCAGCACGGCTCGCCCGCCGCGATCGTCGGGATGCGCCGGCTCGGCTGGGACTTCGTCCGGCCGCTCTACCCCGACACACCGTTCTGGTTCACCACCCGCACCGACCGGGCGTCGGAGATCGACGACCGGATCGGCCTGATCGAGACCACCCGCCGGGTGTTCGACGAGAACGGCCGGACGTACGCCATCGGACGCATGAGCGTCGTGCTGCTGCGGCGTGCCGGACAGCCGCCGACCGAGCAGCCGCCGACCGAGCAGCCGCGGGCAGGACAGCCGCGGGCCGGACAGACACAGCCCACCCCGACCGGAAGGGTTCAGTGATGGACAGTCAGTACCAGCCGCTCAAGGGCCGCGTCGCCCTGGTGACCGGCGGCTCGCGCGGCATCGGCGAGGGCATCTCCCGCAAACTCGCCGCCTGGGGAGCCACCCTCGCCCTCAACTACGTCGACCGGGAGCGTCCGGCCAAGGAACTCGCCGCGGAACTGGGCGAGCAGGGCACGGAAGTGACCCTGCACCGCGCGGACCTCGGCGATCCCGCGCAGATCGAGAACCTGATCGCGGAGATCGGGGAGATCCACCACGACCTCCACATCCTCGTCCAGAACGCCGCCGCGACGAAGTTCACCCGGCTCGCGGACGCCTCCGTCGGCGACTGGCAGTTCGTCCAGGACACCAACTCCCGCGCGACCTGGCTGCTGGCCAAGCACGCCCTGCCGCTGATGCGGGAGCGCGAGGGCGCCCGCTTCATCACCATCACCAACTCCACCACCACACGCATCATCCCGCGGGCCGGCCTCTTCGCCGCGGCCAAGGCGGGCCTGGAGGCGCTCACCGACTACCTCTCCTACGAACTGGCGCCGTACGGCATCGTCGCCAACTGTGTGCGCCCGGGCCTGGTGCAGACCGGGGTGTTCAAGGTCCGCCCCGACTTCGCGCACGGCGTCGCCAAGGAACTGGCCGTCTCCCCGTGGCCGGGCGAACGCATGACCACCCCGGAGAACAGCGCCGACGTGGTCGCCCTGCTCTGCCTGGAGGAGGCGTCCTGGATCGCGGGGCAGACCATCACCGTCGACGGCGGCTACCGCCTGTGGGGCGGCATAGGCAGCGGAGGCCGCCGTGGTGAGTGAACGCCCCGACCTCGTCGTCACGGGTACCGGCGTGATCTCCCCGGCCGGCCTCGGCGCGGCCCGGCTGTGGGAGGCCATGGCCGCGGGCAAGACGTTCTTCGACGGCGGACCCGAGGGCGACGTCGGCCGACCGGCCGCCGCGCTGCCCTGGCCGACCGCCGCCGTGGACAGCTCCGAGATCGGCTGGCCCGCCGGCCCCGCGTGGGCGAACGCCGGCAAGTACGCCAACCAGTCGGCCCGCTGGGCGGTGGCCGTCGCCCGCCAGGCGCTGGAGCAGGCCGGGATCTCCGGCGAGACGGAGGACGTGCGCGGCGGCACGGTCATGGCGGTCAGCAGCAGCGGCGACGAGCTGAGCGACGTCATCCCGCAGCTCGCGTCCCGCTTCCGGCACGACCCCCGGCCACTGGCGAAGTTCCTCCACGACGAGGTGCCCGACTACTCCTACATCCGGGGCATCCCCTCCCAGCTCGGGCAGTTCGTGAACATGGCGAGCGGCTTCCGCGGCTCCAACGTCGCCGCCTACGGCGAGGCCGCCGCCTGCGGCACGGGCGCGCTCGCCCTCGCCGTACGGCTGCTGGAGAGCGGCGAGCTCGACCGGGTCCTCGTGGTGGGCGTCGGCGCGCCGCTGACCGTCACCGGCATGGCCGCCTACGACCAGGACGATCCGTTCGGCACCCGGGCCACGACCGGCGCCGGCCCCTTCGCCGCCGACCGGGCCGGCACGCTGGCCGGCCAGGGCGCGGCGGCCGTCCTGCTGGAGCGGGCCGACGCGGCTGCCGGCCCCGCCCGGGCCCGGCTGCTGGGCTGCGAGGTGCTGGCCGCCGCGGATCTGCCGACGGCACTGGGGCTCGCCGTCGACGGCGCGCTCGCCGAAGCGGGCACCGCACCCACCGGATGGTGGGCCCACGGCTCCGGCTCGGTCCGCCTGGACCGGGTCGAGGCACGGGCGGTGCTGCCACGGGTGGGCGGTGTGCCCGTCACGGGGTCCAAGGGCACGATCGGCAACGCCTTCGAGTGCTCGGCGCTCATCGACACCACGCTGGTCGTGGAGACCCTGGCGCGCGGCGAACTGCCGCCGCTGGGCCTGGTGGACCGCCCCGACCCCGGACTCGTGGGCCTCGATCCGGTCCTCGACGCCTCTCGCCCCGTGCCGACGGACGCGGCCTTCCTGGTCACCGCCCTCAACCAGGGAGCGCAGGCGACCTCGGCGGGCGCGGCCGTCATCGCCGCGCCGCGCTCCGCCACGGACCACGGGAAGGCACGGCAATGAGCGACGACATCGTCATCACCGGCATGGGGGTGGTCACCCCCGTCGGGGGCGACGTCGAGACCTTCTGGGCGTCGAACCTCGCAGGCCGCTCCGGAGTGGTCCGTGAGGAGCGGATGGACACCACCGGGTTGCCCTGCGGCTGGACGGCCGGGCTGATCCCGCCGGACGTCAGGGAGCAGGTCGCCGCCGACCACGGCGCACCCGGCCGCTCCTGGGGCGACACCCTGATGCACGCCACCGTCGAACAGGCCCTCGCCGACGCCCGGCTCGACGAACTGCCGGCCGCCGACGGCCCCGCCGCCCTGGTGTACGCCAGGGTCTGGCCGGGCCCCACCGGATCGTTCCCGCAGGACTACGTCACCCACATGGAGGATCTCGCCGAACGCTACGACACCGTCGGCAACGACCCCGCGGCCGTCCTGCGGCACCTGCGCGGCAAACGCCTGCCGCTCGAGACGCGCGACCTGTCCGCCTATCCGAGGGAGATCGCCGAGCGGCTGGGCACGGCCGTCCTGCCCGTCCGGCTGGAGGCGACCTGCTCCGGAGGGCTGCGCGCCATCGCGGAGGCCGCCCGGCTGCTGCGGACGGGGCGCGCCCGGTACGCCGTCGTCTCGGCCGCGGTCTCCCGCAACACCCCCTACGTCCTCTCCCAGTACGGCCAGCTCATGGCGCTGTCCCGGTGGAAGGGCGACCCCGCGCAGGCCTCCATGCCGTTCGACCGGCGCCGGACCGGCATGGTCATCAACGAGAGCGCGGGCGCGCTGGTCCTGGAGACCGCCGAGCACGCGGCGCGGCGCGGCGTGACCCGGTCCCACGCCGTGGTCGGCGGATGGGGGCTGGCCGTGGACACCGCCCATATGACCGCGCCCCGCGTGGAGATGATCGAACGCGTCATGCGCACCGCCATCGAGGAGGCCGGGGCGCGGCCCGAGGACGTCGACACGGTCAACGCCCACGGCACGTCGACCCGCCTCAACGACGTCACCGAGGCCCGCGCCCTGCACAGGGTCTTCGGCGAGCGCACGGCCGACCTGCCGGTCAGCGCGGTGAAGTCGCTGACCGGGCACGGGTCGGCGGCGTCCGGGGTGGTGGAGACGGTGGCCTCGGCCCTCACCATGTGCCGGGGTGTCGTCCCGCCGGTGCCGACCTGCACGGAGCCCGACCCGGCGTGCGCGGTGCGGACCTCCCTCACGCCGGTGGAACGACCCGTGCGGGCCGTGCTGAAGAACTCCTTCGGCTTCGGCGGCCAGTACGCGTCGATGTTCTTCCGCCGCCCCGCCGCGCCCCGCCCTGCACACCGGCCGGGGTGAGCGCGGTGGACCGACTGGAGTACGAGGAGACCGAGCCGGCCGAGGCCCATCGCGCCACCGTCGTGTGGCTGCACGGCGTCGGCCAGGTCCCCGAGGACCTGCTGGCGGTGGCCGACCGGCTCGGGCTCGCCGAGGCGGGGGTGCGCGGGGTGTTCCCGCGCGCGCCCGTCGAGGCGCCGAGCCTGCTGACCGGTCTGCCGGTGCCGTGCTGGTTCCCGCAGAGCCTGTTCGCCCTCGACCGGATCGACGTCGAGGGCCTGCGGGCCGCCCACCGCCCGCTGACGGCCCTGCTGACGGCGGAGACCGGGCGGATCGGCGCGGCGCGGACCGTCGTCGCGGGCTTCTCCCAGGGGGCGACGGTCGCGCTGACGCTGGCCCTGGGCCACGCCGAACCGCTGGCCGGTACGGCCCTGTACGCGCCGTACCGGCCCCCCGACCTGCGCGGTCTCCTCCCGCAGGGGCGGCCGTCGCCCGCCAACGACCGGCTGCCGGTGTGGATCGGGCACGGGGCGCGCGACTGGATCGTCCCCGAGAGCAGCGGGGCGGATCTGCGCGACCTGCTCACCTCGTGGGGGCACCCGGTGACCTGGCAGCGGTACCCGGGCGGCCACGAGCCGTTCGCCGGAGTCCGGGCGTCGCTGCCGGACTTCCTCACCGGAGTCCTGGGCGTCCCGGTGCCCCGGGTCACCCTCGACGGTCCCGCGGCGCGGGCGAGCTGAGGGGTGATGGGTTCACCGGCGACGGACACCGGGCTGCTCTTCCCCGGCCAGGGTGCTCAGCGGCCGGGGATGGGTCGGCCCTGGCGGGACACCCCGTACTGGCGGACGGTCGGGGAACTGTCCGAGGTCTGCGGACGGGACGTCGGCGAACTCCTGCTGCACGCCGACGCCGAGCGGCTGACCCGCACCGACAACGCCCAACTGGCCACCTTCGCCCTGGAGATGGTCCTCCTCGACGCCCTGCGCGCGGCCGTGCCCGGATTGCGCCCCGCCGTGTGCGCGGGCCACAGCCTCGGCGAGTACGCGGCACTGACCGCCGCCGGGGTGCTCGGCCCGGCGGACGCCGGACGGCTGATCGCGGAGCGCGGCGCGGCCATGGCGGAGGCGGCCGGGCTCGTGCCCGGCACGATGACCGTCCTGGTCGGCCCGGCCGTCGCCCGCACCGCGGAGCGGCTCGCCGCCCGGCTGCGCGCCGACGGCGGGGCCGAGGTCTGGGTGGCCAACGTCAACGGCCCCGACCAGGTCGTCGTGTCGGGCGTCCCCGACGCCGTCCTGGCGCTGACCGGGCAGGCCGAGAAGGCCGGCGCCCGGGCGGTGCGCATCCCGGTCGGCGGGGCCTTCCACAGCCCGCTGATGACGGCGGCCCGGCCCCGGCTGGCCGCCGCCCTGGACGCCACCGCGCCGCGTCCCGCGCGGTGTCCGGTGATCGCCAACGTCGACGGACTCGTCCACCGCGACGAACCGGCGCACTGGCGGGAGCTGATGCTCCGGCAGCTGGTCCTGCCGGTCCGCTGGTCCGACTCCATGGCGACCCTCCGCTCCGTCGCGGACGGTCCGCTCCGCCTCGTCGAACTGGGCCCCGGCGGCACCCTCGCGGGTCTCGCCCGCAGACTGCTCCCACCGGACGTCCCGGTGCGCTCGGTCGCCACGCCCGCACAGCTGGACGCCTTGATCGCCGATTGGTGGGCCGAAACCGACGGGTAATCGAACGGAACCCCCGTTTTCTTCACCCGGTCGAGTGATGCGTAGTGCCTGGTCGCCGGGTGCCCGGGGGCTGGACGGCACGGAACACCCGTACGTGCTGGCATCCTTGGGCGTAGTACGTGGAGGAACCCCAGCGGTACACCTCTCCGCCCGGTCCCTCTGTACGTTTCCCCGTGACCGTCCGACGCCGAACCAGGAGCCCCGGCCACGTGAGCAGCCACTCACCGCACGGCCAGTCGCCGCTGCGCACCGTGCAGGTGCTGGGCGGCGGCAACGCCGGCAGCAGCGCGCATGTGCGTTCGCTGACCTCCGGGCTCGTCGCCCGGGGCGTGCGGGTGACGGTCTGCGCCCCTGCCGAGGCCGATCGCCTCTACGACTTCGCCGGCGCCGGCGCCGAACACGTGCACGTGCCGCGCAGCAGCGACCCGGGGTCGGTGGCGGCGCTCCGAGCGGCCTGCACGGACGCCGACCTGGTCCACGCCCACGGGCTGCACGCCTCCTTCCGCGCGGTGCTCGCGCTCGGCGGACGCCGTACCCCGCTCGTCGTCACCTGGCACAACCGGGCGCACGCCGAAGGGGCCCGGGCCCATCTGCTGCGGCTGCTGGAGCGCCGGGTGGCGAAGGCCGCGGCCGTCGTGCTGGGGACCACCTCCGACCTCGTCGACCGGGCGCGGCGCACCGGAGCCCGGGACGCCCGGCTGGCCGCCGTGGGCCTGCCCGCGCCCCGGCACACCGAAGGCCCCGAGGACGCCGAGCGGCCGCACTCCAAGGTGCGGGCCGAACTCGGCGCGATCGGCCGCCCGTTGCTCATGGCCGTCGGATCCCTGGACCGCCACCGGGGCTACGAGCTGCTGCTGGACGCCTCGCACCTCTGGTGCCGCCTCGACCCCGTCCCGCTGGTCGTCATCGCCGGGGAGGGGCCGCAGCGGGCGGCACTCCAGCGCCGTATCGAGGACGAGGAGCTGCCGGTGCGGCTCGTCGGACTGCGGGACGACGTCCCGGCCCTGCTCGCCGCCGCGGACCTCGCGCTGCTGCCGGGCGGCGGGGAGTCCCGCTCGGTGCTGGCGCAGGAGGCCCTCCACGCGCGCGTGCCGCTCGTCGCCGCCCTGGCCGGCGGCATCCGCGAACTCGTCGGCGACGCCGCCGAACTCGTCCCGCCCGACGACCCGCGGGCCTTCGCCGAAGCCGTCGTACGCCTGCTCGACGACCCAGGGCGGTACGAGCGGCTGCGGGACGCCGGCACCCGGCAGGCGGCGACCTGGCCCACCGAGGACGAGACCGTCGCCCAGGTCCTCAGCGTCTACGACGAGCTGACGCAGCCCCGGCCGATGATCTAGAGGCTCCTCAGAGGACGTGCCGGCGGGCCCGCAGGGCCAGGCTCAGGGCCAGGACCGTCTGCGGGTCGTCGAGGTCGGTGCCGAGCAGTTCGCCGATGCGGGCGAGGCGGTTGTAGAGGGTCTGGCGGTTCAGATGCAGCTCACGGGCCGTCTCCGCCTTGCGGCCCGCGTGGGCCAGGTAGGTCTCCAGGGTGGGCAGCAGAGGCGGCTTGGAACGGTGGTCGTGGTCGCGGACCGGGCCGATCGCCCGCTCCACGAAGGCCGCCAGATCCGGGTGCTCGCGCAGCCGCCACAGCAGCAGGTCGATGTCGAGGCGGCGGGCGTCGTACCAGGGGCGGTCGGTCAGTCCCTGGGCGGCCGTCGCCGTCTCCGCCGCGTGCCGCAGCCCCGCCGAGGCCGCCGCCCAGCCGCCCGCGACCCCGACCACCACCACCGGTGGCGGGGCGCCCGGCCGCCGCATGCCCGCCCGCTCGACCCCGGCCCGCAGCGCCGCCGCGACCCGGTCCGCGACCGCCGACCGCTCCGACTCCGAGCGCAGCCCGAGCAGCAGGGGCACCCGGCCCTCGACCGGCCGTACACCCAGCAGCACCGGTACGCCCACCGACGCCAGCTCCTCCGCGACCGCCCGCGCCAGCACCGCCCAGCCTCCACCGGGGCCGATCGTGTCGCCCAGCCGCATGACCACCGGCAGCAGCGGACTGCGGCCCGGCTTGAAGCCGAGCACCCGTGCCTGCGCCGGGGCGTCCTCCGCCGTGATCCGCCCCTCCGCCAGATCGGTCAGGAAGTCGCCCCTGCCGCGCGCCGCCAGCTCCTCCTCCTGGCGGGCCTGCATCAGTACCACGGCCAGGATCCCGGCCGCCCGCTCGGCGGCGATCCGGTGCACCGGGGCGAGCGGGGCGCGTACGGGCAGCAGCGCCAGCCGGGCGCGGACCGAACCCGTGCCCGGACCGCCGCCGGGCACGTCCACCAGCACCGAGCCGACGGGCGGCGGCGGGTCCTTGTGCGGGCCGCGCAGCCCCTCCCACACCTGGAGCGGATCCGCGCCCTGCGGGCCCGCCCCGGCCGCGTACAGGAGTTGGCCGTCCGGCGTCTCCAGGAACACCGGATTGCCGCTGAAGTCCGCCAGGATGCCCAGCACCTGCGGGATGCCGCCGCCGCCCAGCAGGGCCTCCGTGCAGCGGCGGTGCACCTCCTCCGCCTGCTGGAGCAGGGCGTAGTGGCCGTTGACGATCTCGGTGTGGATCTCCTCCGTGACCGCCACGAACGGCACCTCCCGGTGCAGCTGCACCAGCGGAAGGCCGGTCGCGCGGGCCGTCTCCACCAGGGCCGCCGGCAGCCGGGTGAAGCGCGGGCCCAGCTCGATCACCAGGGCCGCGATGCCCCGCTCGGCCAGCGTGCGGACGAACGCCCGCTGCTCGGCCGGCCGGGTGCCGAGCCCATAGCCCGTGGTCAGCAGCAGCTCACCGCCCTTGAGCAGCGAGGCGATGTGCGGCACCTCGCCCGCGTGCACCCAGCGCACGGTCCGCCCCAGCCGGTCCGCGCCCGCGAGGACCTCGGGGAGCCCGCTGCGCAGTCCGGGCAGCTCCAGCGCGCGCCGCACGGTGATGCCCGCGGCCGGGCCGGCCTGACTGTCGGTACGGCTTTCCATGCCGCGGACGCTACCTGCGACGAGGCGATTCAGGCGGGCCTGACGTTGTGGTTGAAGCGGAACACGTTGCCGGGGTCGTACCGCCGCTTCACCTCCGCCAGTCGGCGGGCGTTCTCGGCGCCGAGGCCGGCCACCACCCGGTCGGTGCCCTCGTCGCCGATGAAGTTGAGGTAGACGTCCCCCGTGCTCCACGGGCGGGCGTCGGCCCGTACGTCCCGCACCCACGCGATACAGCGCTCGTCGTCGGCCGGGTCCTCCCACAGGCCGAAGGGGTGCACGACCCAGGGCGCGTCGCGATAGGGCACCGGGGTGTCGTGCGGGCCCGCGGCGATCGCGCCGCCCTGCGGGAACAGGGCGTGCATGGTGCCCGTCGGCACCGGCACGGACTCCCCGCGGGCGCAGTACACGTCCACGAAGTCGTCGGGCACGCCCGTCAGGTACTCCGCCGACCAGTAGTTCCGCATCCCGGGCGGGTCGTCGAGCATGCACTGCACGTCGACGTAGGGCATCGCGCCGACGACCGCCGCCTCGTGCGGCAGCGCCAGCAGCGGCTCGGCCAGCTTGCGCAGGTCCGTCTCGGAGCCGGCGTACGTCAGCAGCGTCACGCACAGCAGGGTGCCGACCAGCCGCGGCGGAACGAACTCCGCGGGCGGTCCTGTGACGTAGATGACACCGCCGGACGCCTCGTCGGGGCCGTTCGTGATCACGTCCCGGTAGGTGCGGGTGGCCTCGGGGCCGAACTCCGGGAGATACAGCAGCAGCGCGATGGAGAAGTCGGGCAGATCGTGCAGGGCCAGGGTGAGCGAGGTGGCGACGCCGAAGTTCCCGCCGCCGCCGTGCAGAGCCCAGAACAGCTCCGGGTGTTCGTCGGCGTCGGCGTGCGCCGGGGTGCCGTCGGCGGTGACCAGGTCCACGCCGCGCAGGTTGTCGACGGCCAGGCCGAAGGCGCGGTCCAGCCAGCCGGTGCCGCCGCCGAGGACGAAGCCGCCGACACCGGTGGTGGAGGCCCGGCCGCCGGTGGTGGCGAGGCCGAAGGGCCGGCAGGCGCGGTCCAGGTCGCTCATCGTGGCGCCGCCCGCGACCCGTACCGTCCTGGCCGCGGGATCGACGGCGACCGCGCGCATGTGACGCAGGTCGGCCACCACCGCCCCGTCGCCGAGCGCCTGGCCGGCCACGCTGTGCCCGCCGCCGCGCACCGCGACCGGCAGGTCCAGGTCACGGGCGAAGCGCACGGTCCGTACGACGTCGTCCTCGTCCACGCACTGGGCGATCACCGCCGGACGCCGGTCGATCATCGAGTTGAACACCGTCCGGGCGTCGTCGTAGCCCGGATCGCCCGGGGCGAACACATCGCCGGACAGTTCCTCGCGCAGCGCGGCGAGGGCCGCGCCCGCCTTCGACGGGGAGGCCATGAGGCGCCCCCTTCCGTTCAGGGGCTGACTGACCTACCCAGCCTAGGCGCGCGCGGCGCGACGGTCCTGTTCAGCCGCCGTAGGCGCCCGAGGCCGTCAGACGCAGGGCCGTGTCGATCAGCGGGACATGGCTGAAGGCCTGCGGGAAGTTGCCGACCTGGCGCTTGAGACGCGGGTCCCACTCCTCGGCGAGCAGACCGAGGTCGTTGCGCAGGGACAGCAGCTTCTCGAAGAGCTTCCGTGCCTCGTCCACGCGGCCGATCATCGCGAGGTCGTCCGCCATCCAGAACGAGCAGGCCAGGAAGGCGCCCTCGTCGCCGGGGAGGCCGTCGACGCCCTCGGCGCCGCCCGAGGTGGGGTAGCGCAGGATGAAGCCGTCCGTGGTGGACAGCTCGCGCTGGATCGCCTCGATGGTGCCGATCACCCGCTTGTCGTCGGGCGGCAGGAAGCCCATCTGCGGGATCAGCAGCAGGGACGCGTCCAGTTCCTTGGAACCGTAGGACTGCGTGAACGTGTTGCGTTCCTTGTCGTAGCCCTTCTCGCACACATCCCGGTGGATGTCGTCGCGCAGCTCGCGCCACCGCTCCAGCGGGCCGTCGGCGTCGCCGGACTCGATGAGCTTGATCGTGCGGTCGACGGCGACCCACGCCATGACCTTGGAGTGCACGAAGTGGCGGCGCGGACCGCGCACCTCCCAGATGCCCTCGTCCGGCTCGTCCCAGTGCCGCTCCAGGTAGCGGATCAGCTTCAGCTGGAGGAGAGAGGCGTAGTCGTTGCGCGCGAGACCGGTCATATGGCCCAGGTGCAGGGCCTCGGTGACCTCGCCGTAGACGTCCAGCTGGAGCTGGTGTGCCGCGCCGTTGCCGACCCGCACCGGGCCGGAGTTCTCGTAGCCCGGCAGCCAGTCCAGCTCGGCCTCGCCCAGCTCGCGCTCGCCCGCGATGCCGTACATGATCTGGAGGTTCTCCGGGTCGCCGGCGACCGCGCGCAGCAGCCACTCGCGCCAGGCCCGGGCCTCCTCGCGGTAGCCGGTGCGCAGCAGCGAGGACAGGGTGATGGCCGCGTCGCGCAGCCAGGTGTAGCGGTAGTCCCAGTTGCGGACGCCGCCGATGTCCTCGGG
Source organism: Streptomyces vulcanius (assembly GCF_042653945.1). Taxonomy (NCBI): domain Bacteria; kingdom Bacillati; phylum Actinomycetota; class Actinomycetes; order Kitasatosporales; family Streptomycetaceae; genus Streptomyces; species Streptomyces vulcanius. Next base: position 24,646 of record NZ_JBHSFK010000065.1, on the reverse strand, counting down.
CAGGGAGGTGGTGGGGGCGGCGACGATACCCCCGGTGGGGGCGTAGGTGAGGGCCTTGAGGGTGATCAGGGAGCGGATCACCGCCTCGCGGTAGGGACCGTGGTAGGTGCAGTGCTCGACCCACTCGCGCCAGAACTCCTCCGTCGCCTCCAGCGACTGCTCAGGCTCCGGCAGCGGCGGCGGCTGCTTGTGCGAGGGCTCCCAGGAGATCGTGAAGGCGATGCGGTCACCGGGGGCGACCGTGAAGTCCGCGTAGGTCGTCAGGGACTTTCCGTAGGTCTCCGCGGTCGTGTCGAACCACACAGAGTCCGGGCCTGCGACGGCGACCGTGCGCCCCTCGTGCTTGTGCACCCAGGGGACCACCCGGCCGTAGGAGAACCGCATCCGCAGGGTGGAGCGCATCGGGACCCGGCCCGAGACGCCCTCGACGATGCGGATCAGCTGCGGCGCGCCGTCCCGCGGCGGCATGAAGTCGGTCACCCGGACCGTGCCGCGCGGGGTGTCCCACTCGGACTCCAGGATCAGCGAGTCGCCGCGGTAGCCGCGCCGGGCGGCCGTCGGGGGCTGGGCGTCGGAGGCGTGCGCGGGGCCCAGGCGCCAGAATCCGTGTTCCTCGGTGCCCAGCAGACCGGCGAAGATGGCGTGCGAGTCGAAGCGGGGCAGGCACAGCCAGTCCACCGTGCCGTCCCGGCAGACCAGGGCAGCGGTCTGCATGTCTCCGATGAGTGCGTAATCTTCGATGCGCCCGGCCACGTGCAACTCCAGTCGAACGGCCACGTCACCCCCGTGCGGAACGGGGGTTGTCGCTAGTGCGGTCAAGGGGTGGTTGTAATGCTTCGTTGAGCGATGAAGCAAAGCAGTCGCTCCGCCGTATGGGCAAAACGCCGATCTCTGCTCAACGAACTGACGAGCTTTCGTTGTTCCGGTGGTTACGGGCTGGGGTGTGCCGTCTTGCCGGCCGGGCTCGGCAGCGAGTGTCCGAGCAGGATACGACGCACGTAGATGATCTGTGCGTCGCTCCGGGCAACGCGCGTCCGCCGAACGGGTGAGCCACTGGTGAGAAGCCCGTAAGAAGAGTCTGCCGGGCGCACGCGGACGGCGCGCGCCGGTGCCGGCGGGGCCCCCGAGCGTGGCGGAGACGCGGCCGGAAGCCGGCCCCGCGAGGCGCTGATACCCTGGTAGCCCGTGGACCGGTGGGCTCGAAACCCCCGAACCGCAGCGACCCCAGACCGCGACCACGGGAGCCCCCTCTTGGCTATGCCGCCGGCTGCTTTTCGACGCAGCACAGCTACGACGACCAAGCACATCTTCGTCACCGGGGGTGTTGCCTCCTCGCTCGGCAAGGGTCTGACCGCCTCCAGCCTCGGCATGCTGCTCAAGGCCCGCGGCCTGCGGGTGGTGATGCAGAAGCTCGACCCATATCTGAACGTCGACCCGGGCACGATGAACCCCTTCCAGCACGGTGAGGTGTTCGTCACCAACGACGGCGCGGAGACCGATCTCGACATCGGACACTACGAGCGTTTCCTCGACCGGGACCTGGACGGATCCGCCAACGTCACGACCGGCCAGGTGTACTCGACCGTGATTGCCAAGGAGCGGCGCGGCGAGTACCTGGGCGACACCGTGCAGGTCATCCCGCACATCACCAACGAGATCAAGCACCGCATCCGCCGGATGGCGACCGACGAGGTCGACGTCGTGATCACCGAGGTCGGCGGCACGGTCGGCGACATCGAGTCGCTGCCGTTCCTGGAGACCGTCCGCCAGGTGCGGCACGAGGTCGGCCGGGACAACGTCTTCGTGGTGCATATCTCTCTCCTGCCCTACATCGGCCCGTCCGGCGAGCTGAAGACCAAGCCGACCCAGCACTCGGTCGCCGCCCTGCGCAACATCGGTATCCAGCCGGACGCGATCGTGCTGCGCAGCGACCGCGAGGTGCCGACCGCGATCAAGCGGAAGATCTCGCTGATGTGCGACGTCGACGAGGCCGCCGTCGTGGCCTGCCCCGACGCGCGGTCCATCTACGACATCCCGAAGACCGTGCACGGCGAGGGCCTGGACGCCTATGTCGTCCGCAAGCTGGACCTGCCGTTCCGCGACGTGGACTGGCGGACCTGGGACGACCTGCTCGACCGCGTCCACAACCCCGACCACGAGATCACCCTCGCCCTGGTCGGCAAGTACATCGACCTGCCCGACGCCTATCTCTCGGTCACCGAGGCGCTGCGCGCCGGCGGCTTCGCCAACAAGGCCCGAGTGAAGATCAAGTGGGTCACCTCGGACGACTGCAAGACCCCGGCAGGTGCCAAGGCGCAGCTGGAGGACGTGGACGGCGTCTGCATCCCGGGCGGCTTCGGCGACCGCGGTGTGCTCGGCAAGGTCGGCGCGATCCGCTACGCCCGCGAGAGCAAGATCCCGCTCCTCGGCCTCTGCCTTGGCCTGCAGTGCATCGTGATCGAGGCGGCCCGCAACCTCGCCGACATCTCCGACGCCAACTCCACAGAGTTCGACGCGGCCACCGCCCACCCGGTGATCTCCACCATGGCCGAGCAGCTCGACATCGTCGCGGGCGAGGGCGATATGGGCGGCACCATGCGGCTGGGCATGTACCCGGCCAAGCTGGCCGAGGGCTCCATCGTCCGCGAGGTGTACGACGGCAAGGAGTACGTCGAGGAGCGGCACCGGCACCGTTACGAGGTGAACAACGCCTACCGGGCCGAGCTGGAGAAGAAGGCGGGCATCCAGTTCTCCGGCACCTCCCCGGACGGCAAGCTGGTCGAGTACGTCGAGTACCCCCGAGACGTCCACCCCTATCTGGTCGCCACGCAGGCGCACCCGGAGCTGCGCTCGCGGCCTACCCGACCGCATCCGCTCTTCGCCGGCCTGGTGAAGGCGGCCGTCGAAAGGACAGCGGCATTGGGGAAGAATTCCAAGTAACACAGCAGCTTGTACGGTGGCCGGGGTGCTTCTCTTCAACGGTGAGCACCCCGGTTTTCGTTCGTGCAGGTGGAAGGACGGCAAGGGCATGACGATCAAGGACACTCCCGAGGCGTGGGAGATCCGGTCCACCGAGGATCCCTTCGTGGGCAACAAGACCTCCGTCCGCACGGACGAGGTGGTCATGCCCGACGGCTCGGTCGTGCGCCGCGACTACCAGGTCCACCCCGGCTCGGTCGCCGTCCTCGCCCTCGACGACGAGGACCGGGTGCTGCTCATCAAGCAGTACCGGCACCCCGTCCGGCAGAAGCTGTGGGAGATCCCGGCCGGACTGCTCGACGTGCCCGGTGAGAACCCGCTGCACGCCGCCCAGCGGGAGCTGTACGAGGAGGCGCACGTCAAGGCCGAGGACTGGCGGGTCCTGACCGACGTGTACACGACTCCCGGCGGCTGCGACGAGTCCGTACGGATCTTCCTCGCCCAGGGTCTGTCGGAGGCGGACGGACAGCGCTTCGAGGTGGAGGACGAGGAGGCCGACATGGAGCACGCGCGGGTGCCGGTCGACCAGCTCGTCCGGGCCGTCCTCGGGGGCGACGTGCACAACAACTGCCTCGTGGTGGGTGTGCTGTCGCTGGTCGCGGCGCGCAGCGGGGACGGCGTCGAGTCGCTGCGCCCGGCGCAGGCACCGTGGCCGGCGCGTCCGTTCGAGGCGTGAGCCGTCCTCCCGGCGGCCCTCTTGGCGGTGCTTGCGGTGTGACGATCTCCTGATCCGATCGGGGGATGTCCCGGCCGTGCCTCGCCGTCCTCCGCCCGGAACGTCGCAGAGAGTGAACTAGGCTCTGGAATCACCCGATCCGGAGTCCCGGCGGGCCGGTGTGTGCGTGGGACGGGAGTGTGGCCCGTGACGGATCAGGCAGTGGACACAGGCGGCGTGCAGCTGTCCGGACACGCTGCGACACCGGGCCAATTCCTGGGCCGCACCCGGGAGTTGAAGGACCTGCGGGCCGACATCGAGCGCACCGGACTGGACACCCTCACCGGGAAAAAGGCGCCCCGCGCGCGCGTGCTGCTGATCGCGGGGCGGCCCGGCTCCGGGCGGACGGCGCTCGCCGAGGAACTCGTGCGGCAGGTCTCCGGCCGTTACCGCGACGGCGTCCTGCGCGCCCGGCTCAGCGAACCCGACGGCACCCCCGTCCCCGTCGAGCGCGCCGCCCGCGCGTTGCTCGCCGCGCTGGAGCGGCCCGCCCCGGCCGGCGCGGACGAGGACGACCTCGCGGCCCTGCTGCGCGAGGCCCTCGCCGAGCGGCGCGCGCTGATCCTGCTGGACGACGCGGCCGGCGCCGAGCAGGTCGACGCGCTGCTCCCGGACACCCCGGAGTGCCTGCTCGTCGCCGTCTCCGCCGGACCGCTCACCGGCATCTCCGACGTCCGCCCCTGCACCCTGGGCGGCCTGGACACCAAGTCCGCCCTCGAACTGCTCAGCCGCTACACCGGCTCGGTCCGCATCACCGTCGACCCGCGCGCCGCCGAGGCCCTGGTCGAGGCCTGCCAGGGCCAGCCCGCCGCGCTGATCCTGGCCGGCGGCTGGCTCGCCGCCCGCCCCCAGGCGGCCGTCTCCGACCTCGCCAAGCAACTGCACGCCGAGGGGGAGGAGGGCACCCCGCTCAGCCGGGTCTTCCGGCTGACGCACGCCGGCCTGCCCGCCCCCGCCGCCCGGACCCTGCGCCTGCTCTCCCTCGCCCCGGCCGGCCTCGTCGACCCGCACACCGCCTCCGCGCTCGCCGGCTGCTCGATCGGCGCCGCCCGCACCACCCTCGACGACCTCGCCGCCCTCGGCCTGCTGCGGGCGGTGGACTCCCCGCTGCCCGAGTACGAGGTCCCCGGCTGTCTGCACCCCCTGCTGCGGGCCGCCGCCGAGGCCCACGACCGCCCGGCCGAGCTCCAGCTGGCCCGCGCCCGCATGCTGGAGCGGACGGTACGGCTGCTGCAGTCCTGCCGGGCCATCACCGAGCCGGACAACCCCCAGGCCCGCGAGAAGCTCCAGGGCACCCCCCGCGCCCTGCGCTTCCCCACCCCGCGCGCCGCCGCCGACTGGCTGCGCGTCCGCCGGCCCGCCCTGCTCGCCGCGGCCCGGACCGCCGTCGCCGACGGGGAGCTGGACACCCTCGCCCGCCGGCTGATGTCCCAGCTGGTGCGGGCGATGGTCGCGCACTTCGGCACCCAGGCGGCGGCCCCCGACCTGTACGGCGTCCACCAGCTGGTCCTGGATGTGGCCGAGCGCCGGAACCTGCCCCGCGAGAAGGCCGCCGCCCTGCTGAACCTGGGCGATGTGGACGCCCGCACCGGGCGCACCGCGGAGGCCCTGGTGCGCTACCGGGCCGCGCTGGACGCCGGACGCGAGGCGAACGACCCCTACGCGACCGGCCGCGCGCTGGAATCCGTAGGCGGGGCGCATCTGGAGCTCGGGGACTACGAGCGGGCCGCCGACTGGTGGGGCCGGGCCCTCGCCCGCCGCCTGGCCCGCGACGAGCGCGCGGACGCCGCCCGGCTGTACGGCCGCATCGCCACCGCGCACACCTACGCCGGACGCTACGGCGAGGCGCAGCGCAACTGGCGGGCCGCCGCCGCCGGGCACCGCAAGAACGGCGATGTGGCCGCCCACGCACGGGCGTTGAGCGAACTGGCCCGGGTCCAGGAGTACGCCGGACGGCCCGAGGAGTCGCTGCGCACCTGCGAGGAGGCGCTGGAGTGGGCCCGGCGGGCCGAGGACACCCGGCTGCAGGCCGCGATCGGGCTGCGGCTTGCCGACACCCTCGACCACCTCGGCGATCCGACGGCGGCCCGGCTGCACCGCGTCGCCGCCCAGCAGCTGCTGGCAGAGGCCCCCGAGACGGGCGATCCGGAACAGGAAACCACGGAACACGGAGCTAACGCCTGCGAAATCCGTAGTACATCCGCCGAGGATTAATGCTTTGAAAGGCTAGACAGCGGGAACACCTTCATTAGACTGGCTCTGCCGCACCTTCTCCCGCGGTGTATCCCGGTGTACCCCTTTCATCCGGGTATTCCGGGTGTGAAGTGCTGTGCCCCCACATCCGCTGAGCCAAGGACCGTGATCGACGTGAAGGTCGGCATTCCCCGCGAGGTCAAGAACAACGAGTTCCGGGTGGCCATCACCCCCGCCGGTGTGCACGAGCTGGTGAGCCACGGCCACCAGGTCGTCGTCGAGCGAGGCGCCGGAGTCGGCTCGTCCATCACGGACACCGAGTACGTCGCCGCCGGCGCGCACATCCTGGAGACGGCCGACGAGGTGTGGGCCACCGCCGACCTGCTGCTGAAGGTCAAGGAACCCATCGCCGAGGAGTACCACCGCCTCCGCAAGGACCAGACGCTCTTCACCTACCTGCACCTGGCCGCGTCCAGGCAGTGCACGGACGCCCTCCTGGAGTCCGGGACGACCGCGATCGCGTACGAGACGGTCGAGCTGCCGAACCGCGCGCTCCCGCTGCTCGCGCCCATGTCCGAGGTCGCGGGCCGGCTCGCCCCCCAGGTCGGCGCGTACCACCTGATGCGCGCGGGCGGCGGACGCGGGGTGCTGCCCGGCGGTGTCCCGGGCGTGCCGGCCGGCAGGGCCGTCGTCATCGGCGGCGGTGTCTCCGGCTGGAACGCGGCGCAGATCGCCATCGGCATGGGCTTCCACGTGACCCTGCTCGACAAGGACATCAACAAGCTCAAGGAAGCCGACAAGATCTTCGGCACCAGGATCCAGACCGTCGTCTCCAACGCCTTCGAGCTGCAGAAGGCGTGCCTCGAGGCCGACCTCGTCATCGGCGCCGTCCTGATCCCGGGAGCCAAGGCGCCGAAGCTGGTCACCAACGAGCTGGTCTCCCGGATGAAGCCCGGAAGTGTCCTTGTCGACATCGCGATCGACCAGGGCGGCTGCTTCGAGGACTCCCGTCCGACCACCCACGCCGAACCGACCTTCGGCGTCCACGAGTCGGTCTTCTACTGCGTCGCCAACATGCCCGGCGCGGTTCCCAACACCTCGACCTACGCGCTCACCAACGCCACGCTGCCGTACATCGTCGAACTCGCCGACCGGGGCTGGGTGGAGGCGCTGCGCCGGGACCCCGCCCTCGCCAGGGGCCTCAACACCCACGACGGCAAGGTGGTTTACCGGGAGGTCGCGGAGGCGCACGGCCTGGAGCACGTGGAGCCGATCGAGCTGCTCGGCTAGGCCGTGAGCTGGGCGGGGAGCTAAGTCACCTTTTCGTAAAGGCGATACGTCAACACGTCGCGTCAACGGCTGACATCCGGCCGGACCTTGCCCCACAAGGTCCGGCCGGATGTGTGTATGGTCACTTTGCGGCTCTCGGTCAACTCGCCTCGAACGTAACCCTTCGACCGATTCGCACACCGGTGAAACCTGCCGTGCGACGGCCGTACGCCCTTGACAGCGACATGTTTCATTGCCGACACATCGGGCCGGGTCCGGCGGATTGTGTTGCTGCGGACGCCCGACACGCCATAGAGTCGCCAACCGTCGGCATGGTGCCACGCTGACCTTGTCTAGAAGTTCCCTGGTCACCAAGGAGGTAAGACGACTTGTGAATGAGTCGACATTTTCTCCCGGGGGTGGTCAACCAGGAACGGCTACGCGGGGCCCGGGTCCCGCGGGTTTCGAGGCTGTCGGCTCCGTCGCTGTCCGAACCTTCGCAGCCCATCAGAGCCAGACCAACCCCCGCACGGCTCTGTCAGCACACCAGAGCATGGACGGTCATCACGTGAACGCCATGGCCGGCGACGGGAGTGGCGCGCCCCACAACCACTTCGCCGACTACGACGAACTGCCTGACGGGCACTTCTACGACCCCGACGCCGAATACGAGCCGGACCCCGAGTACGCGGCCACGCTCGCTCCCGACGCTGCCCGGCAGCGCCGTGAGCGCATCGGCCCGACCGGGCGCCCACTGCCGTACTTCCCGATCCCGGGACCGCTCACCAACCACGGTCCCGCGACGATCATCGCGATGTGCAACCAGAAGGGCGGCGTCGGCAAGACCACGTCGACCATCAACCTGGGTGCCGCGCTCGCGGAGTACGGCCGACGGGTACTGCTCGTGGACTTCGACCCGCAGGGCGCGCTGTCGGTCGGTCTCGGCGTCAACCCCATGGAGCTGGACCTCACGGTCTACAACCTGCTCATGGAGCGGGGCATGGCGGCCGACGAGGTGCTGCTGAAGACGGCGGTCCCCAACATGGACCTGCTGCCCAGCAACATCGACCTGTCGGCGGCCGAGGTCCAGCTGGTCTCCGAGGTCGCGCGCGAGTCGACCCTCCAGCGGGCGCTCAAGCCGCTGATGGACGACTACGACTACATCGTCATCGACTGCCAGCCCTCGCTCGGCCTGCTCACGGTCAACGCGCTGACGGCCGCGCACAAGGTGATCGTGCCGCTGGAGTGCGAGTTCTTCGCGCTGCGCGGTGTGGCCCTGCTGACCGAGACCATCGAGAAGGTCCAGGAACGGCTCAACCCCGAGCTGGAGCTCGACGGGATCCTCGCGACCATGTACGACTCGCGCACCGTGCACAGCCGTGAGGTGCTCGCGCGTGTCGTCGAGGCGTTCGACGACCACGTCTACCACACGGTCATCGGGCGCACGGTCCGCTTCCCGGAGACCACGGTCGCCGGTGAGCCGATCACCACCTACGCCTCCAACTCCGTCGGTGCCGCCGCCTATCGCCAGCTCGCCAGGGAGGTGCTCGCCCGGTGTCACGCCGAGTGAGTCTGCCGGGGGCCGACGAACTCTTCCGTACGACAGGAGGGATGGCGCTTCAGCCGTCCGCACCCCGCCGCCAGGCGGGTGGCGAGCCCCGGGTGCCCGCGCCGGCGGGCGAGAGCGACGGGGCGACGGCCGGCGCCAACGGCTCCGGCGACGACGCGCCGCACGCCGTACCCGCACAGGGCGGGGACGGCGAGGGCGCGGAGCATGTGGCGGCGGACGCCGACCAGTCCGACGCGGGGGAGTCCCGCAGCCGGTCCGGCACCGCGGAGCGCTCCGCACGGCGGCAGGGGGTACCGGCGCAGGAAGGTTCTGCCGGGGGCGACCCGGGCGACGGACAGCAGCGCAAGCGGGGGCGGGCGGCCAACCGCCGGCCCAGCGGGCGCGAACGGCACGACGAGAAGATCACCGTGTACGTGTCCGCCGAGGAACTGATGGATCTGGAGCACGCCCGCCTGGTGCTCCGCGGCGAGCACGGGCTGGCCGTGGACCGGGGGCGGATCGTCCGGGAGGCCGTGGCCGTGGTCCTGGCCGACCTGGAGAGCCGCGGCGACGCCAGCATTCTCGTACGACGTCTGCGAGGACGCTAGCGGTAGCCTGCGGGGTCTATGACCTCGAACGACGTTCCCGCCCCCGGCGCGCCCGCCGGCCGTCGCCGTGCCCTGGGCCGGGGACCGGGGGCGGCGCCGGCCGAGCCGGAGCCGGTCCCCGAGCCGCGGGACCCCGAGGAGGCGCCCGCGCGCGAGGAGCGACCCGCGCCGGAGCCCGAGGTGGCGCCGGGCCCGGAAGAGGCACCGGAGCCTGCGGGGGCCTTCGGGTCGGAAGAGGCACCGGAGCCCGACGAGGTGCCCGACGGGGTATTCAAGGTGCGGCTGGCCAACTTCGAGGGGCCCTTCGATCTGCTCCTCCAGCTGATCTCCAAGCACAAGCTGGACGTCACCGAGGTCGCGCTGTCGAAGGTCACCGACGAGTTCATGCAGCACATCCGGGCGATGGGCCCGGACTGGGACCTGGACCAGACGACCGAGTTCCTCGTCGTCGCCGCCACCCTGCTCGATCTGAAGGCCGCGCGACTGCTGCCCACCGCCGAGGTCGAGGACGAGGCAGACCTGGCGCTGCTGGAGGCGCGGGACCTGCTGTTCGCCCGCCTGCTCCAGTACCGCGCCTACAAGAAGGTCGCCGACATCTTCACCGGCCGGCTGGAGGACGAGGCGCGCCGCTACCCCCGTACCGTCGGACTCGAGGCGCACCACGCCGAGTTGTTGCCCGAGGTGGTCATCAGCATCGGGGCGGAAGGATTCGCCAGGCTCGCCGTGAAGGCGATGCTCCCCAAGCCCAAGCCGCAGGTGTACGTCGACCACATCCACGCGCCGCTGGTCAGCGTGCAGGAGCAGGCCGGGATCGTCGTCGCGCGGCTGCGGGAGCTGGGGGAGGCCAGCTTCCGGGTGCTGGTCGAGGACACCGACGACACACTCACCGTCGTGGCGCGGTTCCTGGCGCTTCTGGAGCTGTACCGGGAGAAGGCCGTCGCGCTCGACCAGGAGACCGCGCTCGGGGAGCTGCTCGTGCGCTGGACCGGCGGGGAGGGCGACGCGCGGCCGATGGTCACCGACGAGTTCGACCGGCCGCCGGAGACACCCGAGGAGCCCGGGAAGGAGAAGAAGGCGTGATGAGCGAGGAGACCGTCGCCGCACTTGATCTCAAGGGCGCCCTGGAGGCCGTCCTGATGGTCGTGGACGAGCCCGCCACCGAGGAGCATCTCGCGAAGATCGTGGACCGGCCCCGGCGGCAGGTCGCGAAGGCGCTGCGGGAGCTGGCCGACGAGTACACCGTGCAGGGGCGCGGCTTCGAGTTGCGGTTCGTCGCGGGGGGCTGGCGGTTCTACACGCGCGCGGAGTACGCGCCGGCGGTGGAGCGGTACGTCCTGGACGGGCAGCAGGCCCGGCTCACCCAGGCCGCGCTGGAGACGCTCGCCGTGGTCGCCTACCGTCAGCCGGTCAGCCGCAGCCGGGTCTCGGCCGTGCGCGGAGTCAACTGCGACGGTGTGATGCGCACCCTGTTGCAGCGCGGTCTGGTCGAGGAGGCGGGCGCGGAACCCGAAACAGGTGCGATCCTGTATGCGACGACGAACTACTTCCTGGAGCGGATGGGCCTGCGAGGTCTGGACGAGCTCCCGGAGCTCGCGCCCTTCCTCCCGGAGGCGGAGGCGATCGAGGCCGAGACCCAGGAGGCCGTGCCGTCGTTCGACCCGGACGCGCCCGACGCGTCCGGCGCAGAGGACGCAGACGACTGATGACGGAACTTTGATGCGAAGCAGTGGCAGCGGTAGCGGCAAGGGCGGCGGCGGGCGCGGTAACTACCGCGGGGCCGGAAACGGGAGGGACCAGAAGCAGGGGCAGGGCCAAGGGCAGGGACAGGGCCGCCCCCGCAAGCCCCGTCCCGAGGAGCGCCGCTACGACGTGGGCCCCGGCGCGTCCCCGGAGGGCCCGAAGTCAGGCCGTGGCGGCTCCGCGCGGGGCGGCGCCAAGGGGGGCCCGAAGCAGTCCCAGCAGGGCACCGGGCGCGGCCGTACGGCCCCCTCGACCTCGCGTGAGTACGACGCGCGGGCGGAGGAGCGCAACCGGGAGCGGTACGCGGACAAGAAGGACATCAAGCTGCCCAAGACCTTCCCGGGCGCCGAGCAGGAGGGCGAGCGGCTGCAGAAGGTCCTCGCGCGCGCGGGCTACGGCTCCCGGCGGGCCTGCGAGGAGCTGATCGAGCAGGCGCGGGTCGAGGTCAACGGCGAGATCGTCCTGGAGCAGGGCAAGCGGGTCGACACGGAGAAGGACGAGGTCAAGGTCGACGGCCTGACCGTGGCGACGCAGTCGTACCAGTTCTTCTCGCTCAACAAGCCGGCCGGTGTCGTGGCGACGATGGAGGACCCCGAGGGGCGGCAGTGCCTCGGCGACTACGTCACCAACCGCGAGACCCGGCTGTTCCACGTCGGGCGGCTGGACACCGAGACCGAGGGTGTCATCCTGCTCACCAACCACGGCGAGCTGGCGCACCGGCTGACCCACCCCAAGTACGGCGTGAAGAAGACCTACCTCGCGCACATCGTCGGCCCGATCCCGCGCGACCTGGGCAAGCAGCTCAAGGACGGCATCCAGCTGGAGGACGGGTACGCGCGTGCGGACCACTTCCGGGTCGTCCAGCAGACCGGCAAGAACTACCTCGTCGAGGTCACCCTGCACGAGGGCCGCAAGCACATCGTGCGGCGGATGCTGGCCGAGGCCGGCTTCCCGGTCGACAAGCTGGTGCGCACCGCCTTCGGCCCGATCACCCTGGGCGACCAGAAGTCGGGCTGGCTGCGCCGGCTGTCCAACACCGAGGTCGGGATGCTGATGCAGGAGGTCGACCTCTAGAAAGGTCCTCAGCGCGGTTGTGGCGGCCGATACCGGGTTCTCCGGTGTCGGCCGCACTCGTTTGCGGGGCAGGCGCTCAGAGAGGCGCTGGGGGCCTTGTGCGGGCGGGCCGGTCCCTTTATAGTCGTATCGACTATTAGTCACTCTGACTATTAACTCGACCGTCGAGGGGGTGGGCGTGGAGGTCCATGAGACGTACGACAAGTACGACAAGTACGCCCACGAGCCCTTCGCCGTCACCGTCGACCTCGCCGTCCTGACCCTGCGCTCGGGCGTGCTGCACGTGCTGCTCGTCGAGCGGGGACACGAACCGTACGCCGGACAGTGGGCGCTCCCCGGCGGCTTCGTGCGACCGGACGAGTCCGCCGAGACCGCCGCCCTGCGCGAACTCGCCGAGGAGACCGGCCTGGGCGACGTCTCGAACGTCTCCGGGCTGCACCTGGAGCAGCTGCGCACCTACAGCGAGCCCGGCCGCGACCCCCGGATGCGGGTCGTCTCCGTCGCCTTCGCCGCCCTGCTGCCCCACGCCCCCGAGGCGCACGGCGGCGGTGACGCGGTCCAGGCGCGCTGGCTGCCGTACGACGCCGCCGGGCCGCTCGCCTTCGACCACGACCGGATCCTGGCCGAAGCCCACGACCGGGTCGGCGCCAAGCTCGAGTACACCTGTCTCGCGACCGCGTTCTGCCCGCCCGAGTTCACCCTCGGGGAACTCCAGCAGGTCTACGAGACGGTGTGGGGGACAGGGCTCGACCGGCCCAACTTCCGCCGCAAGGTGCTCGCCACCCCCGGATTCGTCGAGCCCGTGCCCGGCGCCGCGCGCCTCACCGGCGGGCGCGGCAAACCCGCCGCCCTCTACCGTGCGGGCACCGCCACCGCGCTCCATCCGCCGCTGCTTCGCCCCCCTCGGGAAGGACACCCCGCATGACCGCCACCACCGTCAGGAAGCGCGCCGCCACCGGAGCCCTGCTGGGCCTCGCCCTCGGGGACGCGCTCGGGTTCCCCACCGAGTTCAACGACGTCCCCTCGATCCTCGCCAAGTGCGGGCCCTGGCCGCAGATGGACCTCCCGCAGCACGCCTTCGTCTCCGACGACACCCAGATGACCCTCGCGGTGGCACACGCCCTGCGCGCCGCCATGGACCGGGGGCCGCTCGTGCCCGGCGGGCTGGAGCCGCCCCTGCGCAAGGAGTTCGTGGAGTGGTACCGGTCGCCGGAGAACAACCGGGCGCCGGGACGCACCTGCATGGTCGCCTGCGGCCTGCTGGAGGACGAAGGGCGGATCTGGCAGGACGCCAGCCAGATCGGCTCCAAGGGCTGTGGCGCCAACATGCGTGTCGCGCCGCTCGGCCTGGTGGTCGGCCTCAGCGACGAGCAGCGCGCCGGCGCCGCCCAGTTCCAGGCCGCCCTCACCCACGGGCACCCCACCGCGCTGGCCGCCTCCGACCTCACCGCCCAGGCCGTATGGCTGCTCGCGCAGGGCTCCGAACCGGCCGCCCTGGTCGGGCTGTTGCGGACGTACGCCCTCGACAACCGCGGCAACTACCACGAGCGCTGGCTCGGCGACCTGTGGACCCGCGCTCAGGACCCCAGTGCGGGGCACTTCATCGAGCGCGGCTGGGACGAGTGCCTGGGCATCCTGGACCGGCTGGAGGCTGCCCTGCGCGACCCGTCGCCCGAGACCGACCCGTGCCTCGCCACCGGGGAGGGCTGGATCGCCGAGGAGGCCCTGGCCACCGGGCTGCTGTGCTTCCTGCTCTTCCCCGACGAGCCCGTGACCGCCCTGCGCCGGGCCGCCTGCTCCTCGGGCGACTCCGACTCCATCGCCTGCCTGGCGGGCGCCTTCGCGGGCGCGTACGCCGGCGCCGAGGCCTGGCCGACCGAGTGGGCGGACCGGATCGAGTACCAGGGGGAGCTCGTCACACTCGGGGCGCTGTGGGACCAGTGAGCCGTGGGGCCGGTGAGCCGTGGGGCCGGATCAGGTCAGCTCGATGCTGTCGCCCTTGACCGTGATCTGCTCCGCCGGCAGCGGGCTCGGCGCCGGGCCCGCCGCCACCGAGCCGTCGGCGATGCGGAACTCGCTCTTGTGACAAGGGCAGTTGATCGTGCCGTCGGCGACGGTGCCGACCGTGCAGCCCTGATGGGTGCAGACCGCCGAGAACGCCTTGAAGTCGCCCTTGGTGGGCTGGGTGACGACGACCTTCTGATCCTTGAAGATCTTGCCGCCGCCGACGGGGATGTCGGTCGTCTTCGCCAGCGCCGTACCGGCGGCGGCGCCGGACGACTTCTTGCCGGAGTCGCCGCTGTCGTTGCTGTCGTCGCCGTAGTTGCTGCAGCCCGCGACGAGAGCCGCTGTCGCGCCGCCCGTCGCGAGGAGAACCGTGCGCCGTGTCGCGGGATGGGTCATGTCGTCACTCCGAAAGTGCGGAAGAACCAGAGGGCGGAGGTCAGCCAGACGAGCGTGAGCGCGGTGAGAACCAGTCCGCCGATGATCGGCAGCAGCCAGCCCGGGAGCCGCTCCGAGCGGAGCAGCAACATCTTGGCGCTGAAGGCGCCGAAGAAGAAGCAACCCAGGAGGGAGTGCCACAAAACACGCGTGTCATATGTTTGATATCCCAAAGCGTACAGACAGTGCACCGCCACCGGCACCGCGAGCAGAAACGCCGCCCGGCCCGACCAGCGGTGCAGCACGCCTGACCAGGACGGGCCCGGCAGCCTGCCGTACAGCATCAGCGCGGAGACCAGCTGGACCAGCGCGAAGAACAGCGCCGCCGTCGCCAGCCACGACTTCACCGCGCCTGTGCTGCTGAAACCGGCGAGGTTGAAGGCCGTGCCGGCCGGGTCGTGGATCCTGCCGTACGCGCCGAGTCCGACCGCGACCGCGGCCGCCACGAGCGCCGGGACGAGATAGCGGGCGGGCCGGGGCGGCGCCTGCGGCGCGGGGAATCCCTGCGTGGCGGCGTTCGGGTCGACGGTCATGGTCGGCTCCCTGGAGACCTGTGGACCTGGGGACGGGGTCAGGGCGTTGCGGGACGGGCCGTGAGCTGCTGTCCGTCGACCGTCACCGCGCCGGTCTCCGGATCGATACGGGGTGCGGGCGAGGGCTCGCCGTCGCGGGTGACGACGCCGACCTGCGTGCCGTCCTTCAGTACGATCCACCCCGCGTCGATCTTCGCCGAGCGCACCGTGGCCGTCGCCCGCCACAGCCCCGACGGCTTCTCCGCCTTGTCCGCGGTGAACGCCTGGTGCCCACCGGAGACATCGACCGTGCCGCGGATCCGCCGGCCCTGCTGGAGCGTGCCGTCCAGCTTCGCGCCGTTCTTCCCGGTGAGGTGGAGCGTGCCGTCGTCCTTGACATCGCCCTTCAGCCAGGACTCCTTGGTGCTGCCGTCGCAGAAGTACGCGATCGCCTTCCCGTCGCGCACCGAGACGGCGATCGCCGCGGAGTCGTCGTCGGTGCGGCCCGCGTACTCGGCGTCCGGGGGCGGAGTGCGGGTGGGGGTGGGGGACGCGGAGGGTGCGGTCGTCGTGGGCGTCGGGGACGGTTCCTGGTAGGAGGACGACTCGGTCTTCGTGCCGTTCGTCACGTTGAGCGTCAGCAGGAACAGGCCGAGCACCAGTCCCGCGAGAAGGGTGAACAGGGGTCCTGGACGCTTCATATAGGGCCCTTCCCCGAGCCGGGAGTCCTGCCGTCAGACTGCCATGAGAGCGCGGGTCGCACCCGGCGTAAAGGGCGTACGGGGGTGTTTGACTAGGCTGGATGCGGCAAGAGCCGTACACCTTTGACTTCAGCGAGGAGCAGTGTCGTGGCGGTACGCGCGGTCCGGGGGGCCGTCCAACTCGAACGCGACGAGGCCGGACACATGGACGAGCAGGTCGGGGCCCTGCTCACCGCGGTCCTGGAGCGGAACTCCCTCAGCGCCGACGACCTGATCAGCATCTGGTTCACGGCCACGCCCGACCTGCACAGCGACTTCCCGGCCGCCGCCGCGCGCAAGCTGGGCATCGTGGACGTACCGCTGATCTGCGCGCAGGAACTCGACATCGAGGGCGCCATGCCGCGGGTCGTGCGCATCCTCGCGCACATCGAGTCCGACCGGCCGCGGGCCGAGATCAGCCATGTCTACCTCGGCGCCGCCGCCGCTCTGCGCAGGGACATCGCCCAGTGAGGACCGCGCTCGTCATCGGAACCGGGCTCATCGGCACGTCCGCCGCCCTGGCCCTCGCCCAGCGGGGCGTCGTCGTCCATCTGGAGGACCACGACCCCGGCCAGGCCCGTACGGCCGCCGCGCTCGGCGCCGGCGTCGACGAGGCGCCCGAGGGCCCGGTCGACCTCGCGGTGGTCGCCGCCCCGCCCGCCCATGTCGCCGCCGTGCTCGCCGACGCCATGCGGCGGGGTGTGGCGCGCGGCTACCTCGACGTGGCCAGCGTGAAGTCCGGGCCGCGCCGTGAGCTGGAGGCGCTCGGCCTCGACCTGTCGGCCTACATCGGCACGCACCCCATGGCGGGCCGGGAGAAGTCCGGGCCGCTGGCCGCGACCGGCGAACTCTTCGAGGGCCGCCCCTGGGTGCTGACCCCGACCCGGGACACCGACACCGAGGTGCTGAACCTCGCCCTGGAACTCGTCTCGCACTGCCGGGCCGTGCCGGTGGTGATGGACGCCGACGCCCACGACCGTGCCGTCGCGCTCGTCTCCCACATGCCCCATCTGGTCTCCAGCATGGTCGCCGCGCGGCTGGAGAACGCCGAGGAGGCCGCCGTACGGCTGTGCGGGCAGGGCATCCGGGACGTCACCCGGATCGCCGCCTCCGACCCCGGGATGTGGATCGACATCCTCTCCGCGAACCCCGGGCCGGTCGCCGACCTGCTCACCGACGTCGCCGGCGACCTGGAGGAGACGGTGCGGGCGCTGCGTGCCCTGCAGTCCGCCGACGACGTCAAGCGCCGGGAGGGCGCGGGCGGCATCGAGGACGTGCTGCGCCGGGGCAACGCGGGGCAGGTCCGGGTCCCCGGCAAGCACGGGGCCGCTCCGCGGGTGTACGAGGTCGTCGCGGTGCTCATCGACGACCAGCCGGGGCAGCTGGCCCGGATCTTCGCGGACGCCGGGCGGGCGGGCGTCAACATCGAGGACGTACGCATCGAACACGCGACGGGACAGCAGGCGGGTCTCGTGCAGCTGATGGTGGAGCCGAAGTCGGCGCCGGTTCTTTCGGCGGCGCTGCGGGAGCGTGGCTGGGGGATCCGGCAGTAGGCACCCGGCGCGGGTGCGGGCGTTGCTGGGGGCTGCCGCCCCCAGGCCCCCGCTTCGGCCCTGAACGGGCCTCGTCCTCAAACGCCGGACGGGCTGGAGGGTGCCGGCCCCGGCTGGAATGGTGCGGGACCTCGGATGGAGGGTGCGGGACCGCGGCTGGAATGGTGCAGGATCTCCGCCGGAGGGTGCCGTACCTCCGCCGGATGGTGCGGGACCTCGGCCGGTGGTGTGGGACCTCGGCCGGATGAGTGACCCGTGGCCGGTAACCTTGTGCGGGGCACGATCGCGCCCCGCACATCCACCGCCTCGCACCAGGAAGGTGTCCCCCCGTGGAAAACGGCGCCGCCCAGCCCGTGATTGTCGCTATCGACGGCCCCTCCGGCACGGGCAAGTCGAGCACGTCCAAGGCCGTGGCCGCCCAGCTCGGGCTGAGCTACCTGGACACCGGCGCCCAGTACCGGGCGATCACGTGGTGGATGGTGAGCAACGGGATCGACATCGACGACCCCACGGCGATCGCCGCCGTCGCGGGCAAGCCGGAGATCGTCTCCGGCACCGACCCGGCCGACCCCACGATCACCGTCGACGGCACCGACGTGGCCGGCCCGATCCGCACCCCGGAGGTCACCTCCAAGGTCAGCGCGGTCAGTGCCGTCCCGGAGGTGCGCGCCCGCATCACCGAGCTGCAGCGGTCGCTGGCCGCCTCCGCCGAGCGGGGCATCGTCGTCGAGGGGCGGGACATCGGGACGACCGTGCTGCCCGACGCCGACCTGAAGATCTTCCTCACCGCCTCCGCCGAGGCCCGCGCCGCCCGCCGCAGCGGCGAGCTGAAGGGCGCGGACGTACAGTCCACCCGCGAGGCGCTGATCAAGCGGGACGCGGCCGACTCCTCCCGCAAGACCTCTCCGCTCGCCAAGGCGGACGACGCCGTCGAGGTGGACACCACCGAGCTGACGCTGGCCCAGGTCATCGAGTGCGTCGTCACCCTCGTCGGGGAGAAGCGGGCCGTGAAGTGAGCGATCTGCCTTCAGCGAAGGGTGCCGAGGTCGGGCGGCGTATCGGCGTCGGCCTGATGTACGGGCTGTGGAAGCCGCGCGTGCTGGGCTCCTGGCGGGTGCCCGCGAGCGGGCCGGTGATCTTCGCGGTCAACCACTCCCACAACGTCGACGGCCCGATGGTCATAGGGGTGGCGCCCAGGGCCTCGCACTTCCTCGTCAAGAAGGAGGCGTTCGTCGGCCCGATCGGCACCTTCATGACCCGCACCGGCCAGATCGAGGTCGACCGCCACTCCGCCGACCGCACGGCGATCACCCGTGCGCTCGGTGTGCTGGAGAACGGCGGGGTCCTCGGTATCTTCCCGGAGGGCACCCGTGGCGAGGGCGACTTCGCCGCCCTGCGCGCCGGGCTCGCCTACTTCGCCGTCCGCAGCGGGGCGCCGATCGTGCCGGTCGCCGTCCTGGGAAGTTCCGAGAAACGCGGGCGGTTGATAAAGGGGCTGCCGCCGCTGCGCTCCCGCATCGACGTCGTCTTCGGCGACCCCTTCGAAGCCGGCGACGGCAGCGGCCGGAGGACCCGCAAGATCCTCGACGAGGCGACCGAGCGCATCCAGAAGCACCTGGCCGCCCACCTGGAAAACGCCAGGCGCCTGACCGGGCGCTAGGCAACACTGAGTAGTGGATCACTGCCGCGAACCGGGGCGATCCACCGACCACCACGAATGAACTACGAGGTACGCACTTCATGAACGACCACATCCACTCCGAGGGCTCGTGCGAGGAGCACGACCACGGAGCGCTTGGCGACGCCGAGTACGCGGAGTTCATGGAGCTCGCCGCGGAAGAGGGCTTCGACGTCGAGGACGTCGAGGGTGCCATCGAGGAGGCGGGCCATGGGCCGCTGCCCGTGCTCGCCGTCGTCGGCCGCCCGAACGTCGGCAAGTCGACTCTGGTGAACCGGATCATCGGGCGCCGCGAGGCCGTCGTCGAGGACAAGCCGGGCGTCACCCGCGACCGGGTGACCTACGACGCCGAGTGGGCGGGCCGGCGCTTCAAGGTCGTCGACACCGGCGGCTGGGAGCAGGACGTCCTCGGCATCGACGCCTCCGTGGCCGCGCAGGCCGAGTACGCGATCGAGGCCGCCGACGCCGTCGTCTTCGTCGTCGACGCCAAGGTCGGCGCCACCGACACCGACGAGGCGGTCGTACGGCTGCTGCGCAAGGCGGGCAAGCCCGTCGTGCTGGCCGCCAACAAGGTCGACGGCCAGAGCGGGGAGTCCGACGCGGCCTATCTGTGGTCCCTGGGCCTCGGCGAGCCGCACCCGGTCTCCGCGCTGCACGGCCGCGGCACCGGCGACATGCTGGACTCCGTCCTGGAGGCGCTGCCGGAAGCCCCCGCGCAGACCTTCGGCGGCCTCGGCACCGGCGGACCGCGCCGGATCGCGCTCATCGGCCGCCCGAACGTCGGCAAGTCCTCGCTGCTGAACAAGGTGGCCGGCGAGGAGCGCGTCGTCGTCAACGAGGTCGCCGGCACCACCCGCGACCCGGTCGACGAGCTGATCGAACTCGGCGGCATCACCTGGAAGTTCGTCGACACCGCCGGTATCCGCAAGCGCGTCCACCTCCAGCAGGGCGCCGACTACTACGCCTCGCTGCGCACCGCGGCGGCCGTCGAGAAGGCCGAGGTGGCGGTCATCCTGATCGACGCCTCCGAGTCCATCTCGGTGCAGGACCAGCGGATCGTCACCATGGCCGTCGACGCGGGCCGTGCCCTGGTCATCGCCTACAACAAGTGGGACACCCTCGACGAGGAGCGCCGCTACTACCTGGAGCGGGAGATCGAGACCGAGTTCGCCCAGGTCGCCTGGGCGCCCCGGGTGAACGTCTCGGCGCAGACCGGCCGGCACATGGAGAAGCTCGTCCCGGCGATCGAGACCGCGCTGGCCGGCTGGGAGACCCGGGTCCCGACGGGCCGCCTCAACGCCTTCCTCGGCGAGCTGGTCGCCGCCCACCCGCACCCGATCCGGGGCGGTAAGCAGCCGCGCATCCTCTTCGGCACCCAGGCAGGCACCAAGCCGCCGCGGTTCGTCCTCTTCGCCTCCGGCTTCATCGAGGCGGGCTACCGGCGCTTCATCGAGCGGCGGCTGCGCGAGGAGTTCGGCTTCGAGGGCACCCCGATCCATATCTCGGTGCGGGTGCGCGAGAAGCGCGGCAAGAAGAAGTGACGGAAGAAGACGGAAGAAGGAGGGGCGGCCACCGACAGGTGGCCGCCCCTCCTTCTTCCGTCGTTCAGAAGCTCCGCCGCGGCCCGGGCGGCAGCGCCGCCGGTACGGGGCCCAGCTGGCCGACCCGCTGCCACTGCGACTGCTGCCCGAGCCCCTGCCGTGCGCTCTGGGCGCCTGCGCTGTAGGCGCTGTAGGCGTGGCTGAAGGACCCCGGCCGGTACCCGGACCCGGTGGTCTGGACCGTACTGTGCGGGATGTTCCCGAAGGCGGTGAACCCCAGGTCGTCCTCGCCGCTGCGGTCACCCGGCAGCGAGCGGAACGTCTTGACGTACTCGGCGTAGAGCGTGTCGTAGATCGGCGTGGCCGACGGGCCGCCCTGGGAGTCCTGGGCCGGCCGCGCGGACGGGACCGACTGGTAGACCTGGCGGCGGGGAACCTCATAGGTGTGCACGTATGTCCAAACGACCCGTGACGTGAAGGGATGCGGCCGGGCGGGGCGCCTTCAGGCGCTCAGGTCCCGGCCAGCGGGAGGGCGGCTCCGACCAGCTTTCCGTTCGCCGCGGCATTGTCCAGCGCGTCCCGCAGCAGGTCCTCCCGGGGCTGGCGGCCGATCGAACCGACCGGCGCCGCGAACATCAGCACCTGCTGGTGCTTGTTGGCCGCCGCCCGCCAGCTCTCCGTCACCACGAGGGGCTGGTGCGCCTGCCACCAGGCGATCGGCTGACCGCCGTTCGCCGAGGGCTGCAGTACGGCGTGCAGCTGACCCATCGCCAGCAGGACGGACCAGCCGTGCTGCACCGGCGGCACCTCCGTCAGCTCGGCCAGCGGCATGAAGCCCTGCTCGATCAGGAGCGGCAGGAAGTCGTCGCCCACGCCCATGGAGCCGGGGCGCACGATGGGCGCGGTGGGCTCGACGACCAGCGCGGGGTGCAACTCCCCGGCGAGCAGGACGAGTCCGCTGGTCACACCGAGCACGGCCTGCTCGGGGGTGACCTTCTCCGGGTCCAGGTCGACGCCGTCGCCGCTGATGGAGCGGACCGCGCCCTGCAACTGCTCCTCGGTGACCTGGACGACCTGCGACGGCAGGCAGGTGGCGTGGGCGAACGCGAGGACGGCGGTCTCGTCCCCGATGAACAGGACGGTGCTGGTGTGCTCGTGCTCGGAGTCGCCCGGGGTGCGGCAGGACGTGCAGTCGTAACTGCCCGGGGCGTTCTCTCCGGCGAGCAGCCGGTTGGCTTCTTCGTCGCCGATCTCGGCGCGTACCTCGTCGCTGACGTCGAGCATGCGCGGCACGGGTGACTCCCTCGGAAGGCGGTGCGTTGGCGGGGCCGGGAGGCTCCCCGGCTCATGCAGAAGACAACGGGGGACCTGTGGTGGGAGTCACGCTGTACCGCGAACAGAGCCGAAGCTTCTGTCGCGATCGGTCACTTCGAGTATGGAATCGGACACTCCCTGTCAAGTAACGGGAAGGTCACAGGGGTTGGCCCCGTGAGGTGACTCACAGGGCGTCCGGGGTGATGGTCGACAAAAGCTGAAATCGGCGCACAAAACGGGTGACCTGAATTCACTGCTACCAGCGGTAACCAGCAACTGACCTGCGATGAAAGGGAGTTGGTTGATAACGGACCGTCAGGATCTCTAGATTCCTCCGCCGAGTGCAGCGAGCACCGCCCGGGTACGTCCGCCGGCCGCGCAGAGCCAGACGAAGCGCAGCATCACCGCCGGTGGACGGGGCAGAGCGCGACACCCGCGTCGACACGTGGGAAGCGCCCCGCCTTGGGGGAGGCCTGGGTCCGTAGAGAGGGATCTACATGTCCGAGTGTGCCGATAACTACACCCGCAAGTCCCGTAAGACGGCGGTCCTCGCCGGGGCGGCACTGCTCGCCCCTCTCGGACTGCTGGCCGCGACCGGCAACGCCGCGGCGGCGGACAGCGGGGTGTGGGACCGCATCGCCCAGTGCGAGAGCGGTGGCAACTGGCACATCAACACCGGCAACGGCTACTACGGCGGACTCCAGTTCTCCGCCAGTACCTGGCGCGCCTACGGAGGCTCGGCCTACGCGGCCACCGCCGACGGGGCGAGCAGGGAAGCACAGATAGCCGTCGCCACCAAGGTCCAGAAGTCCCAGGGGTGGGGCGCGTGGCCGACCTGCTCGGCCCGCGCGGGAGCGAGCGGCAGCGCACCGGGCAACTCCGGCTCCTCCACCGAGTCGACCTCCACCAGGTCGCACACGAACAACTCGAACACGACCCAGTCGGCCCCCAAGTCCAGTGCGCCGAAGAGCGGTTCGACCAAGAGCGGCGCGTCGAAGGCGGCCGAGCGCTCGACGAACAGCACCTCGCGCGGCACGGCCCGCGGCAACTACACCGTCCGCGAAGGGGACACCCTGAGCAAGATCGCCGCCCGGCAGGGCAGCAGCTGGCAGCGGATCTACTCCGCCAACCAGGCCGTCATCGGCGGCGACCCCAACCTGATCATGCCGGGTCAGCGGCTCGCCATCTGAGCCTTTCCCGCACAGGCCCCATCCGGTTCAACCACCGGGTGGGGCCCCGCCGTTGCGGGTACGGGCCGCTCACTCACCGGTCTCGTCCCGCCTCTCCCGCCTCCCCGCCGAACACGACGGCGCCGCGCCGCAGTTCGTACACGAACGCCCGGTGACCGCGCAGCGCGGGCGGCAGCCGCTGCTCGGCGATCACCACGCACGCGTCGAGCGAGGCCGAGGCCAGCAGGGCGTAGGTGCGGGCCGCCACCGCCGGGGACATGCCCTGTGCGGGCTCGTCCACGAGCACCACGCGCGCGTGGGCCGACAGAGCGCGGCACAGGGCCAGCATGCGCTGCTCACCCCCCGAGAGGGTGCCGGCCCGGCGCGCGAGCAGGGGCTCCAGCTGCGGATAGAGGGCGAGGTCGGCACGGCTCCGGGTGGCCAGGTCCAGGTTCTCCCGTACCGTCAGCGAGCCGAACACCGCCCGCCGGTCGGGGACCAGGCACAGTCCGTGCCGCGCCCGCTCGAACGCGGGCATCCGGGTCACGTCCGTTCCGTCCCACACCACCGTGCCCCCGGCCAGGGGTACGGTCCCGGCCAGCGCCCGCAGTGCCGTCGTACGGCCGGAGCCGTTGCGGCCCAGCAGGACGGTCAGGCCCGGGGCCGGCGCGTCGAGGGTGACGCCGTGCAGGGCCTCCAGGGGGCCGTAGCGCACGCGCGCGTGCCGCAGCGAGATCACGGGGCAGCCTCCAGGACACGGTCGGGCGGGCCCGAGGCCACGATCCGGCCCGCCGCCATCACATGGACGACGTCCGCGAGACCGGCCACCAGGTCGAGGTCGTGCTCGACGACGAGCAGGGCGGTGCCGTCGGCGGCCAGGGCGCGCAGGATCCGGGCGAGCGCGGTCACCTCGGCGGTGTCGAGACCGGCGGCGGGCTCGTCGAGCAGCAGCACGCGCGGGTCACCCGCGTACGCCCGCGCCAGCTCGACCCGGCGCAGCGTGCCCGTGGGCAGCCCGGCGGCGGGCAGCTCCCGGACAGGACCGGCCAGCCCGAACAGCGCCAGCGCCCGCTCCACGGCCCCCGGATCGCCGACGCGGCCCTGTTCGGCGCCGACCCGGACGTTCTCCGCCACGGTCAGCGACGGGAAGACGGCCAGCTCCTGGAAACTGCGCGCGACACCGAGCCGGGTGCGGGCATGCGCGGGCAGCCGGGTGATGTCCCGCCCGTCCAGCAGCACGCGCCCGCGCACGGGGCGGAGGGTTCCGGCGAGACAGTGGAACAGCGTGCTCTTCCCGGCCCCGTTGGGCCCCACGACCGCGGTGACCCACCCGGCCGGCACATCCAGATCGACACCGTCCAGCGCGACGAACCCGCCGTACCGGGCACGGAGGCGACGGGCGGCGAGGACGGGTCCGGCGGAGGAAACCCGGCGAGCCGGCCACACGCGCGCACGGCCTCCCACCGGGGGCCGCACGCCGGACGACGGCGCGGGCGCGGTCGGCCCTGCGACCGTCGGCGGCCGCCCCGGCCCGCTCGCGATCGGCCCGGCCGCCGCCCGCGACCGCCCC
>NZ_JBHSFK010000064.1:0-54411 GCF_042653945.1 Streptomyces vulcanius | reverse complement strand
GGCGGGGCAGGGGGACCAGCGGCCTGAGCCATCGAGGGCAGCCAGCATGAAAGCCATCCCTGCCCCACCCGCGCAGTCCCAGAGTCGCGAACTCTCGGGACGCACTCAAGAAGGTAGGGCCGCGTGACCTCCGAGACCCTCTGGTACGCCAACCGTGCCACCGGCGCCGTCTGCCTGGTCCTCTTCACGGTCGTCGTCCTGCTCGGCATCGCCGTACGGCTGCGCGCCCGCATCCCCGGTCTGCCCCGGTTCGGCACGATGAGCTTGCACCGCACGCTCTCCCTCTCCGCCACCGCCTTCCTGGCCCTGCACATCACCACGGCGATCGTCGACAGCTACGTGAACATCACGCCGGTGGACGCGGTGATCCCCTTCGTCTCCGACTACCAGCCCCTCTGGCTCGGCCTCGGCACGGTCGCCCTCGACCTGATGCTCGCCGTCCTCGTCACCAGCCTGCTGCGCGAGCGCCTCGGCCACCGCGCCTGGCGGGCCGTCCACTGGCTGGCGTACGCCTCCTGGCCGGTCGCCCTTCTGCACGGCATCGGCATCGGCACGGACACCGGCGCCGACTGGATGACCTGGCTGACCGTCGCCTGTGTGGCCACGGTGATCGCCGCCTTCGCCGCCCGCCTCGCCCACGCGGCCCGCGCCGCCCGCCACACCCCCGCCGCCCTCCTGCGCACCGCCGAAGGAGTCCGTCCGTGACCGCCACCTTCCCCGACCTCTACATGTCCCCCCGCCTGCTCGCCCCCGGCACCACCCCGGCCGACCTCCCCACCCACCACCAGCGCTACGGCCCGCTCCCGTACGGCGACCCGGAGAGCGTCCTGCGCGCCGTGGCCGAATCCGGACTCACCGGGCACGGCGGGGCCGCCTTCCCGACATACCGCAAGCTTGTGGCGGTCGCCGAGGCCGGCCGGCGCGGCGGACGGGCCCCCGTGGTCGTCGCCAACGGCGCGGAGGGCGAGCCCGCCAGCCGCAAGGACCGCACCCTGCTCCACCGCTCCCCGCACCTCGTCCTGGACGGACTCCAGGCCGCCGCACACGCGGTCGGCGCGGGGGAGGCGTACATCGCCGTGGAGGACGGCGCGACCTGGCTGGAATCCGCCCTCGCCCAGCGTCCCGCCGACCCCCTGCCGGTCAAGGTGGTCCGGCTGCCGAAGTCCTTCCTCTCCGGCCAGGCGTCGGCCCTCGCCCAGTACGTCTCCGGCGGCGCCGCCCGCCCCACCCACCAGCGCCCACCGGTGCGCGAGCGGGGCGTGCACCGCGCACCCACCCTCGTCCAGAACGTCGAGACCCTCGCCCACCTCGCCCTGGTCGCCCGCTACGGCGCCGACTGGTACCGCACCGCCGGCACCTCGACCCAGCCCGGCAGCGCCCTCTGCACCCTCCACGTCGCCGGCCACGAACCCCGGGTCGTCGAGGCCCCCTACGGCCTCCCGATCGCGCGCCTGCTCCCCCTGGAGGGCGCCTCGGCGGTCCTGGTGGGCGGCTACCACGGCACCTGGATCCCGGCCCCCGAAGCGGCCCAACTCACCGTCGACGCAACCTACTTGGGTGCCGGAGTCCTGGCGGCCCTCCCCGCCGACCGCTGCGGGCTCACGGAAACGGGCCGAGTCCTCCGCTACCTCGCCCTGCAGTCGGCCGGCCAGTGCGGCCCCTGCCTCAACGGCCTGCCCCGCATCGCCACCGCGTTCCACACCCTGGCCACGCCCGGCCCCCAGGGAACCGTCCGCACCGACCTCGCCCGCTGGTCCGGCCTGGTCGAGGGCCGGGGCGCCTGCCACCATCCCGACGGCACGGTCCGCCTGGTCCGCAGCGCCCTGACCACCTTCGCGGCGGAGGCCGACGCCCACGCCCACGGCCACTGCACGGCCACCGACCACACCCCCCTGCTGCCCGTCCCCCAGGAGGCCTGACATGGACCAGCACCTGGCCATAGACATCGACTGGACCACCTGCCGCGCCCACGGCCTGTGCGCGGAACTCCTGCCCGAGCACATAACGCTCGACGAATGGGGCTACCCGATCGTGGACGGGACGCCTGTCCCGACGAGGACGGTAAAACGAGCCCGCAGAGCAGCCTCAGACTGTCCTGCCCTGGCCCTCAAGCTGACGGCAAGGCCGGCCCCCACGCACCCGCAGACAAAACACAACCCCTAAAGCCACCCGGCAAACTCCAGCAACAACTCCGCATCCCGAGGCCGCCCCACCCGAAGCGCCCGGACCCCGGACTCCACAGCCCGAAAGAGCGTCCACCCCCGCACCCGCTCCTGATCCAGCTCCAACGACTCCGCCAACTTCCGCACCCGCCGCCGCGCACTGGCCGCCCCCGACGGGGAGGCGACCAGATCCTCCACCCGATCCCGCACCAGCCGCGCCAGATCGAACGCACACTCACCCACCACCGGATCCGGCCCCACGGCCAGCCACGGCACCCGTTCACCCGCCAGCACCTTGCTCTGCCGAAACGTTCCGTGCAGCAACCGCGCCTCGGGTGCCGCCCGCACCAACTCCTCCCGGGCGGAGAGAGCTGCGGACACCAGCACACCCACCTCCGAGCCGACGGCAGTCGCCCGCATCGCCGCGGCCTGCCTCCCGGTCCGCTCGGCGACGGTCTCGAACACAGGCCCGGCCGGCGGCTCCACCCAGAGCCGGCGCAACGTCCCCGCCGCCTCAAGGAGCGCCTTGGCCTCCGGCAGCGACCGTACCGAGACATCCGGATGCAGCCGCTCCAGCAGCAGCACCCCGTCCGTCACCGGCCCGTCCAGCAGCTGTACGGCGCCCAGCCCGCCCCAGTGCGCCAGCGCGGCCCGCTCGGCCTCCGGCCGGAACCGCGGCGGGGCCAGCTTCAGCACGGCGGGCGTCCCGTCCGCGCGCCGCACCAGCACCACGAGGCTGCTCCGGCCACCCGGCACCTGCACCCGCTCAACAGTCAACTCGCGTAGATCAACAGCCTGTTGGACCGCCGAGGGCAGATTCTCCAGCCAGGCGTCACCGTCCGGTGCGGTCTCGTCGAGCGCCCGCGCCAGACGCCGCGGCGGTTCGAATGCCATGCGCGAGCCGTTCCCTTCCGTCTCCCCGTCATGCCGTGGGCGTCGCCGCCGAGGGCGACTCCACGGCCGTACCGGCCCGCTCGGCGAGCCCAGGGAAGGCTACGCTCCCGCCACGCCAGCGCACCGCCCGCACCGCCGCCTCCCGCAGCGCGCCCGCCGCCTCCCGGCGCTGCTTCCCCCCGGTCGCCCGCACGAGGTCGGAGTACACCCCGGCCACGCGGTCCTCCAGCTCGGCGGCGAGCCGGACGGCCGCGGCGGAGTCCGCTACCGGGAACGGCAGGGCGTACGCGGCGCTCGCCGCGACCGGCTCGGCGGCGAGGTCGCGCACCTCGCGCGCCAGCGCGTCCCGGCGAGCCCGGTGCGCGTCGTACGCCGCCTGTGCCTCCGCGCGCCGTGCCGCGGCGATCCGGCCGCCGACGACGCCGTACCCGTACACGGCGGCGTGCTCGGCGGCCAGCGTCGCCTGCAGAGCGGTCAGTGCCGCGCGCTCCGCCTCGCTCATCGTGTCGTCGTCCCCTCCGTCAGCAGATACGCGTGGGCCGCGCCGGCCGCCGCCACCGAGGCCAGCAGCCGGGCCAGCTCGCCCGGAACCTCCAGCAGCGCGCCGGCCCTGCGGTCGGCCAGCGCCCGCTCGGCGACGGCGAGGGAGGCGAGGGCGTCCTTGTCGGTCCCGGGGGAAGCCGACACCGAGGGTGCGGCAGAAGCAGGCACGGAAGGTGATGCCTTGGGAGGTACTGTCTCCGTCCCCCCGAACGCCTCCACGTGCCGGACCACCTCCGCCCGCAGCGGCGCGAGCCGTCCCGCGAGTGTGGGACGGGCGGCGAGGACGGCGTCGTACCGCTCCAGCAGTGCGTTGCTCTCCTGGGCCGCACGCGTGCGTGCCCGCTCGGTGACCGACGGGGTGGCACCGACGTTCTCCTCGGTCTCCTCCGGGGTGTCGGCGGAGCAGCCCGCGAGGAGCGTGGCTCCGGCGGCCGAGGCGAGCAGGGTTCTTCTGCGCGGCCCGGGGGCGATGCGCGGTGGGAGCGGCAACGGCACGTCAGACGTCCTCGGGGAACTCGTACGAAAGATGACGATCACCGTACCCGGGGACCCGCCTCCGCCAGGTCTCCGCCACCCTCCGTGAACGGTCCGTCCACAGGGTGGACGGCAACACTCCCCGCGACCGGATACCCTTTGACCAGACACGCGACCATCCCACAACAGCACACGCGGCCGAGGAGTCACCCGGATGAGCACCACCCAGAGCGAGAGGCTGCGAGAGCTCCTGGAACCGCTCGTCACCTCCCAGGGCCTGGATCTCGAGGAGATCGCCGTGGACTCCGTCGGGCGCAAGCGCGTGCTGCGTGTCGTCGTCGACTCCGACACCGGGGCGGACCTGGACCAGATCGCCGATGTGAGCCGTGCGCTCTCGGCGACGCTCGACGAGAGCGACGCGATGGGCGAGGGGGAGTACACCCTCGAGGTCGGCACCCCGGGCGCGGAGCGCGCCCTCACCGAACAGCGGCACTACGCGCGCGCCACGGGCCGGCTGGTGAGGTTCCAGCTGGCCGGGGACGGCGGCGAGCTGGTCGCGCGGATCCTGACGGCCGACGACGACGGCCTCGACCTCGAGGTGCCCGGTGTGAAGGGCCGCAAGGCCACGGCCCGCAGGGTCGCCTACCCGGAGATCGAGAAGGCGCGCGTGCAGGTCGAGTTCAACCGCAAGGACCAGAGCGACCCGAACGACACTGACGAGAAGGAAGAGGAGGCGTAGCCGTGGACATCGACATGAGCGCCCTGCGGGGCTTGGTACGGGAGAAGGAGATCTCCTTCCCCCTGCTGGTCGAGGCGATCGAGTCGGCCCTCCTCATCGCCTACCACCGCACCGAGGGAAGCCGCCGGCACGCGCGCGTGGAGCTCAACCGGGAGACCGGACATGTGACCGTGTGGGCGAAGGAGGACCCCGAGGACCTCGAAGAGGGCCAGGAGCCCCGCGAGTTCGACGACACCCCGTCCGGATTCGGCCGTATCGCCGCCACCACCGCCAAGCAGGTGATCCTGCAGCGGCTGCGCGACGCCGAGGACGACGCGACGCTCGGCGAGTACGCGGGACGTGAGGGCGACATCGTCAACGGCGTGGTCCAGCAGGGCCGCGACCCGAAGAACGTGCTCGTGGACATCGGCAGGCTGGAGGCCATCCTGCCGGTGCAGGAGCAGGTCCCCGGAGAGACGTATCCGCACGGCATGCGGCTGCGGTCGTACGTCGTTCGGGTGGCGAAGGGGGTCCGGGGTCCCTCGGTCACGCTTTCGCGCACTCATCCCAATCTGGTGAAGAAACTGTTCGCCCTGGAGGTGCCGGAGATCGCCGACGGGTCCGTCGAGATCGCCGCCATCGCCCGGGAGGCCGGCCACCGCACCAAGATCGCGGTACGGTCCACCCGTTCGGGTCTGAACGCCAAGGGCGCCTGTATCGGCCCCATGGGCGGCCGGGTGCGCAACGTGATGGGCGAGCTGAACGGCGAGAAGATCGACATCGTCGACTGGTCGGACGACCCGGCCGAGATGGTGGCGAACGCGCTGTCCCCGGCCCGGGTCTCGAAGGTCGAGGTCGTGGACCTGGCGGCCCGCTCCGCGCGCGTGACGGTGCCGGACTACCAGCTGTCGCTGGCCATCGGCAAGGAAGGGCAGAACGCCCGTCTCGCCGCCCGGCTGACCGGCTGGCGGATCGACATCCGGCCGGACATCGAGCAGCCGTCCGAGCAGCCGTCCGAGTGACCTTCGCGGGGGCCGGGGAATAGATCCAAGCCGGGGCCCGCTCAGATCACGTCAGATATATCGCGGCGAGTGTTCGAGTCCTGCCCCGAAGGGGTGAGGTGGCCGCGGGGAGGTAGACTTAAGAGTGTCTGGCCGGACGCACGCCGGAGCATGCCCTGAACGCACCTGTGTGGGGTGCCGGGAGCGGGCGGCCAAGACGGATCTGCTGCGCACCGTGGCGGTCGAGGGCGTTTGCGTCCCCGATCCACGCGGTACGCTGCCCGGCCGGGGTGCGTACGTACACCCCGCACTCGTCTGTCTGGACCAGGCGGTGCGCCGCCGGGCGTTCACGAGGGCGTTGCGCGCCCCGGGAGCGCTCGACACAAAGGCGTTGCGCCAGTACGTCGAGCAGACGACAGTTGCCGATCAGGTGACACCGTAAGAAGCGTCGCGCGGAATGTCCGTGCGGCTCAGGTACCCCGCGAGTTGGAAGTAGGTCGAGATTGCGATGAGCACTCGATGAGCACGCGATGAGTACGCCCATGAAGTAGCGACGGTCCGGACGCAACCCGGACCTAAAAGGAGCGAAGTGGCTAAGGTCCGGGTATACGAACTCGCCAAGGAGTTCGGCGTGGAGAGCAAGGTCGTCATGGCCAAGCTCCAAGAACTCGGTGAATTCGTCCGTTCGGCGTCTTCGACCATCGAGGCGCCCGTAGTCCGCAAGTTGACTGATGCCTTCCAGGGCGGCGGCAAGTCCGCCCCGCGCAAGGCTGCCCCCAAGCCCGGTGCGCCTTCTCCGGCGCAGTCGGCACGTCCGGCTGCCCCGCGGCCGGCCGCCCCCAGGCCTCCCGCGGCACAGACCCCCGCGGCTCCCGCGGCTCCCGCGGCCCCTGCGGCTTCCGCGGCTCCGGTCACCCCGGCGGCGCCCGCCGCCCCGGCCTCCGGTCCGCGTCCCGGCCCCAAGCCGGCGCCGCGTCCGGCCCCGGCCGCCCCGGAGTTCACCGCTCCGCCGTCGGCCCCGGCCGCACCGTCCACCCCGTCCGCACCCCGTCCCGCCGCCGCCCAGGGACCGCGCCCCGGCGCGCCCCGGCCCGGCGCCCGTCCGGGTGGGCCCGGTCAGGGTCAGCACGGTCAGGGTCAGGGTCAGGGCCAGCGTCCGGCCGGCGGTCAGGGCCAGCGTCCCGGTGGCGGTGCGCCGCGTCCGGGTGCCCGTCCGTCCGGTCCGCGTCCGGGCAACAACCCCTTCACGTCCGGCGGCAACGCCGGTATGGCCCGCCCGCAGGCCCCCCGTCCGCAGGGCGCCCCGCGCCCCGGCGGTCCGGGTGCTCCCGGCGGCGGTCCGCGTCCCCAGGCGGCCGGCGCCCAGGGCGGCGGTCCCCGTCCGCAGGCTCCGGGCGGACACGACCGTCCCGGCGGCCGTCCCTCGCCGTCGGGCATGCCCCGTCCGCAGGGTGCGGGTCCCGGCGGTCCGCGTCCCGGCGGCCCGCGTCCCAACCCCGGCATGATGCCGCAGCGTCCCGCTGCCGGCCCGCGTCCCGGCGGTGGTCCGGGTGGCGGCGGCGGTCGGGGCCCGGCCGGTGCCGGTCGTCCCGGTGGCGGCGGCGGTCGTCCGGGCGGCGGCGGCGGTTTCGCCGGTCGTCCGAGCGGTCCCGGTGGCGGCGGCGGAGCCCGTCCGGGTGGCGGCGGCGGTTTCGCCGGTCGTCCCGGTGGCGGTGGCCCCGGCGGTGGCGGCGGCTTCGGCGGTGGCGGCGGTGGCCGTCCCGGCTTCGGCGGTCGTCCCGGTGGTCCCGGTGGCCGTGGTGGCACGCAGGGCGCCTTCGGTCGTCCCGGCGGTCCGGCCCGGCGTGGCCGCAAGTCGAAGCGTCAGCGTCGCCAGGAGTACGAGGCCATGCAGGCCCCGTCGGTCGGCGGTGTGATGCTGCCGCGCGGCAACGGCGAGACGATCCGTCTCTCCCGCGGCGCGTCGCTCACCGACTTCGCGGAGAAGATCAACGCCAACCCGGCGTCGCTCGTCGCGGTCATGATGAACCTCGGCGAGATGGTCACCGCGACCCAGTCCGTCTCCGACGAGACCCTCCACCTGCTCGCCGGCGAGATGAACTACGAGGTTCAGGTCGTCAGCCCGGAGGAGGAGGACCGCGAGCTGCTCGAGTCCTTCGACATCGAGTTCGGCGAGGACGAGGGCGACGAGGACGACCTGGTGGTCCGTCCCCCGGTCGTCACCGTCATGGGTCACGTCGACCACGGTAAGACCCGACTCCTCGACGCCATCCGCAAGACGAACGTCATCGCGGGCGAGGCCGGCGGCATCACCCAGCACATCGGTGCCTACCAGGTCTCGACCCAGGTCAACGAGGAAGACCGCGCGATCACCTTCATCGACACCCCGGGTCACGAGGCGTTCACCGCCATGCGTGCCCGTGGTGCCCGGTCGACGGACATCGCGATCCTGGTCGTCGCGGCCAACGACGGCGTCATGCCGCAGACGGTCGAGGCGCTCAACCACGCCAAGGCGGCCGACGTCCCGATCGTCGTCGCGGTCAACAAGATCGACGTCGAGGGTGCCGACCCGACCAAGGTGCGCGGTCAGCTGACCGAGTTCGGTCTGGTGGCCGAGGAGTACGGCGGCGACACCATGTTCGTCGACATCTCCGCCAAGCAGGGTCTGAACATCGACTCGCTGCTGGAGGCCGTGATCCTCACGGCCGACGCCTCGCTCGACCTGCGGGCCAACCCGAACCAGGACGCGCAGGGCATCTCGATCGAGTCCCGCCTCGACCGCGGCCGCGGTGCCGTGGCGACGGTCCTCGTCCAACGAGGCACGCTGCGGGTCGGCGACACGATGGTCGTGGGCGACGCCTACGGCCGGGTGCGCGCCATGCTCGACGACAACGGCAACAACGTCGCCGAGGCCGGTCCGTCGACGCCGGTCCAGGTCCTGGGTCTGACCAACGTCCCGGGCGCCGGCGACAACTTCCTCGTGGTCGAGGAGGACCGTACGGCCCGCCAGATCGCCGAGAAGCGTGCGGCCCGTGAGCGCAACGCGGCCTTCGCGAAGCGCACGCGCAGGTTCTCCCTGGAGAACCTGGACGCGGCTCTGAAGGCCGGCGAGGTCCAGCAGCTGAACCTGATCATCAAGGGTGACGCGTCTGGTTCCGTCGAGGCCCTCGAGTCCTCGCTGCTCCAGCTGGACGTCGGCGAAGAGGTCGACATCCGCGTCCTGCACCGCGGCGTCGGTGCGGTCACGGAGTCGGACATCGACCTGGCCATGGGCTCGGACGCGATCGTCATCGGCTTCAACGTCCGGGCAGCCGGGCGTGCGCAGCAGATGGCGGAGCGCGAGGGCGTGGACGTCCGGTACTACTCGGTCATCTACCAGGCGATCGAGGAGATCGAGGCGGCCCTGAAGGGTCTCCTCAAGCCGGAGTACGAGGAGTTCGAGCTCGGTACGGCGGAGATCCGCGAGGTCTTCAAGTCGTCCAAGCTGGGCAACATCGCCGGTGTCCTCATCCGCTCGGGCGAGGTCAAGCGCAACACCAAGGCGCGCCTCATCCGCGACGGCAAGGTCATCGCGGAGAGCCTCAACATCGAGGGTCTGCGCCGCTTCAAGGACGACGTCACCGAGATCCGCGAAGGGTTCGAGGGCGGTATCAACCTCGGCAACTTCAACGACATCAAGATCGACGACGTCATCGCGACGTACGAGATGCGCGAGAAGCCGCGGGTGTAACACCCACGGCCCGGTGCCGGGCCAGGGACAGCCGTCCCTGGCCCGGCACCGCCGTGTCCCGCCACATACGGCTGGACAAACTCCGTCGAGACGCCGCCGGGATCGGGGTACCGTTCTTGGAGCCCCTGTCCCACAGGGCGGCAGGGTCATCGATCCCGGACCGGCGGGTGAACCGGCTACCTACATGTACGTGGGGACTCTGTCCTTCGACCTCCTCCTCGGCGACGTACGGTCGCTGAAGGAGAAGCGCTCCGTCGTCCGCCCCATCGTCGCCGAGCTCCAGCGCAGGTTCGCGGTGAGTGCGGCCGAGGTCGACCACCAGGACCTCCACCGCCGGACCCGGATCGGCCTGGCCGTGGTCGCCGGTGACGCCGAGCACGTGACCGACGTACTGGACCGGTGCGAACGGCTGGTCGCAGGCCGCCCCGAGGTGGAACTCCTGTCGGCCAGACGCCGCTTCCACGGCGAGAACGACGAGTGACGGCGCCTCACGGCGACCACCGAACAACTTCAGACAGCACAAACGAGCAGGCAAGAAAGAACGGGAGACGGACCAGTGGCCGACAACGCGCGCGCCAAGAGGCTGGCGGACCTCATCCGAGAGGTGGTGGCGCAGAAGCTGCAGCGCGGGATCAAGGACCCGCGGCTCGGCTCCCACGTCACCATCACGGACACCAGGGTCACGGGCGACCTCAGGGAGGCGACCGTCTTCTACACCGTGTACGGGGACGACGAGGAGCGCGCGGCAGCCGCCGCCGGACTGGAGAGCGCCAAGGGCATCCTCCGCTCCGAGGTCGGCCGCGCCGCGGGCGTGAAGTTCACGCCGACCCTCGCCTTCGTGGCCGACGCCCTTCCGGACAACGCCCGCACCATCGAGGACCTCCTCGACCGTGCGCGCCAGTCCGACGAGAAGGTGCGCGAGGCGTCCGCGGGCGCCGGCTACGCGGGCGGCGCCGACCCGTACCGCAAGCCCGATGACGACGAGACGGACGACACCGCCGAATGAACCGGAAGACCTCCGCGCCCGACGGCCTCGTCATCGTCGACAAGCCGTCGGGCTTCACCTCCCACGACGTCGTGGCCAAGATGCGGGGGATCGCGAAGACCCGCCGCGTCGGCCACGCCGGCACGCTCGACCCGATGGCGACCGGCGTCCTCGTCCTCGGCGTGGAAAGGGCGACCAAGCTCCTCGGGCACCTCGCCCTCACCGAGAAGGAGTACCTCGGCACGGTCCGGCTGGGCCAGACGACCCTGACGGACGACGCGGAGGGCGAGATCACCGCCTCCGTCGACGCCTCCAAGGTCACCCGGGACGCCGTGGACGCCGGCATCGCCAAGCTGACCGGCGACATCATGCAGGTGCCGTCCAAGGTCAGCGCCATCAAGATCGACGGCGTACGGTCCTACAAGCGGGCCAGGGACGGCGAGGAGTTCGAGATCCCGGCCCGCCCGGTGACCATCTCCTCCTTCACCGTGTACGACGTCCGGGACGCCGTTGCCGAGGACGGCACCCCCGTCGTCGACCTGGTGGTCTCGGTCGTCTGCTCCTCCGGCACCTACATCCGTGCCCTCGCCCGCGACCTGGGCGCGGACCTCGGTGTCGGCGGCCACCTCACCGCGCTGCGCCGCACGCGCGTCGGGCCGTACAAGCTGGACGGGGCGAAGACACTCGACCAGCTCCAGCAGGAGCTGACCGTGATGCCGGTCGCCGAGGCCGCCGCCGCCGCGTTCCGCCGCTGGGACGTGGACGCCAAGCGGGCCCGGCTGCTCATGAACGGCGTCCGCCTGGAGATGCCCGAGGAGTACGCGGGCGCGGGCCCCGTCGCCGTCTTCGACCCCGAAGGCCGCTTCCTGGCCCTCGTCGAGGAGCAGAAGGGCAAGGCCAAGAGCCTGGCCGTGCTGAGCTGAACGCCCTCGCCCATGGGCGATTGCCCGTGGAGCGGCGAACACGGGGTGTTCACTGCCGCCGCTCCACGGTCCCCCCTCGGTTCCCCCACCCCTAGGTGTATCCAGCGGCCCCCCTTCATTCACCCGTCCGGGCAGGCGCTCGGAGTGAACCGAGGGAGCGCAGAGGGGCGTGTTCACCTCGCCCTCTCTCCCCTTGATCACCGCGCGCATACCGTCGAACGAAGAAGCGGGCGAGAACAGGTGATATCGGGCGGGCGCGGTGGGGAGGGGTGGCACCATGACGGGACACCCCGACCCCTCCCTCATCCGCATCCGCGACCTCGCCGGACGCCCCCGTGGCACCGGCTTCCTCGCCGACCACCACGGCACGGTGATCACCAGCCACGAGGCCGTCGCGGGCCTGCCCCGCCTCCTCCTGTACGGCGCCGGCGACCGCTGCTGCGCGGTGTCCGCCGACGCGGTCACCCCGCTGCCGGAGCTGGACCTGGCGCTCGTCCGCACCGAGGGCCTGGACGGTGGCCCGGATGCCCACCCGCTGCCGTTGACGGTGCGGGACCGGGTCGGGACCGGCACGTACGTCCGGCTGGCCGCGGGCTGCTGGCGCGAGGCGCGGGTGCTGGCCGAGACCCCGGTGGCGTACAGCGCC
This sequence comes from Streptomyces vulcanius, assembly GCF_042653945.1. NCBI lineage: Bacteria > Bacillati > Actinomycetota > Actinomycetes > Kitasatosporales > Streptomycetaceae > Streptomyces > Streptomyces vulcanius. Next base: position 42,335 of record NZ_JBHSFK010000064.1, on the reverse strand, counting down.
GCGGACCGGCTGCACCTCTTCGACGGCGCCCTGGAACTGGCCATCGGCACGGCGGGGCGGGACGCGCTGCGGCCCGGCGGGGGCGCGGCCGGCGGACCGGTGCTCGATGTCACCACCGGCGCGGTCGTCGCCGTGGTGGCCACCGCCCTGCGGTCCGGCTCGCGCGACGCCTGCTTCGCCGTCCCGCTCCGCCCGCCCGGCCCTGTCCCCGGTCCGCTGGCCGACCTGCTCGCCCGCAACGCGGCCACCGTGCCCGCCCACGGCGCCGACCTCAACCTGGCCGGCGTCCTGGAACTGACCGCCACCTCGCTCGGCTCGGACGGCCCGCCCGGCGGCGTCGGCTCCGGGGGCCCGCAGCCGGTCGAACGCGCCGCTCCGGCACGGGAGTTCGCCGCCTTCGCGACCGGTCCGGCGGCCGTCCTCGGCCTCGTCGGGGCTCCGGGCAGCGGCCGTACGACCGAACTGGCCGCCCTCGCCGCCCGCCGCACCCGGGGTGCCGAACCGGCCCCCACACTGTGGCTGCGCGGCGCCGACCTCGGCGGCGGGGACGGCTCGATCGCCGACGCGGTCCGCCGGGCGCTTGCCCGGGCGGCCCGGATCGTGTCGGCCTCGGTCCCGGCGTGCGCCGTTCCCGGCGACCTCACCCCCGAACGCGTCGCCCGGCTCGCCGACGGCGCGGGCCGCCCCCTGCTCCTGGTCCTCGACGGCCCCGAGGAGATGCCCGCCGTCCTCGCCCACCGCCTGACCGACTGGACCGACGGCACCGCGAGCTGGCTCCGGGACACGGGAGCACGGCTGGTGATCGCCTGCCGGGCCGAGTACTGGGAGCGGGCCGGGGCACGGTTCCCGCCGCAGATGCTCCACGGGAGCGCGGGGCAGGGGACGGCGGCCGCGGAGATGCTCCACGGCGGGGCCGGCCAGGGGACGGCGGCCGGGACGCTGCCACCCTGCGTCCCGCTCGGCGATCTCACCCCCGACGAGGCCCGCGAGGCCCGGGCCCGCCACGCCGTCCCCGACAGCGCGCTCGCCGCCCCCGACGCCCGGCACCCCCTCGCCCTCCGCCTCCTCGGCGAGCTGCGCGCCGCCCTTCCCGACGCGCCGCCCGCCCCGCCCGTCGACCGACACGACGTCCTCTCCGCCCACCTGGACCTGATGTGCCTGCGGATCGCGGTCCGCCTCGCCGCCGAGAACGGCCTGCGCGGCACCGCCGTACGCCGTCTCGCGGCCAGGGTCTCCGGACAGGTGCACGAGGCCGCCCGCCGCTGTCTCGGGCCTGGGCAGGGCGAGTTGGACCGGGCCTCGTTCGAAGCGGTGTTCCCCTGGGGACCGGCGCCCGCCCGCCTCGGCGGCGGCACCGGCTGGGCGTCCGCCGTGCTCACCGAGGGACTCCTGGTACCGGCCGGCGACGGCTACCGCTTCGCCCACGAGGAACTCGCCGACTGGATCCAGGGCGTCCACCTCGACCTGGACGAGGCCCTGCACGCCCTGGTCCACCGCCACCGCATCCCCGACGGCGAGCCCCCGCGCCCCGTCCCGCGCCACCGGATCGGCCCCGTCGTGCAGGCCCTGCTGCTTCTCGGACGCCGGTGCGGTGCCGATCGGCTCGGGCTGCGGCTCCAGGAGTTGACCCGGGCTCTGGGCGTCGCCGACCCGGCGGCCGACTGGTGGGCTGCCCGGCTGCTCGCCGGGACCCTGCTGCGCGTCCCGGACGCGACGCCGTACGCCGGAGTCCTGCGGCTGCTTGCCGACCGCGTCGTGGCCGGGGGCGAGGAGGCCGTCCGGCGGCCGGAGTTCGGCCCCGGCTTCTGGGCCGGGCTCACGCTGCCGCCCGACCTCCGTCTCGACCTCCTGCGCCGCCTCGTCCTCGTCGACGGCGCCCCGGACGACCGGAGCGGCGCGCCCCGCCACCTCGACACCGTCGCCCGGCTCCTCGCCGCCGACGCCACCGCCGTACAGCCGTGTCTCACCGGCTGGTTCGAGGACGAGCGGCCGTTGCCCGCGACCCCGCACGCCACCGTGGCGACCGCCGCACAGGCGCTGCTGCACACCCACCGGCACCGGGCACCGGACGACCTCACCGAGGCGCTGGTCGGATGTGCGCACCGGCGGGCCGAGGAACTGCTCGCCGTCCTCGCGCAGGAGGAGCCGTCAGCCGTGTGCCGGGCCGTCGACCGGTGGGCGCACGACGAGCGTCCCGCCCGGCGGCTCGCGGCGGTGGCGTACGGCCTGCGCGCCGCCCCGCACGTGACCACGGACGCCGGCCGCCTGCTGCTGCGCAACGCCGCCCTCGCCCTGCTCGCCCGCCCCGCCGACCGCACCCTGCACGGCGGCGCGCTCGCGCTCCTCGTCCGCGACCCCGAGACCCGGGCCCGGCACCTCCCGCAGGCGCTGGAGCGGTTCGCGGCAGGAGATCCGCAGCTCCCGCCGAGTGCCCTGCTCACCGCGCTGACCACGCACCCGGAGCCGGTCCTGGACGCCGTCCGGACCCGGCTCGCCCGCCCCGACGTGCGCGCTTGGCGGACGCTGCGGGCGCTCGCCGACGTCACCACACCCGCGCTCGCCCGCCGGGTCGCCGCCCTCGTCCGGGAGACGGCGGCGTGGTGCCCGGAGACCGCGGGCGACCTGGCCGCGTACGTCGACCGGCGCCTCGATCACGGCCCCGCCGCCCGCGCCGTACTGTTCCCGCTGGTCACGGGGCTGCTGGACGGCAGCGGGCCGGAGCGGACGCGGGCCGCCCTGGCCGCCGTGCTGGTCGCCCCCGGCACCCCGGACTCCCGTCCCCTGCGGCGCGAACTGCTGGAGTTCCTGCTGGCGCACGAGCGGGACTGGGCCGTCCTGGACGCCGTACTGCACGCGACCGCGCAGTGTGGTGGGGAGCGTGGTGGGGAGGAGTTGCGTGGGCTGGTTCACCGGATCGGGGTGCTCCTCGTCCGCACGCCGGACGGCGCGGCCCGCTTCGACCGCGGCCTGGTCGACCTGGGGCGCCATGTGCCGGGCTTCGCCGCCCGGGTGGCGGGCTGGCTCGCCGACGCGCCGGGGGAGTGGGCCGGGGTGGTGGGCCCCGCCGCGCGCCGCATGATCGAGAACCTGGCGGGGGTACGGGTGCCCGCGTGAGGCCGACGGGGCGTGGGGCGAGTCACAGCGCCGATGCCGATGCGAGCCGGGGGCACCCGGCATGGCACCCTTAGACCTGCGCAAGAGGCAACGAAACATACGGACACGGGTTCGAGGAGCGGTCACAGTGCAGCGCTGGCGTGGCTTGGAGGACATCCCCGAGGACTGGGGACGCAGTGTCGTCACCATCGGTTCTTACGACGGGGTCCACCGCGGGCACCAGCTGATCATCCGGCATGCCGTGGAGCGCGCCCGCGAGCTGGGCGTCCCCTCGGTCGTGGTCACCTTCGACCCGCACCCCAGCGAGGTCGTCCGGCCCGGCAGCCACCCGCCGCTGCTCGCCCCGCACCACCGGCGCGCCGAGCTGATGACCGAGCTGGGCGTCGACGCGGTGCTCATCCTTCCCTTCACGACCGAGTTCTCGAAGCTCTCGCCCGCCGAGTTCGTGGTGAAGGTCCTCGTCGACAGGCTGCACGCCAAGGCCGTCGTCGAGGGCCCCAACTTCCGCTTCGGCCACAAGGCCGCCGGGAACGTCGAGTTCCTGACCGCGCAGGGCAAGGTGTACGACTTCGAGGTCGAGGTCGTCGACCTGGTCGTGCGCGGTGAGGCGGGCGGCGGCGAGCCGTTCTCCTCGACCCTGACCCGTCGGCTGGTCGGAGCGGGCGATGTCGCGGGCGCGGCGGAGATCCTCGGCCGTCCGCACCGGGTGGAGGGCGTGGTCGTGCGCGGCGCCCAGCGAGGGCGGGAGCTCGGCTTCCCCACCGCCAACGTCGAGACCCTGCCGCACACCGCGATCCCGGCCGACGGCGTCTACGCGGGCTGGCTGCACGCCGCCGGCGAGGCGATGCCGGCCGCGATCTCCGTCGGCACCAACCCGCAGTTCGACGGCACCGAGCGCACGGTGGAGGCGTACGCCATCGACCGCGTCGGCCTCGACCTGTACGGGTTGCACGTCGCCGTCGACTTCCTCGCCTTCGTGCGCGGCCAGGCCAAGTTCGACTCGCTGGAGGGACTCCTCGAGCAGATGGCGCAGGACGTCAAGCGCTGTCGGGAACTGGTCGCGGCGGCGGAGTAGCCGAACGGGTCCGTGAAACGGCCGGTGTCCTCACCACTCGGACACCGGCCGTTCCGCGTTCACTGCTGAGGGGGCGGCCCGGGAGGCGCCTGGGGGTGTTGCGGGTAGCCGTAGCCCTGCTGGGGATACGGCGGCTGTCCGGGCTGCTGCTGCGGGTAGGGCTGACCCGGATACGGCTGGCCCGGGTACGGCTGACCCGGATATGGCTGGCCGGGATACGGCTGTGCCGGCGCCTGGTGTCCCGGCATGGGCGGAGCCGCGACCGGGGGCGGGTTGCCGTCGCTGGTCCACAGGCCGTGCATCTGCTGGTGGCGTACGAAGTCCTCCGCGACCAGTGCCGAGAGGTTGAAGTACGCCTCCCGCACCTTCGGCCGCATCATGTCGAGGTCGACCTCTGCGCCGGCGGCGAGATGCTCGTCGAAGGGGACGACGACCACACCCCGGCAGCGCGTCTCGAAGTGCGACACGATGTCCTCGACCTTGATCATCTTGCCGGTCTCGCGCACCCCCGAGATGACGGTGATGGACCGCGCGACCAGCTCCGCGTACCCGTGTGCCGACAGCCAGTCCAGAGTCGTACTGGCGCTGCTCGCACCGTCGACCGACGGGGTCGAGACGATGATGAGCTGGTCGGCGAGGTCGAGCACCCCGCGCATCGCGCTGTACAGCAGACCCGTGCCGGAGTCGGTGAGGATCACCGGGTACTGCTTGCCGAGCACGTCGATCGCGCGCCGGTAGTCCTCGTCGTTGAAGGCCGTGGAGACGGCCGGGTCGACGTCGTTGGCGATGATCTCCAGGCCGGAGGGCGCCTGGGAGGTGAACCGCCGGATGTCCATGTACGAGTTGAGGTACGGGATCGCCTGGACGAGGTCGCGGATGGTGGCCCCGGTCTCGCGGCGCACCCGGCGGCCGAGCGTGCCGGCGTCCGGGTTGGCGTCGATCGCGAGGATCTTGTCCTGGCGCTCGCTGGCGAGGGTCGAGCCGAGCGCGGTGGTCGTGGTCGTCTTGCCGACGCCGCCCTTGAGGCTGATGACCGCGATCCGGTAGCAGGACAGCACCGGCGTACGGATCAGCTCCAGCTTGCGCTGCCGCTCGGCCTCCTCCTTCTTGCCGCCGAACTTGAAACGGGAGGGCGCCGCGGTCGGGCGGCTGCTCTTCGCCTTCTGCTTCTTGTTGTTGAGCAGCCGGTCGGAGGACAGCTCCACGGCGGCGGTGTAACCCAGCGGCGCGGCACCGGGGTTGACCGGCTGACGCTGATCGTGCTGGATCGGCTGCGGCCAGGCGGCCCCGAGCCGGGGGTCGGCGGGCGGTTGCTGGGGGGCCTGCGGGACCTGAGGTGCCTGAGGTGCCTGCGGTGGCTGATATGCCTCGGGTGCCTGGGCTGCCTGAGGCGGCCCGGCCTGCGCTGCGTCGGGGAAGGCGGGCTGCGGGGCGCGCGGGTCGACTCCCAGCGGGGGCTGCCCGGGGAAGTTCTGCGGGACGGGCCCCTGGCTGCCGCCCGGGTGCTGACCGTCGGCCTGCTGCGGGATGTTCGGGTACGGCTGCGGGGACGCCGGCGCCTGTGGTGCCGGGGGCTGGGGGAAGCCGTAGCCGCCGGGGGAGTTGGGCGCGGGCGGTTGCGGGAAGCCGTACCCCGCCTGGGCGTTGGGGGCCGGCTGCTGCGGGAAGCCGTGGCCGTCAGGGGTGTTGGGGGCGGGCTGCTGCGGGAAGCCGTAGCCACCGGCGGTGTCGGGCGCGGGCGGTTGCGGGAAGCCGTAGCCGGCCTGGGCGTCGGCTGCGGGGGGCTGGGGGAAGCCGTAGCCCGGCTGCTGCTGCGGGGCCGTCGGCGGCTGAGCGGGCGGCTGCGGGAAGCCGTAGGCGGGCTGCGGCGGGGTGGGGGCCGCCTCGGGGCCCTGTGCGCTCCAGTCGGCCGACGCGGGCGGCTGCGCGGGTACGGGCGGCTGGGCCGACTGCTGCTGCGCCGCTTGCTGCTGCGGCAGCGGCTGGGCCGGCCACTCGGCCGCCGGTGCGGGGGCCGCCGGCTGGTACGACGGCGGCAGCGGGGGCAGCCCGCCCTGCGGGACCGGCGGGGGAGCCCAGGCGGGCGGTGCGCCTTCCTCCGGCGCGCCGTCCTGCGACGCGGCGACGGGTTCGGGTACGTCGGTGGCGGCGGCGTCCGCGGCCTCCTCGCCCTCGGCGGGGGCGTCCTGAGCGGCCGACGGCTCGTCCGCGACGGCGCCCTCGGACTCCGACTCCGCCTGTGTGTCGGGCACCGCGTCCGGGGCGCTGTCGGCCTCGGCGTTCTCCGCCGTCCCGTCAGTCGTCCCGTCGGGCACCTGCTCGGGCTGGCCGGCCTGTTCCGCCAGTTGCTGCTTGAGGGCGACCGGTGAGAAGCGCATCGTGGCGCCGCTCTCCAGGTCCCCGCTCTCGGGACCGCCGTCCTCGGCGACCGGTGCCTCGGCCTGCGCCGGTGCCTGCGTCTGTCCCGGAGCCGGCTGCTGTTCCGGCTGCTGCAACTCGAACCCGCTGTCCGCCGCAGGAGCGGGCGGCGCGAACGGCGCCACAGGCACCCCGCTCGCCGGGGGCTGGGCGGCATGCGGAGGCTGGGCGGCCTGCGCTGCCGGGGCCGGTACCTGCGGAGCCTGCGGGCTCTGCGGAGCTTGAGGCGCCTGGGCAGGCTGGGCAGGCTGTGACGACCGAGGATCCTGCGGGGCCTGCGGGTTCTGCAGAGCCTCAGGACTCTGCACGCCCTGAGGCGGCGTCCCCAGTGCCTGAGGAACCTGCGGTGCGGCCGGTACCGGCGGGGCAGCCGGTGCCGCGGGCGCGGCCGGCCCCGGCACTACCGGCGCACCGACCGGCGGCGGGAAGCCACCCTCCTGAACCCCCGGTACCCCTGGCACCCCGGGAGGCCCCTGAACCCCCGGCATCCCCGGCATCCCCGCAACCCCCTGAACCGCCGGAGGCCCGGGCATGCTCGGGCCAGGTGAAGCCGGAGCCGGCGGAGCCGGCGGGCTCGGCTCCAGCGGCGAGCCCGCGCCCGCGTTCTGCGTGTACCAGGCGGGCGGCGCGTAGTCGATGGTGAACTCGCCCGTCGTCTCGATGGCGGACTCCGCGTCGGGCTGGTCATCGCCGGGCGTGGCCCAGCCCCCGCGCATCCCGTCCCGATCGCTGCTCACAGTTCCTCCTGGTGTGGTCGAGCACCCTCATGCCGTGCCGGGGCGACCATATGTCGTCGTACGCAGTGGTATTGAGGCCGTCCGAGGTCGTCGGAGGCACCGGCCCTCCCCGAGGGCGCCGACACCCGCCCCACGGACTTCCGGCGTCGCGCCCCGTACCAGCCTAATCATCAGATGCCCCGCCCCGGCAGGCCCGCCCACTCTCAGAGGTTGCGAAGAAGTCGCGATGAGGTCCCGGGGCGGACTCCCGAAGCCCCGGAGTCAGCCTCCCGAAGCCCCGCAGGCAGCCCCCCGATGCCCCGAGGTGACGTCCCGAAGCCCTGGAGGCGCACCCTCAGTCCATCCGGCGAGGGGTTCCCAGCAGCCCGATCTCCGCGTCCGTCGGCTGCGTCATGACGTACTGCCGGTCGCGGTCGGCGCACCACAGGGTGAAGCCGTCGACGAGGGTGGGCAGCGCCTCCACGTTCTCCCGGGGCAGCGTCAGCGCGCGGCCCACCTCCAGCGCCTCGTCGGGCGAGATCCGCTGTACACCGACGAGCCGGGCCTGTCGTATCAGCCGGGGCGCGACCGGGCTGAGGTAGGGCAGCAGGGTCAGCACGGCCTGCCAGGGGCCGGACGCGACCCGCCCGCGCGGGGGGCGCATGCCGCAGTCCCGCACCACCAGCACCGGTGTGCCCGCCGAGGCGCCCTGCGGGGGCACCCGGCCGACCTCGTACACCGCGAGACCGTTCTGTCCGCCGCCCATGGCGTGCACCATCTGTACCCAGGCCTGCGGACGGCCCGTCTCCACGGCCACGCGCGCGCCCGTCGCCGCCGCCCTGAGGGCGAGAACCTGCGCGGTCCACAGACCGCCGATGAGGACGACGTCGTACGGCGTGGGCCGGTTGAGGCCCAGTACGGCGGGGCGGCCCTCGGTGTCGACGCCGATGACGACCCCGTCGTCCCCGATGGGCAGCGCGAGCGAGGCCAGTTGCTCCACGGTCACCGCATGCCGGCCGTGCCGGGGGCCGAGCAGCCCGAAGCCGCTGCGCAGTGAGCGGACGGGCACGGCGGCCCCCGCACCGGACACCCCTGTTGTCGTCATCGTCATCGCGCACCTCCGAGGGGCAGTGTGGCCAGGAGGCCGGGGACCTGTTCCCGGTCGAGCCGGGCGAGCCCCGCGCCGGCGTGCCGGGCCGCGCTCTGCACCGCCCGCCGGGCCGCCACGAGTTCGTCGTCGCTGCGGCCCGTCACCCGCAGATGCGCGGCGAGGGACACGTCCTGCCGCTCACCGCGCGCGAGGGTGACGCTGAACGTCGTCGCCAGCGCGGGGACCGCCGTGACCAGGGCGATGAACTGGGGCAGCGAGGGCGCGTTGGCGCCGCCCAGCGAGGGCCAGCGGCGCAGCCAGTACGTCGTGTGCCGCCGGTTGTCGCACCGCCACATACGGCCGGACTCCTCGGTCCGCCGCTCCAGCGCCCCGGTCCGCCCCGCCTCCGCCGTCACCAGCGGGTTGGCGCAGGCCGAGGTGGCGAGGGCGGCCGTCAGCTGCTCCTCGTCCAGGAGCGTCGTACTGAACCCGGCGCCGGTCAGCCGGCTCGCGAGATGGTCGGCGGCGCGTACGACGCACTTCTGCGCGCCGACGAGACCGCCGCCGCGCGCGGCCACGGCCTCCGGGCACAGCTCCGGGTCCAGCTTCAGCGCGATCCAGGTGATGCGGACCGCCGGGGCGCCCGTCTGCTCCTGCAGCGGCGCGTAGTTGGTGACGGCCACGGACTGAGGGGGCAGGTGCAGGGCGGGCGCGGGCTGGGTGTGCAGCACGATCTGCGCGGACTCCAGCCGGATGCCGTCCACGTCGAGGGCGTCCTGGACCAGGGCGAGCGGCAGCGGCTGCCGGTTGCGCTCGGCGCGCAGCGCGGTCGCGTCCGCCTCCACCTGGAGGACCGCGGTGACGAACGTGCCGTCCCCGACGATCCCGACGGGTCTGCGGTCCCGGCCGCCGTACGTGTACGTCCGCAGACTCGGGTCGCACTCGAGGGCCGGTCCGAAGCCCGGCTCGGTGCCCGGCGGTATCTCCAGCTTCTCGGCCAGCCGCTGCCGCGTCTTCAGCGCACGCGCGGTCGCCAGCCACTCCGGCAGGGAACGGCCGCGGCGGCGGGCGACGGAGAGCACCACGAGCGCGACCGCGACGACCCCGGCGACCACCAGGGCGACCGGGCCGATCACCCAGCCCACGAGCAGGACTGCGGCGGCGATCTCCCACAGTACGAGGCGTTGCAGCCGGAATGCCCCGCCCTGCCCCGAACGTGCCCTGAGATGGAGCGCACCCGATGTCGGGGGCCGCTGCGGCGCCCCCGGCCGGGGCGCCGAGGAGCCCCGCGTCCGCGACCGTCCGCCGGTGCGTTCGCGCGTTCCCGAAGCCATCACTCCATCCCCCCGGTTCTCCCCGTTTCGCTCACGACTCGCCCGCATTTCAGCACCGCACAGGGCACTTGACGGGACCTGACGGCCCAGGAACCCTACCCGCTCCCCAAGCCACCGCGGATACCAGGCATAGTAGGGGGCCGCTCTGACATCGGGCGCGGGGGACCGTGGCCCCGCGGGTGCGGCCAGGACGGAAAACGGGGAGAGACAGAGACAGATGGCATCCCGGCGCGATCAGCTCAACGCCTACACCTTCGCGAAGCGCCGTATGCTCGCGGCCTTTCTGCAGTCGTCGCCCGACGGTTCGGAGGAGGGTGCGCCGCGACCGCTGCGCGCGATCCTGCCCGGCGTGATCGTCGGAGTGATCGTGATGGCGGTCTTCGGGGCGTGGGGCATGTTCAAACCCACCGCGCCCAAGGGCTGGGACGAACCCAACGCCAAGGTGATCGTCGCCAGCAAGTCGACCACCCGGTACGTCGTGCTGAAGACCGACGGGCAGGTCCAGCTGCACCCGGTCCTCAACATGGCCTCCGCGAAGCTCCTCCTCAACGCCGGGGAGGGAGCCGTCGTCACCGTCGCCGAGTCCGTCCTCGACAACGGCAAGATCCCGCACGGCGTCACCATCGGCATCCCGTACGCCCCCGACCGGCTGCCCTCGGCCGACGAGGCGGGCAGCACCAAGCGCTGGGCGGTGTGCGAGCGCCCCAGCGCGGGCGGCGGCTCCGTCCAGAAGGCCGCGCTGGTCCTCTCCGCCAAGGACATGAAGGTCACCGACGGCACGGGCCGTCTCCAGGGCGGCCAGCTCCTCTACGTGGCCGACCCCGACGACCAGCGCTATGTCGTGGACGCGACCGGCCGGGCGTACCCGATCGACAAGGGCGACGAACTGCTGCTCCGCGCGGTGGTCGGCTCCAACCGGCAGCCCCAGAAGGTGTCCGCGGAGTGGCTGGCCACCCTGCACCTGGGCGATCCGATCACCTTCCCCGACATCACCGAAGGGCAGCCCGGCGACCCGGCCGACGCGCCGGGCCAGCTGGACGACGCGACCAACAAGGTCGGCATGGTGCTCAAGGGGCGCGACAGCAACACCGACCAGTACTACGTCGTCCTGCCCGGCCGAGTGGCCCCCGTCTCGGCGTTCGTCGCCCAGCTTCTCCTGTTCAGCGAGGAGCTCGCCCCGCTCGGCCAGGCAGGTCAGGCCGCCGAGGTCAGCCCGGGCGCGATCGTGCCGGGCAAGGCGTTCGGCACCGAGCACCGCTGGCCGACCGAGGACCCGGAGCCCGTCAACGACCCGTCCACGGCCAAGGGCAGCCGCAGTACGGTCTGCAACGTCCTGCGCGGCGTGAACGCGAACTCCGGCGCCACGACCCTCAGCACCTGGGTGGGCACCGACTTCCCACAGAAACTCCCCACCGGCTCCTCGAGTGCCTACGTCACCCCCGGCTCCGGCCAGCTCTACCGCCAGTTCCAGGGCGAGGAGCCCCAGGCGGGCCCGGTGTTCCTGGTCACCGACACGGGCCTGCGCTACGTGCTCCAGTCCAACGGCGACAGCGCCACGGACGACGCGGGCATCGGCACCACCCCCAAGCAGCGCGAACAGCAACAGCAGGAGGAGAAGCAGGCGCAGACCCTGCTCGGCTACAAGGACGTGGACCCGGCGCCGATCCCGGCCGCCTGGTCGGAGTTCCTGCCCACCGGCCCCCGCCTGTCCACGGCGGCGGCCCGCCAGCCGCAGGGCTCGTGAGGGGGACCGCGACAGTGATCCGCAAGACGACGCTGGTGGCCGCCGCAGCCCTGCTGACGACGGCCACGGCCCTCGCACCGCCCGCAACCGCCGCGGACAACACGCTGAAGTACTCCGACCAGTGCCAGTTCCCCAACGGCCTCTATCCGGGCCGCCCCTGGTCCCTGCAACGCGTCCAGCTCGACGAACTGTGGAGCCAGTCGAAGGGCAAGGGCGTCCGGGTCGCGGTCATCGACACCGGCGTGGACGTCAAGAACCCGCAGCTGACCGCGGCCGTGGACGCGAAGGCGGGCCGCAACTACCTCCCCAAGGGCCTCAAGGACGACAACGGCGACCCCGTGGAGCGCGGCAAGGAGAACGGCACCACCGACACGGTCGGCCACGGCACCAAGGTCGCCGGCATCATCGCGGCCCGCCCGATCGGCGGCACCGGCTTCGTGGGCCTCGCCCCCGAGGCGACGATCATCCCGATCCAGCAGAACGACGCGGAGGGCCACGGCACCACCGAGACCCTGGCCACCGCGATCCGGTACGCCATCGACGCCAAGGCCGACGTCATCAACATCTCCCAGGACACGTCGAACGCGGTCAGGCCGACCTCCGACCTGGAGCAGGTGATCGACACGGCGCTGGACGCCGGGATCGTGGTCGTGGCCTCGGCCGGAAACGACGGCCTCGGCGGCAACGTCAAGGAGACCTACCCCGCCTCCTACAAGGGCGTGCTCGCCGTCGCCGCCTCCGACCGCAACAACGAACGCGCGTCCTTCTCCCAGTCCGGCGACTTCGTCGGCGTCGCGGCCCCCGGCGTCGACATGATCTCCACGGTCCCCCAGGGCGGCAACTGCTCCGACAACGGTACGAGCTTCTCCGCGCCGTACGTCGCGGGCGTCGCCGCGCTGATCAAGGCCAAGCACCCCGACTGGACGGCCCGCGAGGTCGTCGCCCAGATCGAGCAGACCGCCGAGCGCACCATCGCCGGGCACGACCGCCTCGTCGGCTGGGGCGTCGTCGACCCGGTCCGCGCCCTCACCGAGGACGACCACCCGATCGAGTCCCCGAGCCCCCAGGACGGCCTGGCCAGGGCGGAGGCCCCGGCCGCAGCGGCGTTCCGGACGGGCGAGACCCCCGACGAACGCAACGCCCGCCTCGCCACCTACGTGGCCGTGGCCGCGGCGGTCCTCGTCGCCGGCCTCGGCGGCACGGCGGTGGCCATCCGGGACGCGCGACGGAGGGCGCGGAGGGTCACCGGGAGCTGAGGGCTGCCGTACGGGGTCATCCCCTGGTCAAGCGTCGGCCTCGTCCCGCCCAAACACGTGTATGAGTTCCGCATACACCCCCTCAGGCAATCCGATATAGCCGGATTTGCCGGACTGTTCGCTGGCTACGGTGGTGCCGCGACATCGTCCACGGGGAGGAGACGGCGATGGGCGGACCGCAGCGTTCGCGGCTTCTCGACTACATCGGCGTACCGGCGCCCACGCACGCGGAGCCGGCCGTCCCGGCGTACCACACCCCGGTGTTCGTCCCGGCCCACCCGCGTTATGTCGTCACTCCCATCCACGTCCCCTATGTGACGTACGAACTCTTCGAGCATCCCACCGACGGAACCGTGGCCCTGGCCTTCACCACGCTGGGAGGGCTGGTGGCCGCGCTCGGCGAGGCACAGCCCTGGGTGGTCACCTCCCTGGGCCCGCTCGCCGAGGGAGTGCGCGAGCGCGGCGTGAGGGTCGTGCTGGACCCGCGCGTCGACCGACCGGACCGCCCCAGCTGGCAATGGGCCGATCTCGCCGCCTACGCACGGGAGGTGGGCTGATGCCCGTCGACTTCAAGGCCGTGCTGAGCGACCTCTCCGCCATGTCCAGGACCTTCCACGACGAGGCCGTCAACTACCGCGGGCTGCACCCCGACGTCGCCCCGCCGGTGGTGGACGCCGGCGACGCGGGACTCGACCACGCCCTCAAGGAGGTCGCCGACCTCATCGTCGCCCTGCACACCGGCTTCGCCGACCGGCTGGACGACCGCGGCGACAAGGTGACGTACGCCCGCGACTCCTTCCAACGGCACGACATCGACGTACACGGACTGTTCGAGGACCTGATGGCGGGGGACGGCTGAGATGGCGGACAGCTGGGTCGGCGGCGACCTCGGCGGACTGCGCACGATGGCGGAGACGTACAAGAACGCCAAGGGGAAGCTGGAGGAGGTCGTCCACCCGCTCGGCCAGGCCGTCGAACGGCTGGTCGGCGACACGACCTGGAAGGGCGAGGCGGCCGAGACCTTCCGCGCCACCTGGAGCGACGACGCGCTGACGGCGGGCGCCTTCGCCACGCTCGTCCACTCCGCGGGCGACATCCTCACCACACTCGCCGACGCGCTGTCCGCCTGCGAGACGGCCCTGCAGAACGCCGAGTACATCGCGACCCGCAAGGGCGTCGCCACGGGCCCCAAGGGCGTCCCGCTGGACATCCTGACCGCGAACCCGCCGACCGCGGACGACCGCACGACCATCGCGGCCCTAGACGAGTACGGCAAGGTGCGCGACGAGATCCTGCACACCGCCCAGCACGCCCGCCTGGTCGCGGCGGACGGACTGCGCGGCCTCTACGCACAGGTGACGGCCCCGGTCTCCACCGGCGACAGGATCACCATCGCCGACGCCCTGCGCGGCCTGTACGCGTACGACGCCGAGGACGCCCGCGCCGGCGGCCGAAAGGCCCGGGGCCTCATCGACAACGCGAAGGCCGAGGAACGAGCGGCCAAGAAGGACCTGCGGGCCGAGCGCAAGGCGTACCAGAAGGCGGGCCGCAAACTGCCCGCCGACCTCCCCGCCAAGGGCGCCTACCGGGAGGCGACGACGCAGGTCGACGCGTTGGAGGACGCCATCGCCCGCGCCGACCACGGCAGCACGGCGCTCCCATACGACCGCGCCCTCAACGTCAAACTCGCCGACGCGGCGGACGCGCTGCGCCTGGGCCGAGGGGTCGCCGAACTCCCCGAATTCCTCAGGGAGATCCCGGTCCTGGACGTCGCCGCAGCCGCTGCCTGCGGACTGGTCGAGGCCAAGGACGACCACGACAAGGGCTGGTCCTGGCAGCACTCCGTGGTGGTCGACGGCGGCGTGGCTCTCGGCGGCGTGGCCGTCGCCGCGGGCGTGGTGGCGGCCCTGCCCGTGGAGGGGGCGGTGGCGGTGGCCGCGGTCGGCGTCGGGGCCGCGGTCGTCGCGACGGACGTCCTCGACCACACCTTCCACGAGCACTGGAGCGAGGACATCCACGACCACGGGGTGGTCGGCGGGGTGCTCCACGGCGCCGGGAACGTCGCCTCGGAGACCGGGGACGACATCGCACGGCTAGGGAAGGACATCTGGCATGGCGTCACGAGCATCTTCTGAGGCGCCCCCGTCCGTCGCCGTCCCACGACTGCCGAAACTGGGCACGACCTGGTACGAACGCGGCACGCGCTACTGGCTGTGCCGCGCCCGCACGACGCTGTTCGTGGTCGCAGTCCTGGCCTTCTTCTGCTTCTTCGCCCTGAGCCTCTACCAGGGCTTCACCGACGAGTGGCCGCGGACCGCGCGCACCGTGTCCGACTGGGTCCAGGCGATCGCGTCCGTACCGGCCTTCCTCTGGGGCTGGACTCGTCAACGACGCGGCCACCGGGCAGCCCTCCTCAACCCGCCCACCCCCCAGCAGACCCGTCTCGCCAAACAGGCCCACAACGGCGCCGCCCCCGGCCGGGCCGCCGCCGCCCGCCCTCTGCTCCTCCTGGCGGCCCCCGTCCTACCGGCCTTCGCCGGGTACGCCGTCGGCTGGCTGACGGCGTGGCTCACGGTCCGGGAGTATCCGAGCGAGGTCGGCGCCCGACGCTGGCTGGAGGAGCAGGCGGGGGCATAGTTCCGCGCTGCAAACGGTGTGTCGCACCCACAGTCATGGCGGTTTCGTAACTGAGTCCACACAAAGTTCAGTTGGGCCCCGTTTACACATTGACTAGAGTGGATGCCGGGTACGTCGACATGAGTACGCCACCGGGGACAGGTCTCCGCCGCCGCTACGGCGTCGAAGGCTTCGCGATCGGGTAGCAGGTAACGGGGAAACGGGGAGGAAGGCATCGTGCTTCCTGCGGACATGGCAGGCTTCAAGGTCAGCCTGGAGGCGCTGGGGACCTTCAAGAAGCGTGTGGACGCCGTGCTGTCCAGCTTCGAAGGGTCGGCCGGCAGCGCGAAGAAGGTCGGCGCGCACAGTCTTTCGGCGGCGTCCTTCAGCGGCGCGGGCGACTTCGGCGAGGCCAAGGGCCTCCACACCCAGTACGAGCGCGTCCACGAACGCCTGACCGCGCTGTCCAAGAGCCTGGGACTCCAGATAGAGGCGATGCAGATCGCCGTCCTGGGCGCACACGGCGACTTCAGCAATCTCGACGAGGAACAGCGACGACGGTTCTGGGAGATCCAGACCGAGATCAGCCGGCAGGAGGCGGAGGCGGCCAAGGAGAAGAAGCCCGCCGAAGGCGACACCACTGCCGAGCCGAAGAAGCGCTCCGACAACGAGAACTACGGCGGGGGTTTCAAGTGAGCGACGAACAGAAGCAGCCGAACCCGCACGAGGCCGAGCAGAAGGATGTCGCCGCCCAGGCCGGCGCCATCAACATGATCAGCCGCGCCTCGGAGCTGCTCGATGGACTTCCCTTCGGCGGTAGTGTCCGCCTGCTCGGCAAGACGGACTTCGAGAACCATCAGCTCAACGACATGATCAACATGGTCGAGTCCGCGAACCCGGAGCACCTGGAGACCGCGGGCAAGGCCCTGTGGGACGCCCGCGACGCCATCAAGGCGGCCGCCGACGAACTCGAGGGTCATGTCGGCCGCGTCGAGTGGGAGGGCGAGTCCGGCACGGCCTTCCGCGAGTGGGGCGGCAAGCTGGTCAAGCACGCCATCGCGCTCTCCGACTTCGCCGAGGTCGCCGGCACCCAGATCACAGCTGCCGCCACGGGCCTCGCCTCCGTACGCAGCTCCATGCCGCCCCGCGACACCCGGATCAGCCCCAAGAAGGTCGAGCAGATCCCGGCGCCGGCGCAGGTCGAGGGCAACAAGGAGTACACGGCGGCCATCCAGGCGGAGAAGGACCGCCAGGAGGCGATCAACCAGATGAACCGGTTGGCGTCCTTCTACTCGGTGTCGGAGGAGACGCTGGCGGCCCAGGATCCTCCGGTTTTCGAGGCGATGCCTAATGTGGGGGTGCCCAAACCCGCTCCGACGGCGAAGAACCCCTTCAATGCCACCGAAGGGCAGAGCAGCAGTGAGCTGGGCAACGTTCACACGCCTGTCTCGACTGTGCGTGATTCCTCAGACGGAACGACCGGGCACTCGCGCTCGGTGGACACCCCGCCGAAGCTCAGCAACCTGGATGACACGGCCGTCTCGCCGGACAGCAATGTCGGCACAAAGATCGACAGTGTCGGGACCCTGACGCCGCAGGACACCGTGAAGTCTCCGGTCAACGCGCCGACGACGACCGGCTCGGGCGGGGGCAGCGGTTCGGTTTCGCCCATCCTTACCGGCGGAGCACCTCCGGCCTTCGGCGGAGTCGCCGGACGCAGCTCGGGCTTCGGCGGAACGCCCGCGAACAGGGCCCCGATCTCAGCGCAAGGTCGTGCCGGCACGACCGGCGGTACCACCGGCGCGCGCGGCAACACGGGGCCGGTGAGCCGCGCAGCTGCCACGGGACAGTCGGCGGCCGGCCGAGCCGGCGGTACGGCCGCAGGCAGGCCACTCATGGGGCGTGGAGTGTCCGGCGGTACGCCTCGCCCCGTGGGAGGTACACCCAACGCACGGGGCGGCGGAATCGGCTCGACAGGCGCGGCACGGGGCAACGGCGTGGTCGGAGGACGCCCCACGAATGGCACTACCTCGGGAACGACGGGTCCCAGGGTGCCTCGGGGCACGGTCGTCGGTGCCGAGGGCAACAACGGCTCCCGTACGCCCACGGGCAGGATCGCCCAGCGAGGCGTCATCGGCGCACCCAACACCAACAATCGTCCGGGCCCGACCGCCCGACCCACTGCGGGCAACTCCGA
This sequence comes from Streptomyces vulcanius, assembly GCF_042653945.1. Lineage (NCBI taxonomy): Bacteria > Bacillati > Actinomycetota > Actinomycetes > Kitasatosporales > Streptomycetaceae > Streptomyces > Streptomyces vulcanius. The sequence goes on along the minus strand of NZ_JBHSFK010000064.1, from coordinate 24,775 downwards.
CGGTGTTGTCGGTAAGCCCACCGGGCGCGCCCCAGCCGACAGGACCGGCAATGTGCCCGGAGGCGGTGCGGGAACTCGTAAGGGTCCGAAGGGGAGCCGGCGTAACAGGAATCGCGAAGACCGCGACGACGAGCGTCAGCGCGGGGCGCAGCCACGTAACGCACCACCGGCAACCGACGACTGAAGACGAGCGAGGATCTAGACAGGCATGACAGGGACCAGCCCGCGCGGCCGTATGACCGCGCATTTCGCGGGACGTGCCGGAAGACCGGTGATGACGGTCTGCGCCGCATTCGGTGCATTCGCCATCGTGTCTTCCGGGCTGGCCCCGAGCGCGGTAGCCGCCGACGTCCAGTCGAAGCAGTGGTACTTGGACGCGATGGACGCCGACGCGATGTGGAAGGTGAGCACCGGCAAGGGCATCAAGATTGCTGTGCTGGATACGGGCGTGAATCCCGACAGTCCTTCTCTCCAAGGGCAGGTTGTCGTCGATGACCCTTCAGCGGCCGTTTCGTACAACGCCACCAAGGACTACGAGGGGCATGGCACCAGCATGGCGGCGTTGATAGCCGGTACTGGTGCCGGCGGAGGTCTGAAGGGGCTGGCCCCTGGAGCGAAGATCGTTCCCTACCGGGTGCTCGCATCAGGGGTGAAGGACTCCGCGGACAAGGAGAAGACGCCCACTACCGCGGAAGCGATCAGGGCCGTCGCTGACAGTGATGCTCGGATCATCAACATGTCCTTCGGCGACGACATCATGTACCCGGAGGAGGCGGCGGCGGTCAAATACGCCCAGTCCAAGGGGAAGCTGATGTTCTCCGCCACCGGCAATGACGCCAAGACGAAGAATTTCATCGGCTATCCGGCCGCATACCCCTATGTCGTGGGCGTATCAGCGGCCGACGAGTCGGGGACGGTGGCCAAGTTCTCCGAACACGGCGACTACGTGGACCTCGGAGCCCCAGGAACTGACATCCCCGAGTGGTGCGACGCGACGTTTAAGTCGTACTGCACAGACAGCGGTACCAGCGCCGCCTCCGCCATCGCCTCCGCCTCCGCCGCCCTCATCTGGTCCGCCCACCCCGACTGGACGGCCAACCAAGTCCTCCGCACCTTGATCGACACGGCCGGCCGGGACTGGCCCAAGGACGAACCGAGCAACTACCTCGGCTACGGCCTGGTGCGCCCCCGGAGGGTCTTGGCCGACGCCGACATCAACCCGGGCTCCGCCGCCTCCGACCCCCTCAGCTACGAGAACGTCGGCACGGAAGAGTCCAGCACCTCGCCCTCCACCTCCGCATCAACCTCGTCACAAGCCCCCAAGGACACTTCAGGCGGCGCGACCGCGGCGGCAGGATCAAGCTCGGAGTCGTCCGACGACACCACGATGTGGGTGGCCCTCGGAGCCGCGGCGGCCGTGCTGGTGATCGGGGGCGGAGCCTTCGCGGTGATCCGTTCACGGCGACGCGCATGACGACGCACGCACAGCTCACTCACGACTGACCAGTACCACCACACCGCGCTGACGTGCGCAAATAAGAACCATAGCTCTCACGAAAGGGAGTGCCGAAATGGTCGACCGCAAACTCAACGACGGCGACGTCAAGAAGCTTCAGACGGAGGTCATCGACCGGTACGACAACATCCGGCAGTCGCTGGCGAAGCTGCAGGGCACGATCGACATGATCGAGAAGGCGTGGACCGGCCAGGGCGCCAACGCCTTCAACACGAAGCAGACCGAGATCAACGGCCACATGGTCTCGATCGGCAAGATGCTCGACGACTTCCTCGAGGGCATCAACATGACCAAGAACGACAAGACCAACCTCGAAGACCAGATCACCGGCGACATGAACAAGATCTCGGTGGACGACCTGGGCGGAAAGACTTCAGCGCTCAACAGCTACTGATGGTTCGTCGGCGGCACTGAGTCACAGTCAATCTTCGAAGAAACGAGGGAACAATGTCCGGAGTCCACTACGACGAGCTTGCCGTCACATACGGCACTATGGACGCGCTCGCCACCGAGCTTGGTAACCAGGCCACGAAGCTCGAGGAGGACCTCGAGGCCCTGCGCCAGGCCGTGCTGAACGTGTCCTCGGGCTGGGGCGGCGAGGCGTTCCAGGCGTTCCAGGGCAAGTCCGAGGAATGGAACAGGCACGCGCGCGGCATCCACGCGGCCCTGGTCCAGATCTCCCAGCGCGTCCACGCGGCCGGCGGCGACTACCGCGGCGGCGACCTGAAGGGCGCCAGCTACTTCCAGTAGCAGCACAAGAGCAGCAAAAAGGGTGGGCACGCACGGGAGGTGCCCACCCTTTTTGCATGCCGCGCTTGAAAGGCTCGGTTACTGCGCCCCTGCCGTGCATTCGGCTGATTCCTCGACGGACTCGGTGAAGGAGAGGATGAGACGCTTCATTGCTTCGGCGTCCCGATTCTTTGTGCCATCTGCTTGGATCACGGTGTACAGCTCCTGCTTGTACTTGGTGTCAACGCAGTCGAGAGTCTTGCCGAAAGCCTCATTTCCCGAATATACGAACCGCCCGTCCTCTGCCGACTTGTCGAGGGTGTCGAGGGACTGCCGGGCCGCCACGAAGGACGTCGTCCTGTTCTCTTCCATCCACATCTGAGAAGTGGTTACTATCAGCTTGTCGTCGACAATAACCTCGCACCCCCTGCTTCCTGAGTAGGACCTGTCCCTGACTGTGATCTTGTTCCCTCCAGGAAGGAAAGGGGCGAGAGCCTCACTGTCGACAGCTGTCCCGCACAATGTGTCAGGAACCGTGTATTCACGCTTCTCTCCGTCATCGCTGCACCCTGTCACCAGAAAGACGAGAGTCGTGAGCGCGGCGGCGGAAACCGTGCTGGAATTCCTTGAAGTCGATCGGTGCGATTTCATTGGTGTCTTCCTGTGGGGGCGAGCGGGGTCAAAAGGCCGTAGTGCTGCCGGGGGCGCCTCCGTCGACGATTGCCTGTGCGTTCAAATAACCCTGCTTTGCGGCCTCGCGTGCAGTCATCCCGGCATCGCCGACATCCACCGACTTGTACTTTGCCGCTGCAGCTCGTGCCCCATCCTCTGCGATTGCCTGATTACGCATCTGGCCGTCTGCCCAGAACTGGCCGCCGGTTTTCTGTGCGTCCTTTGCGGCGTTTCCTTCGGCGTCCTGGAAAACTGATTCCAGGATGACGCTGGTCGCTGTTCCCGCAGCCCCGCCAGCCATTGCCCCGACCCACGGGGTCGCAATGAAGGATGTTCCGACACCGACAGCGGTCCCGACTCCGCCGGAGATCCAGTTCTTGCGTTGGGCCACTGAATGTTCGTACGCCTTGTCCTTGTCCGAGGCCTCGGAACCGATGGCTTCCCGGGCGCCGAGGTTGAGAGTGCCGGACACCTCGCCCGATCTCGATGCGACCTGCTCGATGATGAGTTTGTGATCGCTGGAGACCCTGTCGGCTTCGGGAAGTCCCGGGTCCAGGTGATAGTCCAGTAGTTTGCCCATGTACGCCTTCTGGCCGACCTCGACAGCGGCGTATCCTTCTTCGTTCTGGCCGACGGCGAAGAGGAGCTTGGTTACATCATTGTGCGCCAGCTTGGCCTCGGAGCCGGAGATCGGGAACAGTTTTTCGACGTCCTTCCATTTTTCTGTTGTCTGTCCACCCGAGTCGCTTCTCGGCACGTCGGTCATGGCCCGGTTGATGTCTGGCAGATACTCCGAAGTGATCTGGCCGACGCTGTCGGACATGTAGCCGTACTTCGTCAGTCGTTCAGGATCGTCCCCGATCGAGGAGACCAGGCTCTCCATCAACTTCGTCTGATCCGCGTTGTGCGGCGGCGTGTCCACAGTCGGCAACTCCCCCGCCGGATGCCCCGTAGCCCCCGCCTCCAGTGCCATCGCCAGGTAATTCCGCCCCGCCACGCTGTCGTCGCCCTTGGCGTCGGTGTCCTGGGGCCAGTCGCGTTCCTCGAAGAGGTAGTCGAAGTTGCTGAGGGTGCGCTTGCCCTCCTTGCCGTCTCCGTCCGTGTCCTGGGTGAAGTCGTGGTCCTCGTCGCGGGTGACGAAGGTGCCGTTGAGGAACTCCGTGGCCGCGTCGGGGCTGTTGGAGAGGGCCCTGAGGTAGCCGGTCATCGGGTCCCAGCCCGAGTCGGTGCCGGTGCGGTTGAGGAGCGGGTCCATGCCCGTGCGCTGCCACGCCCCGTGCCGGCCGTTGCCCGTGAACTTCTTCTCCGTCTCGATCAGCTTGTCGCCGTAGTCGACGAGGAACCGGTCGTCGTAGTCACCCCACCGCATCAGGTTGGACATGACCTGCCCGCCCAGCGGGAAGCCGCCGCCCCGGCCCACCGGCTTGTCGACCAGGTCGACCATCGACGACTTCCACGCCGTCATGTCGGCGCTGTCGCTCTGCGACGCCGCGGCGAGCGTGAGGGAGAGGTTCTTCTGCAGGTCGTCGTACTGGTCGACCCGCTCCTGCCCGACCCTCCACGCGCTGTGCGGGTCGTTGATGCCGGTCCAGAAGTCCAGCGTGCCCTGGGCGCCCAGGCGCGTGGCGAAGCGCTCGGCGAAGAGCTCGTCGCCGGAGTGTTCCTTGAGGCCCTTGTTGAGGCGGTCGAACTCCGCGACCGACAGGTCCTCCGGCTTCTGCTTCGCCAGGTCCGCCAGATCCTCCGCGTCCTTGAGCGCCTTCGCCGCGGAGTCCCGGTCCGCGTAGTCGACGTCCGAGAAGCCCAGCTTGCTCTGGTCGGCGATCGCCATCAGCACGGTGTTCGCCGAGGTGTCGCTCTCGGTGGCCCCGTCCAGAATTCCCTGGATCTCGTCGCGCAGCGCGACGATCTCGCCCGAGCGGTCCTTGTCCTGCTGGGCGCGCCCCTCCGGCGGGACGTTCGACGTGACCGAGAAGCCGCCCTCGTAGCCGATCACCGTCAGGTTCTGCTGACGGGCCCGCTCGACGGCGTCGGTCAGCTGTCCCTTGAACTTCTTCAGCTCGTCCCGGGTGTCCCGCAGGATGTTGTGGATGGACGCGGCCTGGCTGTGGGCGTCCGCGAACTCCCCGGAGGTCTTGCCGATGAACTCCTTGGAGACCGTGGCGTTGTAGCCCGCCCAGTTGGCCGCGTTGGCCGCACCGCGCAGCCCCTTCTCGGCCGAGTCCATCAGGGTTTCCAGGTCGGTGACCATGGTCGACCAGTCGTCGACGGCGTCGTCGAGGAGGCTGAAGTCGGCGGTGCGCAGCGCGTCGAGATCCATCAGCCCTTCGCGTCCTTCTTCTCGTCCGCCTTCGCGTCCTTCTTCTCGCCGTACACCGGGTTGGGCGCGCCCGGTTCGCCGACGCGTTCGTCGAAGCCCGCGTCCAGCAGGTCGATGCTGCTCATCTGGCGGCGGATGTAGTGGTCGTCGCCGGTGTGCAGCTTCGTCGTGACGGTCATGTGGTTCGAGATGTGCGCGCACGCGTCCCGGAGCGACCCCAGTTGTTCGTCCCAGCGCAGCGCCACATGCTGGAGCGCGCTTCCCAGGGCGAAGCCTCCCTTGGCGAAGGCGCCGGCGGCACTCTCGCTGCTGGGCACGGCTCTACGGCCCTTGTCCCACAGGTCGTTGTACAGCTTGAACGCGTTGGTGCCGATCTTCGACAGGTCGCCCTGACTCATCTTCAGATCGCCGTACGAGGCAGGATCCGGGGCGGCACGACCGGAGCCGGGGTCCAGCTGGTTCAGCCGCATCTGGGTTGAACTGTCGGCGGTGGCCCGCGATTTCAGCTGCTCCCACTCGTCCCATGCCATGCGCGAACCCCCCGTGAGCACCAACAGGCCATGCCCATGCGCTCAGTTCAAGCGAGTGCATGGACATGGCCAAGTTTTCCACAAGCCCTCGGGAAACCCGACAGGTCCTCAGGACAAGCCGTCGCCCGCCAACCCCACCTGGATCAAAGGCTTCCCCCGCCGCCGGGACACGAACACGCCCCGGCCCACGGGCATCGGACGAGGCCGGACCCCGCCGAGCACGTCGCCCTCCGCCGGGTCGCCGGCCAGGACCACGCCCTGCGCGCCGAGTTCCTTGACGCGCTGCATGAACGCCTCGTAACCGGCCCGGCCCGCGCCCGCCGTCGAGCGGGCGACGATGAAGCGGACGCCCACGTCCCGGGCGAACGGCAGCATCTCCGTCAGCCCCGCCAGCGGATTGCCGCTCGACGTGGCGACGAGGTCGTAGTCGTCGACGACGACGAACACCGTCGGCCCCTGCCACCAGCTGCGGTTGCGCAGCTGCTGCGCCGTCACGTCCGCCGTCGGCGTGCGCCGCTGCATCAGGTTGGCCAGGGCGGACATGTGGTGCTCCATGGCGTTGGACATCGGGATGTACTCGGCCAGGTGGGAGGACGGCGTGACATCCAGCAGGGAGCGGCGGTTGTCGACCACGAACAGCTTGCACTCGTCGCCCGAGTAGCGCTCCGTGAGCTGCTTGATCAGCAGCCGCAGCAGGTTCGACTTGCCGGACTCGCTCTCGCCGAAGACGAGGAAGAACGGGTCCTGCTCGAAGTCGACGAAGACCGGCTCCAGGTTGGTCTCGTCGAGCGCGAAGGCGACACCCTGCCGGGGGAAGCGGTCGCCCGGCGGGAGCTGCGTGGCCGGGAACTCACGCGGCAGCAGCCGTACTTCGGGCGCGGGCGCCGCCTGCCAGTGCCGGGTGACCTCGGCCGCCAGCGCCTGCGTGGCGTCGGAGAGGTCCGTGTCGGAGGCCAGCCCGTCGATGCGCGGCACCGCCCCCATGAAGTGCAGCTTCTGCGGGGACTGGCCACGGCCGGGAACGCCCGAGGGGACGTTCGCGGCGACCTTGCGGTCCAGCTCGGAGTCCATCGTGTCGCCGAGCCGCAGCTCCAGACGGTTCATCAGGTGGTCCTTGAGGGCCGCCCTGACCTCCATCGAGCGGGAGGCCGTCAGGACGAGGTGGATGCCGTAGCCGAGACCGCGCGCGGCGATCTCGTGCACGATCTGGTCCAGCGCCTCGTAGTCCGCCCGGAAGTTGCCCCAGCCGTCGATGACCAGGAAGACGTCTCCCCAGGGCTGGTCCGTGATCGAGATCTCGCCCCGCGCCCGCTTGGTGCGGAAGTCGGCGATCGAGGAGATGCCCGACGAGCGGAAGTACTCCTCGCGGCGCGTCATCACGCCGTACACCTCGGCCACCGTGCGCCGCACCCGCTCCGGGTCGAGGCGGGACGCCACACCGCCCACGTGCGGCAGCCCGGCCACCGCCGACATACCGCCACCGCCGAAGTCGAGGCCGTAGAACTGCACCTCGTGCGGGGTGTGGGTGAGTGCGAAGGAGCAGATCAGGGAGCGGAGGAGGGTGGACTTGCCGGACTGGGGGCCGCCCAGGATCTGCATATGGCCGGCCGCGCCGGAGAAGTCCGCCCACAGCGCGTCCCGGCGCTGCTCGTACGGCTTGTCCACCAGGCCGACCGGTACGACCAGCCGGCCCGCGCCCTCGTAGCCGGGCTGTGTGAGACCCCGGCCCTGCACCGCCGTCAGACCGGGCAGCAGCGTGTCCAGCGACGGCGGGCTGTCCAGCGGCGGCAGCCACACCTGGTGCGCCGCCGGGCCCTGCGCCTCCAGCCGCCGCACGATCACATCGAGAACCGTGTCCGCGAGCGCCTCGTCGACCTCCGGGCCCTCGTCCGAGGCACGCTGCGCGGGAAGCTGCACGTAGTGCACCGGCACCTCCGCCGCCGTGAACAGCACCGGCCGCCGGTCCAGCGGCAGCGGGCCGCCGCCCAGCGCCGCCCGCTGACCGCCCGAACGGTAGACACCGGAGACGTACGCCGCCTTGAACCGCACCATTTCGCCCGTGCCGAACTTCAGGAAGCCGGAACCCGGCACGTTCGGCAGCTCGTAGGCGTCCGGCACACCGAGCGCAGCCCGCGACTCGGCCGCCGAGAAGGTCCGCAGACCGATCCGGTACGACAGATACGTCTCCAGACCGCGCAGCCGGCCCTCCTCCAGACGCTGCGAGGCCAGCAGCAGATGCACGCCGAGCGAGCGGCCGATCCGGCCGATCTGCACGAACATCTCGATGAAGTCCGGCTTGGCGGTGAGGAGTTCACTGAACTCGTCGATGACCAGCACCAGAGACGGGATCGGCTGCAGCGGCGCACCGGCCGCCCGCGCCTTCTCGTAGTCGTGGATGTTGGCGTAGTTGCCCGCGTCCCGCAGCATCTCCTGACGGCGGTTGAGCTCACCGCGGATGGAGTCGCCCATGCGGTCGACGAGCGTCAGGTCGTCCGCGAGGTTGGTGATGACGGCCGCCACATGCGGCATCTGCGCCATACCCGCGAAGGTCGCGCCGCCCTTGAAGTCGGCGAGGACGAAGTTCAGGGTCTCGGAGGAGTGGGTGACCGCCAGGCCGAGGACCAGGGTGCGCAGCAGCTCGGACTTGCCGGAACCGGTCGCGCCCACGCACAGCCCGTGCGGGCCCATGCCCTCCTGCGCCGCCTCCTTGAGGTCCAGCATCACCGGACGGCCGTCCTCGCCGACCCCGATCGGCACCCGCAGCCGCTCCGCCAGCGACCGCGGCCGCCACGTGCGCCGCGGGTCGACGGACGCCGCGTCCCCCAGGTTCAGCAGGTCGGTGAACTCCAGGTTCGCCAGCAGCGGCTCGTCGTCGTCCCCGCCGGACGCCATCCGCAGCGGCGCCAGCTGTCGCGCCAGCACCTCCGCGGACTCCTGCGACAACGTGTCGGGCGTCCCCTCGTAGACGACCCCGTGCCCGGACTCCAGATGCAGCACACCGGGCTGTACGACGATGGAGAGATCGCCCCCCGCCCCGGTCGGATCACCCGGTACGACCTCCAGGACGGTGACGCCCTGCAGCCCCTCCGGGTTGGCCAGGAGCGAGTCCGGGGCCAGCGACAGACCGTCGAGGACGACGACGATGTGCGGCTCGTCCGGCAGCGGCGTGGCGTTGGGATGGAAACGCGGACGTCCGGTGAGCCGCGTGGTGAGCAGGTCCTCCAGCTCGCGCGCGTCGCCGCCGATCAGCCGCCGGCTCCCGGCGCCGTCCACCGCGTTCGGCGCCTGCGCGTGCGGCAGCCACTTCGTCCACTCCCAGTGCACCAGCTCCTCCCGGCCCGCAGCGACGACCAGGAGCAGGTCCTCGGGGGAGTGCAGCGCGGCCAGCGAACCCGCCATCGCGCGCGCGGAGGACCGTACGGACAGCGGGTCGCCGCTGACCGTCACGTGGTAGAAGGCCCGCAGCGAGACGGCCATCGGCAGGTCGTCCAGAGTGGAGTGGACGGCGAGGAAGCGCTGCAGCGCGCCCGCCGTCAACGGCTCCAGCTGCTCCACAGGGCCGGTCTCCGGGGCGAGCAGCGGAGTGGCCAGCCCCTGGGCGCCCAGCCCGATACGGACCTGGGCGAAGTCCTCGTCGCCCGGCCGCCGTTCCCACACCCGGCTGCCCTCGGCGACCAGCGCCCACAGCTGCTCGGGGGAGGGGTGCAGGTAGTACTGCGCGTCACGCTGCGCCCTCGCCGTCTCCAGCGTGGTGTGCCGGGTCTGCCTGAGGTAGCTCAGGTAGTCGCGGCGCAGGTCCGCCAACTGCCCCTGGGAGCCGCGGCGGAAGCGGACCACCATCGCGATGGACATGGCCACCGTCGAGGCGATCATCACCATGCCCATGATCCGCATGAACGGCTGCCCGCTCGTGAAGAAGAACACCACCGAGCCGCCCATGCCGAGCGTCGGCAGGAGTTGCATCAGCACGCTCTCCTGATGCCCCCGCGGCAGCTCGGGCGGCGGCTGCACGGCGATCTCGCCCGTGGGCACTTCGGACGGCAGCGACCTCGGCGGCCGCTTCACGACGATGTGGCTCACTGCTCACCAATTCCCTCAACGGCCCCCGGAGGATCCGGGAAAGTACTGTCGAACTGTCGAAGTACCGTCCGCCACCCCGTGTCAGGCGGACGCAGGCCGCCGCGCGATCCTACTGACTTCCCCCGGCACGAGGGGGCGGTAGGGTGCCGGATGTTCGCGTGAGCACATGCGACGCGGCCCGGAATGCCGGAACAGCCCGTCCGCTGCGCAGGAACTTCACAGCACGAGCACGAACGACGCGGGAAACCACCACTGAGGGGGATCAGCAGGTGAGCATCACGGCCTCGACGGCAGCCACCGGAGGAGGACAGACCCTGGCGGTCACGGGCCTCGGCTTCTGCCGGGTCACGATCGTCGCGCCCGACAGCAGGATCGACGTGGCACTGCCCGACGACATCCCCGTCGTCGACATCTACCCGGAGATCCTCCGGCTCTCCCGGCAGAGCCCCGCCGAGGGCGCCCCCGTCGGCTACCACCTCGTACGGCGCGACGGCACCGTCCTCGACGGCTCGCGCTCGTTCGCCGCCCAGCACATCCTCGACGGCGAACTCCTCACCCTGCGCCCCTTCTCGGAGTCGCTGCCGCCGGCCGTCCACGACGACGTGTCCGAGGCGGTCGCCGCCGCCGTCACCCGCGAACGCGCCCTGTGGGGCACCGACCTGACCCGTGCCGCGGGCCTCGTCGGCGGCGGTGTCCTGCCCGCCCTGCTCGCCTTCGTGGCCTGGACCGGCGACCCACGCCACGACATGCACTCGCTGCCCGGCGTCCTCGCCGCCGTCACCGGCGTCCTGCTGGTCGCCCTCGCCTGTGTCCGGGCCCGCGTCTACGACGACCGCGCCTCGGCCGTCGCCCTGGGGCTCGGCGCCCTGCCGAACGTCGGGGTGGCCGGCTCCGGCCTCCTCCCGCTCACCGACGGCGAGGGGATCGGGAAGCTCCAGTTCCTGCTGGCCTGCGCGGCGGTGCTGGTGGCCGCCGTCCTCCTCACCCTGTGCTCGCCGGGCGGCGACGGCCCCTTCGTCGCCTGTGTCGTCGCCTCCGGCCTCGCCCTGGCCGCCGTGTTCGGGGGGATCCTCGCGCACTGGACGCCGTCCGAGATCGCCGCGCTGTGCGCCCCGCTCGGCGTGGGCGCCCTCGCCTTCCTGCCCGGCCTGTCCATGCGGTTCGCGCGGCTGCCGATCGGCTTCGACGCCCGCGACTCCGCCCCGCGCACCGCGTACGGCGCCGACCCTGCCCCCCAGGAGCCGGTCGACGTCGAGCGCATCACCGCGCAGGCCCGGCGCGGCCACGAACTCCTGGTCGGCCTGGTCGGCGGCTGCGCGACGCTCGCCGTCGGCTCCTGCGCGGTCCTCGGCTTCGCCGACAACCTCTGGGCCCAACTGCTCGCCCTCGCCGTCGGCGTCGCCCTGCTGATGCGCGCCCACCTCTTCCGCTACACCGCGCAGGTCGCCCCCGTCCTGGCGGCGGGCCTCGGCTCCCTGGTCCTGCTCGGACTCGGCCTCGCCCTGAACCCGCCCCTGTCGGCCGTCCGCGACGCCCTCACCGGCGACCGCGCCGACCTGGACCTCCGCACGATCTGGCTGATCGCGGCCATCGCCGCGGCGACGGCCATCGTCACCGCGACCGGCCTGACCGCCGCCCGCGGCGGCGCCACCCCGTTCTGGGGCCGCTTCAAGGAAATCGCCGAGGGCTTCGTCCTCCTCACCCTGGTCCCCCTCGCCCTGGCCGTCTTCGACGTCTATACGACGGCCCGCTCGATGACGAGCTGAACGGGGACGTCGGGCTTCGACGGGGGCTTCGACGAGCGGGGCCCCAGGGGCAGGGTCTCCGTGGGCCGGGCGTCTACGGGTCGGGCCCCACGGGCCGGGCGTCCGCGGGTCGGGCCCCACGGGCCGGGTCTCCGTGGGCCGGGCGTCCACGGGTCGGGCCCCACGGGCCGGGCGTCCGCGGGTCGGGCCCCACGGGCCGGGTCTCCGCGGGTCGGGCCCCACGGGCCGGGTCTCCGTGGGCCGGGCCCCCACGGGTGGGCTCCCACGGGCCGGGTCTCCGTGAGCCGGGCGTCCACGAGCGGGCGTCCACTAGCCGCCCACGCCCGGCCCTGGTGACCGACTGTTCCGGGATGGCGCAGGAGGTCGCCCGCGAGGGCACCGACGGCAGGTTGTCCCGGGGCCCGTCCTGGACGTCGTACAGGGATGGCACCGCCGGACGCCCCCGCCGATCCCGCCCCCGCCAATCCGCACCCCTGCCGGCACCGCACCCCGCGGTCACCGGCGAGAAGCCGCGGCAGCCGGAACGGTGGTGCCCGGCCCCGCGGCGGCGCCGGTGGGAAACTGCGGGAGTCGGAGAGGTGGGCCCGGCCCCTACTCCGCCACCGCCCCCCCGTTGTGCGGCGCCGGCTCCAGGTCGAACTCGCCGTCCCGCGCGCCCAGCACGAACGCCCGCCACTCCCCCTCCGTGTAGCGCAGCACAGTGTCCGGGTCGAGCGACGACCGCATCGCCACGGCGCCGTCGGGCAGCTCGGCGATCTCGACGCGCTCCTCGTGCTCCTCCGTGCCCGGCGCGCACTTCCACTCGACGCCCGAGATGTCGAGCGCGTACAGCTCGTCGCGCTCCCGCTCCTTGCGCGCCTTCATCTCCGCTTCCGTCTCCGCCATGCCGCAGCGACCCCTTCCAGACGTACGCCCATAGGGCACCTGGGCACCTACAGGCTTCACGAACGATCCGAGCGTCACCCTAGTGGCCGAGGCCCGGCCGTCCCCGTGGTTCGGGAACCGGGGCGAAGACGCCCGCCACCTCCTGGTACCCTGACTCTCGGCCGTTTGTGTACGCACCCCCGGAGCCCCTCAAGGGACGTCCCGGAGGCCGCGCCCAGCGGATCCCCGCCTTCCGAGTTACGGAAGCTCCCCCGAGAAAGAGACCGGGGGCACTCGGTGGCCATTCAAAGACTACGAGGAGTACGCGTGTCGCTCGACGCCGCTACGAAGAAGCAGATCATCGGTGAGTTCGGCCAGAAGGAGGGCGACACCGGCTCCCCCGAGGTCCAGGTCGCCATGCTGTCGCGTCGGATCTCCGACCTGACCGAGCACCTCAAGACCCACAAGCACGACCACCACTCCCGTCGTGGTCTGCTGATCCTGGTCGGCCAGCGTCGCCGTCTGCTGCAGTACCTGGCCAAGAAGGACATCCAGCGCTTCCGTGCGCTGGTCGACCGCCTCGGCATCCGCCGTGGTGCGGCCGGCGCCAAGTAACACGCCGTGGAGGGAGCGGTTCCCCTGATTGCCGGGGGCCGCTCCCTTTGCCGTATGTGCGGAAACATGCGGAGTGTCACCGACGCTTTGTAGTGTGGTAGCACAACGCAATATCACGAGGAGAAGCGCACCTCGCCGCCGCCGGTCCTCGGTAGTGGCCCCCGGGCAATGCGAACCCGGGTGCTTCGATCGAAGACCGGCCCGCACCAGGCGCTTCTCCGCAACGTCCTCCCGCCACACGGGCGGATCAGGACAAAAGACGAAACGTAGACGAAAAGTAACGGAGAAAACGCTAGTGGAGAACGAGACCCACTACGCCGAGGCCGTCATCGACAATGGCGCCTTCGGCACCCGCACCATCCGCTTCGAGACGGGCCGCCTGGCCAAGCAGGCCGCCGGCTCCGCCGTGGCGTACCTGGACGACGACACCATGGTGCTGTCGGCCACCACCGCCTCCAAGAACCCCAAGGACCAGCTCGACTTCTTCCCCCTGACGGTGGACGTCGAGGAGCGCATGTACGCGGCCGGGAAGATCCCCGGTTCCTTCTTCCGCCGTGAGGGCCGGCCGAGCGAGGACGCGATCCTCACCTGCCGTCTGATCGACCGCCCGCTGCGCCCGTCCTTCAGGAAGGGCCTGCGCAACGAGATCCAGGTCGTCGCCACCATCATGGCGCTCAACCCCGACCACCTGTACGACGTCGTGGCGATCAACGCCGCGTCCGCGTCCACGCAGCTGGCCGGTCTGCCCTTCTCCGGCCCGATCGGCGGCGTCCGCGTCGCGCTGATCAACGGCCAGTGGGTCGCCTTCCCGACGCACACCGAGCTCGAGGACGCCGTCTTCGACATGGTCGTCGCGGGCCGCGCCCTGGAGGACGGCGACGTCGCGATCATGATGGTCGAGGCCGAGGCCACCGACAAGACCATCCAGCTGGTCAAGGGCGGCGCCGAGGCGCCGACCGAGGAGGTCGTCGCCGCCGGTCTGGACGCCGCGAAGCCCTTCATCAAGGTGCTCTGCAAGGCCCAGGCCGACCTCGCCGCCAAGGCCGCGAAGCCGACCGGCGAGTTCCCGATCTTCCTCGACTACCAGGACGACGTCCTGGAGGCGCTGACCGGCGCCGTCAAGCCGGAGCTGGCCTCCGCGCTGACCATCGCGGGCAAGCAGGAGCGCGAGTCGGAGCTGGACCGCGTCAAGGGCCTGGCCGCCGAGAAGCTGCTCCCGGAGTTCGAGGGCCGCGAGAAGGAGATCTCCGCCGCGTACCGCTCGCTCACCAAGCAGCTGGTCCGCGAGCGCGTGATCAAGGAGAAGAAGCGCATCGACGGCCGTGGCGTCACGGACATCCGTACGCTCGCCGCCGAGGTCGAGGCCATTCCGCGTGTGCACGGTTCCGCCGTGTTCGAGCGTGGCGAGACCCAGATCCTGGGCGTCACCACCCTCAACATGCTCCGCATGGAGCAGCAGCTGGACACCCTCTCCCCGGTGACCCGCAAGCGCTACATGCACAACTACAACTTCCCGCCGTACTCCACCGGCGAGACCGGCCGCGTCGGCTCCCCGAAGCGTCGCGAGATCGGCCACGGCGCCCTCGCCGAGCGCGCCCTGGTCCCGGTCCTGCCGACCCGCGAGGAGTTCCCCTACGCGATCCGCCAGGTCTCCGAGGCGCTGAGCTCCAACGGCTCGACGTCCATGGGCTCGGTCTGCGCGTCCACCATGTCGCTGCTGAACGCCGGTGTGCCGCTGAAGGCCCCCGTCGCCGGTATCGCCATGGGCCTGATCTCCCAGGAGATCGACGGCGAGACGCACTACGTCACCCTCACCGACATCCTCGGTGCGGAGGACGCCTTCGGCGACATGGACTTCAAGGTCGCCGGCACCAAGGAGTTCGTCACCGCCCTCCAGCTCGACACCAAGCTGGACGGCATCCCGGCCTCCGTCCTGGCCGCGGCCCTCAAGCAGGCCCGTGACGCCCGCCTCCACATCCTCGACGTGATGATGGAAGCGATCGACACGCCTGACGAGATGTCCCCGAACGCCCCGCGGATCATCACCGTCAAGATCCCCGTGGACAAGATCGGTGAGGTCATCGGCCCCAAGGGCAAGATGATCAACCAGATCCAGGAGGACACCGGCGCCGAGATCACGATCGAGGACGACGGCACCATCTACATCGGTGCCTCCGACGGCCCGGCCGCCGAGGCCGCCCGTACGACGATCAACAGCATCGCCAACCCGACCATGCCGGAGGTCGGCGAGCGCTACCTGGGTACGGTCGTCAAGACCACCACCTTTGGTGCGTTCGTGTCGCTGCTCCCGGGCAAGGACGGTCTGCTGCACATCTCGCAGATCCGCAAGCTGGCCGGCGGCAAGCGCGTGGAGAACGTCGAGGACGTTCTCGGTGTGGGCCAGAAGGTCCAGGTCGAGATCGCCGAGATCGACTCCCGCGGCAAGCTCTCCCTGATCCCCGTGGTCGAGGGCGAAGAAGATTCTGCCGACGACAAGAAGGACGACGCCGACCAGTGACGTCCCGTAGCTCCAAGGCGACGGCCCGCACCTCTTCGGAGGCGCGGGCCGTCGCCCGTACCCAAACACTGATCCAGGGCCACAACGGCATCGGCACGGTCCGCAAGACCACCCTCCCGGGCGGCCTGCGCATCGTCACCGAGACCCTCCCCTCGGTCCGCTCCGCGACCTTCGGCATCTGGGCCCACGTCGGCTCCCGCGACGAGACCCCGTCCCTGAACGGCGCCACCCACTACCTGGAACACCTGCTCTTCAAGGGCACCACGCGCAGGTCCGCCCTGGACATCTCCTCCGCGATCGACGCGGTCGGCGGCGAGATGAACGCGTTCACGGCCAAGGAGTACACGTGCTACTACGCACGCGTGCTCGACGCCGACCTGCCGCTCGCCATAGACGTCGTCTGCGACATGCTGACCGGCTCACTGATCCTCGAGGACGACGTCAACGTCGAGCGCGGCGCGATCCTCGAAGAGATCGCCATGACCGAGGACGACCCCGGCGACTGCGTCCACGACCTGTTCGCGCAGACCATGTTCGGCGACAACCCCCTCGGCCGCCCGGTCCTGGGCACCGTCGACACGGTCAACGCCCTCACCGCCGACCGCATCCGCCGCTTCTACAAGAAGCACTACGACCCCACCCACCTGGTGGTCGCGGCGGCCGGCAACATCGACCACAACAAGGTCGTACGACAGGTCCGCGCGGCCTTCGAGAAGGCCGGCGCCCTCAAGAACACCGACGCCACCCCGATCGCCCCGCGCGACGGCCGCCGCACCCTGCGCACCGCGGGCCGCGTCGAACTCCTCGGCCGCAAGACCGAGCAGGCGCACGTCGTCCTCGGCATGCCGGGCCTGGCCCGCACCGACGACCGCCGCTGGGCCCTCGGCGTCCTGAACACCGCCCTCGGCGGCGGGATGTCCTCCCGGCTCTTCCAGGAGGTCCGCGAGAAGCGCGGCCTGGCCTACAGCGTGTACTCGTACACCTCCGGCTTCGCCGACTGCGGCCTCTTCGGCGTGTACGCCGGCTGCCGCCCGTCCCAGGTCCACGACGTGCTGAAGATCTGCCGCGACGAACTCGACCACGTCGCCGAGCACGGCCTGTCCGACGACGAGATCGGCCGCGCCATCGGCCAGCTCCGCGGCTCCACGGTCCTCGGACTGGAGGACACCGGCGCGCTCATGAACCGCATCGGCAAGAGCGAACTGTGCTGGGGCGAGCAGATGTCGGTCGACGACATGCTGACCCGGATAGCCGCCGTGACCCCGGACGAGGTGCGATCGGTGGCCCGCGAGATCCTGGGCCGGCGCCCCTCACTGTCGGTCATCGGCCCGCTCAAGGACAAGCAGGCCGCCCGGCTGAACGACGCGGTCGCCTGACCCCCTTCGGTCTCGGTGAGTCGGTTCGGCATTCGGATTCGGCATTCGGATTCGGCATTCGGTAAGGAAGCAGGACGATGAGCAAGCTGCGTGTGGCGGTCCTCGGCGCCAAGGGCCGGATCGGTTCCGAGGCGGTACGGGCGGTCGAGGCCGCCGAGGACATGGAACTGGTGGCCGCCCTGGGCCGCGGCGACACGCTGGAGGCCCTGGCGGCGACCGGCGCCCAGGTCGCCGTGGAACTCACCACGCCCGCCTCCGTGATGGAGAACCTCGAGTACTGCGTCGGGCACGGCATCCACGCCGTCGTCGGCACGACCGGCTGGACCGACGAGCGCCTCGCACAGTTGAACGGCTGGCTGGCCGCCTCCCCGGAGACCGGCGTGCTCATCGCGCCGAACTTCTCCATCGGCGCGGTCCTCACCATGAAGTTCGCGCAGATCGCGGCGCCGTACTTCGAGTCCGTCGAGGTCGTCGAGCTGCACCACCCGAACAAGGTGGACGCCCCCTCCGGCACCGCCACCCGCACCGCCCAGCTCATCGCCGAGGCCCGCCGCGCGGCCGGCTCCGCCCCGGCCCCCGACGCCACGACCACGGCCCTGGACGGCGCGCGCGGCGCCAGCGTGGACGGCGTCCCCGTGCACGCGATCCGCCTGCGCGGGCTCCTCGCCCACCAGGAGGTCCTGCTCGGCGGCGAGGGCGAGACCCTCACCGTCCGCCATGACTCGCTCCACCACAGCAGTTTCATGCCGGGCATCCTGCTGGGCGCGCGCCGGGTGGTGACGGCTCCGGGCCTCACCTTCGGTCTCGAACACTTCCTGGACCTGGGCTGAGGCTTTCGAGATGCGCGCCAAGCTGTCCTACGCCCTCACGGCCGCCGTCCTGGTCTTCTACTTCGTCCTGGTCGGCAGCCGTGGCGTGATGCTCATACAGGCCGGCACGGTCATCACCGTCACCTTCGGGGTCGCGGTGCTGATCCTGCCGGTCATCGGCGTCTGGTTCCTCTGGAAGAACACCCAGTTCGTCCGGCGGGCCAACGCCCTCGCCGCCGAACTCGACGCGGAGGGCGGCCTCCCCGTCGACGAACTCAAGCGCACCCCCGGCGGGCGCATCGACCGCGACTCGGCTGACGAGGTCTTCGCCCTCCGCAAGGCCGAGACCGAGGCGGCCCCCGACGACTGGCGCACCTGGTTCCGGCTGGCGGTCGCCTACCACGACGCCCGCGACACCCCCCGAGCCCGCAAGGCGATGCAACGCGCCATCGGCCTGCACCAGCCCCCGCACTGAGCCCGAACCCCCCGCCCGGCCGACCCCGCCCGCACGCAAAGGCGTCTGGCCCGAGTCCGCTCCGGTCCCGGCGACGGCCTACCTGAATTCCGCCCAGTCGCGGCGGCCGGCCTGGCTCGCGTCCGGCCCAGGCGGCGCCCGGTCTCAGCTCTGTCCAGCTTCAGTGGCGGCTGGCCCGAGTTCCGCCCCGTCCCGGCCGTGGTTCGCCTGAGCCCTGTCCGGCGTCAGCGGGTGCCTGGGTCTGAGTTCCGTCCGGTCCCGGCGGTGGTTCGCCTGAGACCTGCCTGGCCTCGGCGGGTGCCTGGGTCTGAGTTCCGTCCGTCTTCGACGGTGCCTGGTCTGAGCCTTCCGGCCTCGGCGGGTGCCCGGCCCGGTTCCGTCCGGCTTCGGCGGTGGCTGGGGCTGGATCCCGTCCGGCTTCGGCAGCGGCCGGTCTCAGTTCCGTCCGGTCCCAGCCGCGGTTGAGCCGAGGCTCAGCCGCGCCCGTGCTCCGCGGCCCACGCCTCGACCCTGTCCGCCGCCCGGTCGAACGCCTCGCCACGTGCCAGGAAGTCCGCCCCGTGCGTGGTCAGCAGCAGCATGGTCTCCTGCGCCGACCGGTCCCGCCGTACGACGGTGAGCGCCTGCCCCTGGACCGTCCGCGGCAGCCCCAGCCAGCGCACCGGCTGCTGCACGGTCCGCACGGCGGCGACCCGGCTCCACGGCACCGTCCGGGTGACGAGGAAGCGCACCTGGCGCAGCCCACGCGCGCTCACCCACGTACCCATGCGCAGCAGCCGCAGCGCGGCGGCGATCACCAGCAGCGAGAGACCGAACACGACACCGGCCTCGGACACCGAGCCGGTCAGCGCGATGACGACCGCCGCGAACAGCACATACGACGCGAGCAGCAGCGCCAGCGCGGCCACGCCGACCCGCCAGGGCCCGGGACGGTAGGGGCGCCGCCAGCGCTCACGGTCCTCGAAGGGCAGTGCGACGTCGTCCGCCGCCTCGAATGCGCGGTCGGCCGTCAGGAAGGGCAAGGGCACGGCTGGTCCTCACTCGTCTTTGCGTGTGCTGTGCCCGGTGAGGCTATCCGGCCGTGCCGGCGCCCACCACCATCGGGGGCCGGATGGAGGCGCGGCGTGAACTCCGCGCGGCGTCCGTCAACGCCCTTCGGAGGCCTGGGGCTGCTGCGTCTGCGCGGAATGGCTCAGGGTCAGCGCCGGCATCCCGATGACGAGCGAACCCACGAGCCCGGCGACGATCGTGAGCCCGAGGAGCCAGCGCCCGGCTATCTGACTCACGGTGGACCGCTCACGGGGCGGGGGAGCGACATTGCTTCGGAACCTGTCAGCCTCCGCAAGGAAGGCGAACGGAACTGGTTCACGCCGGCGGAACATCAGGGGTACCGCACCTCTCTGGGCTCGAACGAATCACTGTCACCAAGACAGACGAACGAGTGCCGCAAAAGGTGCCTTCCTGCCCCGAATCCGAACGTCCTGATGTCAGTGGCGGGCCGTAGAGTGGGCGCCGCCCAGAGAAGTGATGGAAGGGACCCTCCGACCCGTGACCGACACCCCCGCCGACGACCTCAAGCCCAGCTTCCGCGGTGATGTCACCGTCGAACTGGTCAAGCACACCGCGTCCGACGCCGACGTGCTCTTCGCCGCCCGTGTCTCGACCGCCGGCGAGCAGTCCCTGGACGAGCTGGACAAGGACCCGGAGCGTTCCAAGGGCCTGATCAACTACCTGATGCGGGACCGGCACGGCAGCCCCTTCGAGCACAACTCGATGACCTTCTTCATCAGCGCCCCGATCTTCGTCTTCCGCGAGTTCATGCGGCACAGGGTGGGCTGGTGCATCGCGGGAGACACCGAGATCACCCTGGAGAGCGAGGCAGGCAATCTCCGTCGGCGCACCATCGCCGAACTGCACGAACTCTGGCATCTGGGAGTGGAGGACCGCCTCCCGCACTCCGCCGGCGGGGTGACCTGGCACAGCCGCGCGGGTCAGTGGATGGCTCAGGTGCGTCGCGGCGAAACCAATCACTACCTCGGCCTGTACGAGAACCGGGAGGCGGCCGAGTCCGCCGTCGCCGAGTTCCGGGAGGAGCATCCGAGTACGCGCCTGCGGAAGCTCGAATCGGTCCGGCGCAGCCACGTGCGCTGTTACGACGAGGAGACTCTGCTCGCCCAGCGGGCCAGGATCGTCGACGTGATCGAATCGGGCGTCAAGCCGCTGATCAAGATCACCACCGCTTCCGGGAAGACGCTCCGCTGCACGGTCGACCACGCCGTGTTCACCCCCGAAGGCTGGGTCAAGGCGGGCGAACTCACCCTCGGTGACGCCGTCATGGTGGCGGGGACCGTTCCCAGGCCCTCCCAGGCTCTGATCCCGCCGAGTCTGGGCCGTGGCATCGGAGTATGGACGTCCATGCAGCGGCAGCGGCTGATCAAGGATGTCGACGCCTGCCACCTGTGCGGACAGGAATTCCCGCGTGATCAACTCGCGCTCGACCACGTCGTCCCGGTGGCGGGCGATCTGGCCAGGGCGCTGGACGAGAAGAACCTCGCCCCGGCCTGCGAGCCCTGCCATACCGCCAAGAGCGGCGGCGAGCAGGCCCTGACCCAGCGTGACGGCAAGACGGCCGAGGCGGTTCCGGATCCCGTCGTCGCCATCGAGGCGGACGGCGAGGAGATGACCTACGACCTCTCCGTGGAAGGTCCCTGGCACAACTTCCTGGCCAATGGAATCGTCGTCCACAATTCGTACAACGAGGAGTCCGGGCGCTATCGCGAGCTGCAGCCCGTCTTCTACGTCCCTGACGAGGCGCGCAAGCTCGTCCAGAAGGGCCGGCCCGGCAAGTACGTCTTCGAGGAGGGCACCCAGGCCCAGCAGGAGCTGGTCGGCCGAGCCATGGAGGACTCCTACGTACAGGCGTACGAGGCGTACCAGGAAATGCTCGCAGCCGGCGTCGCCCGCGAGGTGGCCCGCTCGGTCCTCCCCGTCGGCCTGTTCTCCTCGATGTACGCCACCTGCAACGCCCGCTCGCTGATGCACTTCCTCGGCCTGCGTACCCAGCACGAGCTGGCCAAGGTCCCGTCCTTCCCGCAGCGGGAGATCGAGATGGTGGGGGAGAGGATGGAGGCGGAGTGGGAGAAGCTCATGCCCCTCACACACGCCGCCTTCAACGCCAACGGTCGCGTCGCCCCTTAACGAAGGCTTGTTCTCCCACCCGGCACACATGTGCGGGTCATCCGGGCGAAGTGTCCGTATTGCGGCATTTAGAGAAGTTCATCTAGCCTGATCAAACGGACCCGGTACTGCTTGAACCCCCGAGCAGGCAGTACCGGGATCCGCATTTGTCCTTACTTTTCCGAACCCCCCGAGGGCAGACCAGAGGGGGAGCAACGAGTAGCGTGTAAGCATGGCTCCGACCTCCACTCCGCAGACCCCCTTCGGGCGGGTCCTCACCGCCATGGTCACGCCCTTCACGGCGGACGGCGGACTCGACCTCGACGGCGCACAGCGGCTCGCCACCCACCTGGTGGACGCAGGCAACGACGGCCTGATCATCAACGGCACCACCGGCGAGTCGCCCACCACCACGGACGCGGAGAAATCGGATCTGGTACGAGCCGTCCTGGAGGCCGTCGGCGACCGGGCCCACATCGTGGCCGGGGTCGGCACCAACGACACCCACCACAGCGTCGAACTCGCCAAGGCCGCCGAGAAGACGGGCGCACACGGCCTCCTGGTCGTCACCCCGTACTACAACAAGCCCCCGCAAGAGGGCCTCTACCGCCACTTCACCGCTGTCGCCGACGCCACCGAGCTGCCGGCCATGCTCTACGACATCCCCGGCCGCAGCGGCGTCCCGATCAGCACCGAGACGCTCGTCCGCCTCGCCGAGCACCCCCGGATCGTCGCCAACAAGGACGCCAAGGGCGACCTCGGCCGCGCCAGCTGGGCCATCGCGCGCTCCCGCCTCGCCTGGTACTCCGGCGACGACATGCTGAACCTGCCGCTGCTCTCCGTGGGCGCGGTCGGCTTCGTCTCGGTCGTCGGCCACCTGGTCACGCCCGATCTGCGCGCCCTCGTCGACGCGTTCGTCGCCGGTGACGTACAGAAGGCCACCGAGATCCACCAGAAGCTGCTCCCGGTCTACACCGGCGTCTTCCGCACCCAGGGCGTCATGACGACCAAGGCCGCGCTCGCCCTCCAGGGCCTGCCCGCGGGCCCGCTGCGCTCGCCCATGGTCGAATGCTCTCCCGAGGAGATCGAACAGCTCAAGATCGATCTTGCCGCCGGCGGGGTACAGCTCTGACAACAGACTTCACAACTGAATACCTCTAACTGAATACGCAGGCCACCGGTGCCTGCCATCCACAACGACAACTGCTTCTAGCACGAACGTCATGCGCGCCACGTGCCCCACCGGTACGTGGCGCGCGTGTTTGAGGAGAGTCTTTTGAGTCATCCGCATCCCGAACTGGCCCCGCCTCAGCCGCTCCCCAAGGGCGGTCTGCGGGTCACCCCGCTCGGCGGCCTCGGCGAGATCGGCCGCAACATGACGGTCTTCGAGTACGGCGGCCGTCTCCTGATCGTCGACTGCGGAGTGCTCTTCCCCGAGGAGGAGCAGCCCGGAATCGACCTGATCCTGCCCGACTTCTCGTCGATCCGGGACCGCCTCGACGACATCGAGGGCATCGTCCTCACCCACGGTCACGAGGACCACATCGGCGGCGTCCCCTTCCTTCTGCGGGAGAAGCCGGACATCCCGCTGATCGGCTCCAAGCTGACCCTCGCCCTCATCGAGGCGAAGCTCCAGGAGCACCGCATCCGTCCGTACACCCTGGAGGTGGCGGAGGGGAACCGGGAGCGCATCGGACCCTTCGACTGCGAGTTCATCGCGGTCAACCACTCCATCCCGGACGCCCTCGCGGTGGCGATCCGTACGCCCGCCGGCATGGTGGTCCACACGGGCGACTTCAAGATGGACCAGCTCCCGCTGGACAACCGTCTGACCGACCTGCACGCGTTCGCACGGCTGAGCGAGGAAGGCATCGACCTCCTCCTCTCCGACTCCACGAACGCCGAGGTCCCGGGCTTCGTGCCACCCGAGCGCGACATCTCCAACGTCCTGCGCCAGGTCTTCGGCAACGCCCGCAAGCGGATCATCGTGGCGAGCTTCGCCAGCCACGTCCACCGCATCCAGCAGATCCTGGACGCGGCGCACGAGTACGGCCGCCGGGTCGCCTTCGTGGGCCGCTCGATGGTCCGCAACATGGGCATCGCGCGCGACCTCGGCTATCTGAAGGTCCCACCAGGCCTGGTCGTGGACGTCAAGACCCTCGACGACCTCCCCGACCACGAGGTGGTCCTGGTCTGCACGGGCTCCCAGGGCGAACCGATGGCCGCCCTGTCCCGCATGGCCAACCGCGACCACCAGATCCGCATCGTCCCCGGCGACACGGTGATCCTGGCGTCGTCCCTGATCCCCGGCAACGAGAACGCGGTCTACCGCGTCATCAACGGCCTGACCCGCTGGGGCGCGAACGTCATCCACAAGGGCAACGCCAAGGTGCATGTCTCGGGCCACGCGTCGGCCGGCGAGTTGCTGTACTTCTACAACATCTGCCGCCCGAGGAACCTGATGCCGGTCCACGGCGAATGGCGCCACCTGAGGGCCAACGCCGAGCTGGGTGCGTTGACGGGTGTCCCGCACGACCGGATCGTCATCGCCGAGGACGGCGTCGTCGTCGACCTCGTCGAGGGCAAGGCGAAGATCGTCGGCAAGGTCCAGGCGGGTTACGTCTACGTCGACGGACTCTCGGTCGGCGATGTCGGCGAACCGGCCCTGAAGGACCGGAAGATCCTCGGCGACGAAGGCATCATCTCGGTCTTCGTCGTGGTGGACTCCTCCACCGGCAAGATCACCGGCGGTCCGCACATCCAGGCCCGCGGCTCCGGCATCGAGGACTCCGCCTTCGCGGACGTCGCCCCGAGGATCACCGAAGTCCTGGAACGCTCGGCCCAGGACGGCGTGGTCGAGCCCCACCAGCTGCAGCAACTCATCCGCCGCACCCTGGGCAAGTGGGTCTCGGACAACTATCGCCGCAGGCCGATGATCCTCCCGGTGGTCGTGGAGGTCTGAGCGACGTACGCCCCGCCGTACGAGCGGAGTTGGAGCGGGGCTCCTCGATTTGCATCGAGGAGCCCCGCTCCAGTACGTTTACGGCTCCGCCAGAACGGGAACCCGGCCGCCACGTGCGTGCCCGGAGCACTCCCGGGAGGGGCGGGAAACCGACTCAGAACTTCTGATAAAGTCGGAACCGCCGGAAAGGGAAACCGCGCAGCGAATAGCGCGGGAACCTGGAAAGCGCCGAGGAAATCGGATCGGGAAACGGTCTGATAGAGTCGGAAACGCAAGACCGAAGGGAAGCGCCCGGAGGAAAGCCTGAGAGTGTCTTGGGTGAGTACAAAGGAAGCGTCCGTTCCTTGAGAACTCAACAGCGTGCCA
>NZ_JBHSFK010000063.1:0-55227 GCF_042653945.1 Streptomyces vulcanius | reverse complement strand
GACGTGGCCCGACAACCGGTCGCGTTCATCCGCATGTGACCGATCGGGTCAGACGTCGAGCCCGGGCCGTAACCAAGAGTGACATCACAACTGGCCGTACGTGGGGATTCCGAACTGGCCGCTGACACTCCAGCAGGCCACTCTGCCGCGAAAGACGCCGCACAGCACGAGCAACAGTCACTCGATCCAGTCGCCCAAAACCGAAACAAACCAGCCATCTGAATCTGAGCTTGAGGCTGCCAAGCCACTGGGCGGACTGCACCCGCGTCTGTAAAACTGGGCGCTCAGACAGTTTTGGTACCGGGTAGCCCGGTACCAGGGGCTTGCAGACACGGCTCTGAAGAGGCGCGTCTGCGATGACTGGGGAGAGACGCAGTGTCCTTTGATGATGAGCATGCCGCGAATGCGGTCGCGGACTCGGATGTTCAGATGAACTGGAGTGCCCCTGCTGGAGGGAGCGTGCCAGGCGGAGAGTGCCCTATCCGCATCGGCAGCCACGCCGACCGAGACCCTCTCGGGGTGGCGCGTGCGATCGGGAGCTTTGGGCCAGCTCCCTTGGTCGACCTGCCCGACGGGCTGAGCGTGCGGGCGGTAGTCGATCCGGGACTGGCTCGTCGCATGCTCACGAGCCCTCTCGTCAGCCGAAATCCCCGTCACTGGCCGGGATACTCCGACGGCTCTCGTGCAGTCGAGGGGGTTACGAGGAACTGGGTTTGCGTGGAGAGCGCCCTGAACAGTGAAGGAAGCGAGCATCGTCGGTTGCGTGCACCCATTCAGAGCGCCTTGTCCACCAGGCGTGTCGAGGCGATGGTGCCGGTGATCGAAGAGGTCGTGAGCAGCCTCCTCGACCAGTTCACGGCCGACACGGGCATCGTCGATGCCGTGGAGGCCTTCGCCATGCGAGTACCGCTGCTCATCACCACCCGCCTTCTCGGCATCGCTCCGGACAAGCACAAGGACTTCAGGGACGCCATTGCTGGCGTATTCGAGACCGGGGTGACGTCCACGGAGGCGAAGGGGCGCATGGAGCGTCTCACCCAACTCCTGGACGGACTGGTACGCGACAAGCGTGACAATGATCGTGCCGCACCTGCTGACGACTTCACGACCGACCTGATCCGGCAGGCCGACGCGGGGACCCCGAGACTGTCGGACACCCAGCTGCGTGATCAGCTCATGCTGGTGGTCTCTGCCGGGATCGAGACTACCGTCCACGGCATCGGCAATCTCCTTGTCCAGCTCATGTGCCAACCCGACCAGCGGTTCCTGGTGACCTCAGGGGGAGTGACCTGGGAACAGACGGTGAACGAAAGCCTCCGATACCGGCCGCCCGTCGAGTGGGTGCCGTTGAGGTTCGCCGTGGACGACTTCAACGATCTAGAGACAGGAGCACGCTTCACTCGCGGCGAAGAAATACTCATCAACTTCGGTACCGCGGGCCGTCACCCAGAACAGTGCCCCCGCAGCGCTGACAGCTTCGACGTCACCCGATCGCCCGTTCGGCACCTGGCTTTCGGCTACGGCCCCCACAGCTGCCCAGGAGCCGGGCTCGCCCGCAAGGAGATCGAAATAGCCGTCCGCCGTTGGTTTGAGAGGTATCCCGAGTCTCGTCTGGCGGTACCGCCATCGGACCTCCGGCAGATCGACTCTTGGATTATCGTCGGCTACGGGAAGATCCCGGTCGAGCTGGGCCGGCGGCACACGCTGTGAGGTGATGCAGCTCGAGGGCGTCGTCCTGGGACGACGGAGGCCTCCAGCGCGAGGCCGCTGCGAGGGGTTCGGCCGGGTCAGCCATCCTTCAGCGCTGCCTCGCGCGCTGCTGTGAGCAAGGGACTCTTCTCAGCCAAACGCTGGCCCCGCTCGATGCTGAAGTCCAATCTCCCCATGGTCTCGGGCGTGGCGATGCCTCGGGCGAGGGCCAGATTCATCTCTGCGATCTCCCGAGGCAGCGTTTCCGGATGGTGGCGGGTCGCCAGCTCGGTGCCCGTGTAGCTGTTGACCCACAGTTTGGCCTGGGCCTCACACTCCACGCCGGGGAGAAGCTCACCTGCCCTCTTCGCCGCCTCCAAGACCTCCTTGACGGCTGGGATGTAGTACTTCTGCTGCCGACCGAAGAACTCTTCGCCCTGTTCGGTGCCCAGCCGGTTCGCGGCCCGGATCACTGTCACCTCTGGGGTCAGCACGGCCAGGGACGTCGCCGCATCGATCACTCTCTGCAGATGCAGCGTGTCGTCATCTATGTCTGACTCACCCATCGTCACGAAGCCCAGGTCCAGTACTTGCGCTGCTATGTCGCTCTTTTTGGCGAAGTGATAGTGAATCAGAGATCTCGTCACCCCTACCCGGGCGGCGATTTCAGGAAGGGACGTCCCGGCAAGTCCGCGTTCGGCGAACAGCTCTGCCGCTGCGCGCAGCAGCTCAGCCCGAGTCCTTGTGGAACGTTCCTGCTTGGGCTGCGCCACCGTTCTAGTCCCTCCTGGTCTGCGGACAACGCGGTCCGTCCTTGTTGCACAGCGGTCTGAGGACGCGCTGCGTGTCCTACACGGCTGGCAGGACGAACCTCACGTTAGGTGATTGGACAGTCGGAGCCT
This sequence comes from Streptomyces vulcanius, assembly GCF_042653945.1. Taxonomy (NCBI): domain Bacteria; kingdom Bacillati; phylum Actinomycetota; class Actinomycetes; order Kitasatosporales; family Streptomycetaceae; genus Streptomyces; species Streptomyces vulcanius. Next base: position 52,636 of record NZ_JBHSFK010000063.1, on the reverse strand, counting down.
GGCCGATGAAACAAGTTTGTCACTGTCGCTTGGGGGCTCAGCTTGGACGGTTGCGCTCTGTCGCTCGGAACGTCATCATGTGAGGCGCCTTGATAAACTGGGCGCTCAGACAATTTTTCGCGGATTCGCCAGGTCGCCAGCCGGTGCCGGGACTCTTCTGCCTGACTTGCGATGTGGTCATGGCGGGATGAACCAGGCCGTGCGTGACGGTCCTCCGCAGGTTGGGCATCGACGGAGGAGACCCGTGCCGCACGATGAAGACGTCCACCTCATCTGCAACCCGGGGGGAAGACCTGAAACGGTAGGAGGTCGGACTTCGGCTGCGACGCCGGCGATAGGCCCCACGAGTCCAGGGTCTGGTGCGGCGGCAAGAGACCGAGGGTCCGGCCGGGCGCAGGAGCGTCGACGCATCGGACGAGACGGGCTGGCCGCCTTACGGGAAACCCGGCGAATGTCCATCCAGGCCCGTAACCCGCAGTGGCTTGCTTCATCCCATTTTGGCGCGATATGTAACTGCCGGTCGCCGTCGATGTGGCTATGCGCGGAGCTTCGCGATGCCCGACGCGGGGACCTATCAGGAAAGCTGCCCTGGGCTCCGAAGAGGGGGAGGCCCTCAGCTAAGCCTTTGGCGACTGCCAGCGTGGGCTCCAGGGATGTGAGTCGACATGACGTCGTGGTGCCGGAGATGCCCATTCACGCGGTGCGCGGGTCAGCCCCGAGCACGGCGGGTTCGCACGACAGTAGTCATCTGCTGAGCCAACTGCTCCCCGGCCTCTCGGACAGATGGGCGGCAAGGATGCGGCAGCCGGGGGAAGACTGCCGGATCGCCCTTGCCGTCGCGTGGCTCTCAGTCGGGTACGTGCGGTCCGCGCCCGCACTGCGGCACCTCAGGCGGGGCGCCACCTCAAGTGGACTGCCGCACCACATCCGTGGCCGTTCCTCGTCGGTGTGCCAGGGTGTGCCTCCACGGTCGGCAGTGCGGGTTGACGGGAGCGAAACCATGAGCCCGTGATCGCCGCGCGCCCGTGCCGGCCAGCCGGTGCCAGGGGCGCTACACGACCTCGTCCCAACTCCCGAGGAGTGCGTCATGCCGACCCTGGGCTCACTGTCCACCGACAAGCCTGAACTCGAACTGACATTCGCGGCAAGCGGTTCCCGGCGTGCCCAGGCCAGGGAGATCAACGGCGTGGTGACGGTGACTCCGGAACAACTGCTGGAAGGCGGAGTCCCGTCAGTTCTGCCCGATGGCTCGCTCGTCCTGATCACTGGCACGTCGCCCTTTCGCCTCCGCGGCCGCATCACGCCGGTGATCGAGCTGTTGCTCCAGCGGATGAGCCGGGAGGGCGGCGCAGGTCTGGCCGTGAGGGTTGCCCCCGGCGCGCGCCATCCGTTCCCTCCGGACATCGTGGACCGGGCCGCCCGGCTTGGCATCGCCTTGCTCACTACAGCCGCGCCCGCCGAGTTCTGGGAAAGTATGCACGAGGAGATCCAGCAGTCCCGCCTGATGTTCGCCGAGCGCCGCGCTGCCCAACTCAGCTCGCTCGTACAGGAACTGCCGGCCCAACTGGCCGATGCCCGGGCCATGCAGCGCATCGCGGACTGGCTTGCCCCGGCCCTCGACTGCCAGGTGCTGGTCAGCGAACCGGAGCGCGTCCTCGCCGCCTCACCGGCCACTGCCGCCGAGCAGTTGGCCCAAGCCATCATCCGGCAGTCGGTCGACGGAATTCTCCCCGAGACGCTTTCCGGACCCCACACCCAGCTCATCTCGCTGGCCCCGACCTCGGCCGCGGACACCGTCCTTGCGGTGGCCCGCCGAACCCCATTCGACGAGGCGGACTTGCGTCTGCTGCGGCATGCGGCAAAACTGCTGGGCCTCGTCGACCAGGCGCACCGCGAGTACCGGGCAGCCTCCGACGCCTCCCACGCGGCACGCAGCGCAGCGTTCGAGCTGCTTCTGGACGGCGAGGTAGAAAAGGCGCGGCGCGTCATGGCCAATCTGGCGCCCGGACTTCTGGAAACGGAAACCGCCCGTGTCTTCGTTGTGGAGACCCAGCAGGCACGCCGGGACCTGGCTGCGCGCCGCTGCAGCGCAGCCGTCGGCCAGCAAGTTCTTGTCGTCCCTGACCCGCGAAACAACCGGCGGATCCTGATCGTTCATCCGATCCGTTCCGACGAAGACACCGGTGCGGAGGTCTCTGTCGAACTCACCCGGCTGGTGGCCGCACTGGGGCCCCCTTCGTTACTGGGCGGCAGCGGGGTCTACTCCATGACTCTGCTTGCCGACGCACTTCACGAGGCCATCACCGCCCAGAAGTTTGCCGCCTTCCAACCGGACTCCGTGGTCCTCTCCGTGCACGGCTCCGATCTCGTCAGTCTCCTGTCGCAGGCTGAAGCGCAAAACTGGGCCCGCTGCCTGCTGCACCCGCTGATGCGCGACGAGACGCAGTGGGAGTCCATGCGCGAGACCCTTCCGGCCGCCCTCGCCTACCCCTACACGGTGGCCGCCCGCCGGCTGCGCCTGCATCGCAACACGGTGATGCGCCGCGCCTCACGAGCCGCCGAAGTCCTGCGCATGGACTTCGGGTCGATAAGCGACCGCATCGCCGTCGCCCTGGCCATGGAACTGGTCACGCAGCGAGAGATTTCCGCTTCGCCGCGGCTGACCGGTTCGGAACCGCCATCCTTGGCGCGGCTGTTGGACACGCCCCAGGTGCACGCCTGGGCACAGGCCATGGTCAGACCCGTCCAGGCAGACCGGCGTGACCTTCAGTCCACGGCGCTCGCCTGGCTCACCTTCGACACACACGTCGTGCCCGCAGCCCGCGCGCTCGGTCTCTCCGAAGTCACAGTGCGTTCCCACCTGCGCGCCGTAGAGGACCACATGCAGCGTGATCTGGCCACGCTCGCGGGCGTTCGCGATCTGCAGTTCTCACTGCATGTCGTCACGGGCCAGCCCGATCTGCGCTCAGATCAGCAAGGGCTGTCCGTCGTCGCCAGCTGACCGCCGAGGCGTGACAGAAGAACTCGGCCTGGGACTCCACTTTTCTTCCCTCATGTGGCCGGCCTTCGCAGCTCGAGGGGGTGACACGTCTTTGGCAGCCATGTCCGCACGCACCCGCACAAAGCGCGCAGGGTGGGTGGAGACGGCCGCGAGCGCCCCGCGAGACATCCGCGCTGATCTCGACGACGGTCTCCGGAACGACCAGAGACACCTGCAGTTTATCCCGCGAACCCCAGCTGGCGGAGGAAGACCACCCGGCCCACGGGTGATCCTCCTGCACCGGGCGCAAGAAACCGCCCATGACCTGAGCCTGAACTCCCGGCACGGCACTCGTGCGTCCCGCATACTGCAGTCGTCCGTCCGAGTCGTGCCGACTGAGCAGCGGGCTCCTGGGACGGCGAGGCGCTCCAGTGAACGCACCGACGATCATCTCCAGGGTGTCGCGCACCCACTTCCGCCAGGAGCGTGCTCCTGGCCGATGGCGTTCGCCGCCGTCCTTGAACACGCAGCCTTCCACGCTGGCCACGGACCAGGCCAGCCACCCTCGGGCCACTTCGGCATCGTTTGTTGACGGCCCCAACGTCCACGGCACGGTCAGCCCCTCCCGCTGGAACAGGGTCTCGAGTGCCCGCCGCCTCTGGACGTATGGACGTTCGCGCAGGCTCTGGCCCTGGACGTGGAGCAGGTCGAACACGACAAAGTGGGCCTGCTGGGCTGCAGCGGCCTGCTGGGTGGCGGCGCCCCGGCGGTGCAACTGCTGCGTGAGCCGCTCGAACGCGAGCCTGGTCTCCTTCCACACGACCAATTCGCCGTCGAAGACGACGGAAAAGGGAAATCGCCGAAGGGCTGCGATGATCTCCGGAAAGGCCGCGGACAGATCACTGCCTGTTCGAGAGCGCAGCACCGTATGACCGGCAGCCCCGTGTGCCGCGAACGCCAGGAAGCCGTCCCATTTCGGTTCGGCGAACCAGTTCAATGGAAGAGTAAACGTTTCGACGGGAGTCGCCAGCATCGGCTCGGCGGGAAGGTCGATCACATCGGAGGGCTACCACGAACGCCTCGCGGTACCAAGAAAGACACGAGGAAATGCGGTTCGTCAGGGGGTAATCTCCCCCCCCACACACCACCTCAAGAGCGCACCGGGAAATCTATCTATCGGCCAGCTCGCCTGTCGCGGCTAGGTGTTGAGGGTGGGGCGGAAGTTTGCCAGGTGTTCGATGAGCTATGCGCGCGGCCGGAAAAATGTGCACCCACGACACCCCTGTCATGAGGAAGGTGCACTTCCGCGCTGGCATGTGGCCGACTGGTGCAATGCCGACAGGTGCCAACGGCCAGTTTGTGCACCGGCGAAATGGCATCGCCGCACGCATATGCCTAGCGTTGCCGATGCAGGCCCGGCCAACTACGAGGTGAGTGAGGCTCACACCGAAACCGCCCACGGGGAAGCCGATATGGCCAGCGGCGGTGAACCCGCCGCACGCACCAGGAGGCGGGCACCAGAAGGCGGTTCCAACTACCGTCCCGGCACCCGCTCTCGCCAGCGCAAAACCAGGCCCCTGCCAGGGCCTGTGCAGAACGACTCTTAGCAGAGTCACCACCAGCAGATCTGAGGAACCCACTGGGGCCTTCCACCGGCGTGTTGGACCACGCCGACGGTGCTGAGGATAGACCAGTGCGCCGCGCGACAACAGCGTGACCACTGCATTTTCCTGAGCCCAGGGTCCCCCGAGCCAGACGGGGCAAACCGCATGACCTCCAATCACGCGACGGACCAGCCGGCACCGAGCACCACCGTGTCGGCTCACCGCCGATGCTTCCGGGCGGAGCTGGCCCGCATGCAGGACATCGGCGCAGCCGGGCTGAGCGGCTAGCACCCGACCACGCCCGACGGCGCGTCCGAGCCGGTCACGGATTTACCAGATCCATGGCTGGCCCTTCCGCCCGGGGAAGAGTTCCTTCCCCCGAGCGAGCGGCGCGCAGCAGGAGCAAGGCGGCCTCCCAGCAGCTGCTCCTGCCGCGCCGCGCATGGCGCCTCGGCAACAGGCCCTCTGGTGAAGGCCTTTGCACCCGGCCGCGCGCCTCCCGGACAACGCCCTGCCTGCCCGCGTACCCCGCTCTGCCGCGCCTGGTGCAGTGGGCACCCGGACGTGACTCTTCCCGGCCCCGGCAGGACGGCATTGCGTCGGCCGTCCTGCCTCAGGGGCCACCGTCGCGCATGCCTATGGCCACGCCCTGGCGCTGGGCGCGGGCAGACCCCGCGCCCCTTTCTCCCTTTCGAAAGGTCGCTTCACGATGATCCGCAATCTCGCCCTCCGCTCGGTTGCCCCCGCCGGCCTCGCACTCGCGGCCGCTGCCACCCTGACCGTGACCTCCGCCCCCGCCGCGCACGCCGTGGGTGAGAGCAGCAAGTGCACCGTCAACTGGTCGAACTTCGGCGCCACCGTGGCCAAGAACGGCTGGAACTACCGGACCGGCCCGTCCACCGCCTACGCCAGCAGGGGCTACTTGTACAGGGGCGACAAGCTGACGGTGCTGTGCAGCCGCGGCAGCTGGGACTACAGCCAGCTCACCCAGCGCTCCAAGTCCGGCATCCCCAAGGGCACCAGGGGCTGGGTGCGCGACGACGGCCTCTACCAGCTGGCCGGCTGACAGACCGGCCCGCATCCCGCTCACCACCCCCATCACCGGCCCGGCCACGAACGGCCCGCCGACCCACTCGTTCGCGGGCTCACCCATCGCCGCACGGCCGCCCGTGCGGCCACCGGCCCGGTCCCCGCCGCTTCCTGACCGCCGAACCGGAGAACCGACCATGAGACACAGCAGCACGCGGCCCAACTCGTGGGCATCACCGCGGCCTTGGCCCGCCGTGTCGACCGTCTCGCCCACACCCACGCCGGGGGCAGGCCGATGACCACGGTCGCACCGGCCGCGCAGTCCGCACCGCCGACAAGCGATCGACGACTGCTGCTCGGCGTCTTCGCCGTACTGGGTCTGGTCATGGCGGTCTGGGGCACGAGGATGCCCGCCGTCCAGCGCGCGGCCAACCTCGGCCCAGGCCATCTGTCGCTCGTCCTCCTCGGCGCCGCAGCCGGCATGGTCGCCGGACTCCAGCTCGGCGGGCGCCTGGCCCACCGGCACGGCCCCTCCCGGCTGCTGATCGTCCCCGCCATCATCTTCGGCCTCGCCTTGGCACTCCTCGGCCAGTGCCGAACTCTGCCGACCCTGATCGTGGGCGCGGTCGTCTTCGGCCTCGCCCACGGGCTGCTGGACGTCGGCTGCAACGTCTCTGCCGTCCACTGCGAGCTCGCCTTCCAGCGGCCGATCATGTCCGGGCTGCACGCTGCCTACTCGATCGGTGCACTGTGCGGGGCCGCGCTCGCGTCCGTGACCACCTGGATGCCCCACAACGTGCTGTTCGTGATGATCGGCGCCCTCACGGTTCTCGCCGCGCTCACCGCGGTACCGGGCGTGCGAGCGGCAACCGCCCTCGACCATGCCCCCGAACACACCGAAGCGGACCCGGACGAGGCCAAGCCGACGCAGACCGCCCACGCCACGGTGTGGCTGCTCGGTGCCCTGGCCGCTGGGTGCCTGCTGGCCGAAGGCGCTGCCGCCGACTGGTCGGCGGTGCACCTGCACTCCCTCCACAGCTCCGAGGCAACAGCGGCCGCTGCCTACGCGCTCTACAGCGCCGCCATGGCTGCGGGCCGGCTCGCGGGCGATCGCCTGACCAGCCGCTACGGAGCGCCCGTCCTGGTGCGCGTCGGCGCCACCCTGGCCGCCGCCGGCCTCGGCGCCGCACTGATCGCCGGCAGCACACCGGCCGCCCTGCTCGGCTGGATGGCCCTCGGAGCCGGCCTGTCCACGGCCATGCCCTCCCTCATCACCGCCGCCGGGCGAGGAGGACCACGCGCGGTGGGCACCGTCGCCGCGACCGGCTACCTCGGCCTGCTCGCCGGACCGGCCGCCATCGGAGCGATTGCCTCCTTCACCAGCCTGACCACCGCACTGGCCCTGCCCGTCGTCCTGGCGGCGGCCGTCGCCCTCGCCTCCTACCGAGCCCTGGAGTCCCGTTGACCGCCTCCCAGCCCACCACTCCCAACGGCGCCGATCTCGAGGCCGTGATCCTCGACTACAACGGGGTCATCGGACGCCAGCCCAGCTCGGCCCAGTGGACCCGGCTCGCCGAACTCGCGGGATGGCACCCCCACGAGACCCACGCCTTCCAACAGGCGTTCTGGCAGTGGCGGGAACCCTACGACCAGGGCATTACCGAAACCCAGAGGTTCTGGAGCGGACTGCTGCGCAGCGGGCGCACCGCGCCTGCGGGCAGCACCCTCCTCGCCGACCTGGGCCGCGCCGACACCGACATGTGGACCGCCACGGACCCCGCCGTGCTGGATCTCCTGCGCACAGCCCACGCCACCGGACTGCGTCTCGTACTCCTGTCCAACGCGCCCAAACCGCTGGCAGACGCTCTCGACGACGCCGAATGGTGCGCCACCTTGTTCAGCCGGACCGTCTACTCCGCCCGTATCGGAGTGAACAAGCCCGACAGGCGGGCCTACGAGGCCGCGCTCGAGGCCGCCGGAATGCCCCACCCCTCAAAGACCCTGTTCGTCGACGACCGGCTGGAAAACGTCGAAGCCGCCAAGCAGCTCGGCCTGCAGGCCCTGCACTACAACGGCGACCCGGCCGCACTCGCCCGCCGGCTTCCCCGGCCGCCCGCCGTCACCCGCCCCGCCGTCCTCGCCACGAGCACATGACCGCCCTCGCGACGCCGTCCCGACGGCCCGGCACCCGCCGCACCCCGATCACCGAACCCGGAGATCCGACCACGACCATGACCACCCTGCGCCCCAACTCCCGTGCCGTGACGAGCATGTGGCACTTCTCGGTGGTCGCGCTCCCCGCCGAGCCCACCCTGGTGCGACAGGCCCGCACCCCCGACGCCGAAGTCGTCCTGTACTGGGCCCACCGCGTCCGCGTCGGCGCAGACCTCGACGAGTTCATCGCGACTTTCCCCTCCAGCAGCACCAGCCACGAATTCCGGAGCCAGCACCGCCGCGGCACCTACGCTGGCCTCGCCTTCAAGATCACCTCCAGTCCCGAACTCCATCCCTACCTGCCGGAGCTCGTCGTCCACTCCGGCGACCGTCACGGCCCGGCCCTCTACGGCACCAGCATGAGCGGGCTGGTCCTGGGCGTGGGGATGGGCTCGGCCAGCCTGGCCACCTCCACGACCGGCTACAGCCTCGCCGTCGCGTGTGCGGTGTCCGGCGAGATCGTGGTGTTCGTCGCGGCTTCCGACGTCCTCAACCGCATCAGCCCACCCGGAAGCCGGGCCCTGTATGCGGGGATCTGGGGCACGACCCTTGCCGCCGCAGTGCTGTGCGCCCTCCTCCTCGGCGGGTGGGCACTGGCCCACGGCGGTCACCCCACTGTCGCTGGCTTGATCGCCTCCTGCGGCCTGCTCGGCGCCGCCCTGTGCCTGCCGCTCGCCGTCCTCATGCCCCGCCCGCGCCCGGCCCGGCAGCCTCCATCACTCACTGAGCTCAGCGAACACGACAAAGTCTCCTTCCATGAGCACTACGCGTTGCTCCCCTCTCGCCGTCCGTCTGCTGCCCTTGGCTGCCCTGGCCGGATCGATCGCGCTGGTCGTGGGCGCCACCCCGGCCTCCGCGGACTCCGGATGGTGGTACTCCAACGGCCGCGGGGCGAAGGGCTATTTCACCCGTGTCGGCGACACGATCACCGCCTGCGACATCAGGACCGACGGCTACAAAGCTCTGGTCCAGATCCTGACGGTCAATGACTCCCTGGTCACCCGCGCCGCTGACGACCTCAACAACGGCAAGTGCACGCCCACCACCTTCGACCTGATCGACGGCTCGCACTACCGGATCCAGGTGTGCGTTGTGAAGAACGGCCAGCGCCCCAGGAACTGCTCAACCCCGCGCGAGTTCCTCGCCTGATGCCGGCGAGCCACCCCGGGTTCGAAGAACCCTTCCTGCCATGGGGCGTGCCGATACCGGCCCCCGATTCCGGCGTGACCACATCCCCTGACCTGGAGTCTTCTGTGTCCCCACACCCCTCTCTGTTCTTGCTCGGATCGGGCGGCCCCGACGGCGCCCCCTACCGCGAGTTCGTGCTCTCCCGGATCGCGGCCGCACACCGGATCGTCCTCGTCGACGACGCCGTACCCGACTGGACCGCGCCATACGTGGCCGGTCACATCCCGGCCGACCTGAGCGACACCGCCGCCGTGGCGGCCGCGGTCAAGGAGGTCGTGCCGGACAACCGCATCACCGGGGTGATGACCTACCTGGAACACCACGTGGTCGCCGCGGCCGAGATCGCCCAGCTGCTCGACCTGCCGGGCAGCAGCCCGGAAGCGATGGCCGCCTGCCGGGACAAGGCCCTCACGCGCCAGCGCTTGGCCGACGCCCGGCCCGCCGTGCCCTCCGCGCACGCCCGGCAGGCCACCAGTGCTGACCGGGCCGTCGAGCACGCCAACGCGATCGGCTACCCGGTCGTGGTCAAACCACGGTCGCTGGCGGCGAGCGTCGGCGTCGTGCGTGCCGACAACGATGCCGAGGTCCGGGCCGCCTATGAGCAGGCCCGCGCCGGAACGCTGCACGGACTGGAGCAGTACGGGCCGCGCGGCGTCCTGGTGGAGGAGTTCCTTGAGGGCACGGAAATCAGCGTGGAGACCGCTGTCCTGGGACCTGGGCAGGCCCACATGCTTGCCGTCACTCGCAAGGCGCCTTCACCGGCCGGGACCACGCAGGAGTCCGGGCACATCGTCGATGCGAACGACCCGCTGCTGGACGACGAGGACCTCGCTCACGTGATCAGTGCCGCGGTCGGTGCGCTGGGCCTGACCTGCGGGGTGCTGTGCATCGAGGTGATGCTGACCGTCTCGGGTCCGCGGATCGTCGAGATCAATGGCAGGCTCGGCGGCGACCTGCTGCCCCTGCTGGTGCAGCACGCGCTCGGCATCGACCTGGCGCAGATCGCCGCCGCGCTGGCCACCGGTACCACACCGCAGCTGAGGGCCACCAGGTCGAGGGCGGCCGGGATCCGCTTCGCCTACCCGACCGTCACCGGGACTCTCGACCACCTCCGCTTCCCGCCCGGGCTGACCGCGCTGCCCTTCGTCGACCGCGTGGTCCTCAGCAGATCGCCGGGCGAGCACGTGGTGGCTCCTCCGCACTCCACGATCGCCGACCGCCTCGCGCACTGGGTCGTCACCGCGGACAACGCCCCGGACTGCGAGCTGCTCCTGGACGAGGTCGCCACGCACCTGGACATCACCGTCAACCGGCCTGTGCGCGCGGCGAGTTGCTCACGTTGAGCCCGCCGCCCGGGCCACCGCCTCCCTCTCCCCTTCTTCTCTCGCCCCACCTCGTGCAAGGAGTGCCCGTGCACCGCGCCGTCCCCGGGGATGCCCGCACCCCGCCCACGCCGGCCACCTATCGCAGCGTGCTGCGGGTGCCGCACGCGCGGCGGCTGCTGGCCGGCACGCTCCTGGGCCGGATGCCCTCGGGCATGATGCCCCTAGCTCTCCTTCTGGGCCCGGTGCCCGCGCCGGGAGCGCTGGCCGCTCTGTATCTGGTGGCCAGTGGTGTCGGCGGCCCGCTTACCTCCCGGGCCGCGGACCGGCACGGTCCGCGCGCCGTCCTGGCGGTGTCTGCGACGGCAAGCAGCATGGCGATGGCCGTCTTGGCGGCGGGGGTCCGGGAGCCGGGTCCTGCGGCTGGGCTCGTGGCCGTTGCGGGCCTGGCCCATCCGCCGCTGGACGCCGCGCTGCGTGCCCGGTTCGGCGCGCGTGGGATGATGCCGTCACTCGCCCATCAGCGGGTGGCTCTCGCGTTGGACTCCGCGACGCAGGAACTTCTCCACATCACCGCCCCGTTGCTGGTCGGGGTGCTGACCGTCACCGCGTCGGGTGGCTGGACCCTGGCCGCAGCGGCTGTCGTCGGCGCGGCCGGCACCGGTCTGTTCGTTTGCACCCTGCCCGCGACCACCCGCTTACCCCAAAAGTGTGCGAAGGGGCACGCCGGATGGTGGGTGCCCCTGCAGTGCAGAGGGTTGCGGATCTTCTACCTCGCGATGGGCTGCGTCGGGATCCCCATCGGCGCGCTCACTCCGCTCGCGGTCCAGCAGGCCGGGCAGCTTCATGCACCGGCGCTGTCTCCTGCCCTGCCTGCGGCGTTGTCGTGCGCTTCATTCGTGGGCGGGCTCGCCTACGGCGCCCGTGCCTGGCCCGGCGGCACCACTCGCCAATTGACCGTACTGGCCGCCGTGTTCGCGGCCGGCTGGCTGCCTGCGCTGACCACGCCGCATCCGGTCTGGGCTGTGTTCGCGGTCGCGCTGCCGGGAGCGGTTTTGGCGCCGCTGCTCGCCGCCGGCTACACGCTGACCGGCCTCCTCGCCCCGCCCGGACACGCCATCCAGTCACATGCGCTGCTGGTGGCGGCGCTGGATGCGGGCTGCGCGCTCGGCACCGCGGTCGCCGTTGCGACCCACAGCGCTCTCGTGCTCCCGGCCGCAGCCGCCTGCGCCGCGCTGATGCTGGCCACCACCCGCACTCGCCTCACCCCCACATCACCCGGTCCCGGTCCTGCCTGACCGGCCGCCCCCGCCCCTCCATCGAAGGAGAACCGCATGAGTCCGTTTCTGATGACCCGTACGACACCCGAGTACGCCGTGCGGGCCGCCCTGCGCGACGACGTCCTCCGCGGGCTGAAAGCCTCCCCCAAGTGGCTGCCGCCGAAGTGGTTCTACGACGCCCACGGCAGCGAGCTGTTCGAGCGGATCACCAGCGGTGTTCCCGAGTACTACCCCGGCCGTACCGAGCGCGACATCCTGCGCACTCGGGCCGCCGACATCGCCGCCGCCACCCGCGCCCGGACCCTGGTCGAACTGGGCTCCGGCTCCTCGGAGAAGACCCACTACCTCCTGGACGCGATGCCCGACCTGGAGGCCTATGTGCCCCTCGACGTCAGCGAGAGCACCCTCGTCCAGGCCGGACACACCCTGCTCGCTGAGCGACCAGGCCTGACCGTCCACGCGTTGATCGGGGACTTCACCGCCGGCCTGTACCTGCCGGGTACACCCCGGCCCAGACTGATCGCCTTCCTCGGCGGCACGATCGGCAACTTGTTGCCCGTCGAACGCGCCGGACTCCTGTCGAGCCTGCGCTCCCTCCTCTTTCCCGGGGACGGTCTGCTGCTGGGCGTCGACCTGGTCAAGGACGAGGACACCCTCATCGCCGCCTACGACGACCGGGACGGAGTGACGGCCGCGTTCAACAAGAACGTCCTGACGGTCATCAACCGCGAACTGGACGCCGCCTTCGACCCGGACACCTTCGACCACGTCGCCGTCTGGGACCCGCGGCAGGAGTGGATCGAGATGCGGCTGCGCTCCCGCACCCGCCAGAGGGTGAAGATCGCCGCCCTCGACCTGGAAGTCGCCTTCACCGCCGGGGAGGACCTGCGCACCGAGATCTCCGCGAAGTTCCGCGACGACGGCCTCACCCGCGAACTCGCCCTGTCCGGGCTGAAACTCGACCGCCTGTGGAAAGACCCCGACGGCCTGTACGCGCTGGCCCTGGCGACCCGCGCCGAAGCCCCCGAGGCGACCCGATGACCACCCACCCCACCAATCCCGCCAACTTGGAGGATGCGCAGGAAGACCGCGACGGACAGCCCACGCATCCGGCAACAGCTCCCGCAGGCCCGGGTGTTGATCCCGCGCTGCGCATCGGTGTGACCTCGGCGGATCCGAACACCGACCGGCACAGCCTCCGCGCCTGGGCCGACACCCTCAGGCGTGAACAGTCCCGTGTCCTGGGCTATCCAGGCGCGCTGGACTTCCGCGACCACGACCTGGCCGCACTGCTTGACGTGTCCGTCAACCACGTCGGCGACCCCGACAGCCCGGACGGAAGCGGCGTCTCGTCCAAGCAGCACGAACTCGCCGTCGTGGCCTTCCTCGCCGAATGCGCCGAGACCTCCCTCGGCGCCGCGTACGGATACGTGACCAGCGGCAGAGCCGAAGGCATCGAACGAGGCCTGCACCTCGCCTGCGACCGCCTGCCCCATGCCCCCATCTACACCTCCGACCAGGCCCACTACAGCGTCCGCAAAATCGCCCGTCGCCTGCGCATGACCCGCGTGACCGTTCCCGTACGGGCGGACGGCACCATGGACGGCGAGGAACTGCGCGCCCGAACCGCAGTACGGGCTACCTCGGCGCCAAGACACACTCCTGGCACACCCGCCCCGGCGCGATCATCCTCGCCCCTGCCGGCACCACCTTCCGCGGCACCTACGACAACATCACCGACCACGGCCCCACCAGTGGATTCCCCCGCTCCGCCCTCCTGCACGGCATCCACCTTGCGCACGCCCACCTCCTCGCCCGCGACCCCGAAGCCACCCAGCCACCCTCCGGCAACTCTCCGACCGGGTCACCGACGTGCAGTCCATCCGCTGCCGCAACCTCCTGCACCGGATCCGCCGCTCCGGCGGCGCCCGCATGCGCGCACCGGACGGCGCCCGTGCGCTCACCGCCGTCGACAGGGCACTATCGGGTTCATGACCTCCGTGCCCACCGCCCCCCACGCCCCAGCCGCGATACGCCTGACGCCTTCCGTGACCGCCGCGCCCTACGACCATCCGGACGCCCGCCGCCTGACCCAGGCCCTGCGCGCCGAGCAACTCGGCCTGTACAGCTTCGCCGACGACCCGGACACCACCCCCGAGGCGGACTTCGACCCGCCCCGCGGCCTGTTCCTCATCGCCCATGTCCGCGAAGAGGCGGTCGGGTGCGGAGGGGTACGTCTCCTCGACGACCACACCGCAGAGATCAAACGGATGTACGTCTCCGGCGAAGCCCGCGGCCACGGAGTCGGCCGGTACCTCCTCGAACACCTCGAACGGCACGCCATCAGCCGCGGGACAACGCGGATCATGCTGGAGACCGGACGGCGCAACACCGCCGCCCTGGCTCTCTACCACCGCACCGGTTACCTGCCCTGCCCCTCCTACGTCGCCGGACGCGACCACCGAGTCAACCGGGCCATGACAAAGCCCCTCGGCAGCAGCTCACCGTGACTGCTGGAGGACCGCCCCGCCCGGAGCAGGCCTCCTGCCAAGGAGGGTGAAGTACTCCGTCGCGATGATCGACTCCCGCTCCGCTGCGGGAAGCCGGGAGAGAATCCCGGGAAGGGGCCGCTCCCGCGCCGCTTCACTGCGGTGCGCCAAGATCGCGGCCAACTTCCGGTCCATGCAGTCGCTCACGTCGACCGTCTCAGTGACGTGCTCGTCCGGCACGCGGAGCACCTTCTTGCCGACCCGCGTCAACAGCGCACCCAGTTCGCCCACTCCCGAATCCGGGTGCGTCGCGGCGTACAGCGCGTCGGGCTGCCAGGGAGCCCCGGCCTGCGGGTAGAGGTGTTCCAGGCCCGCGGCGTGGAACGCCAGCAGGGTCGCCTGGTGGGTGCGGAGATGGTCCGGGTGGCCGGTCAGCTGGCCGTAGGCGTCGTGGGTGACGACGACCTGTGGCCGTACGGCGCGGATGTGTTCGACGATCAGCCCCGCCACCTCCTCCAGCGGGGCGTCGCAGAGCCGGGGCCGGCCGGGCGCGGAGTCGGGGATACGGGCGTCGGTGAATCCCAGCATTCGCGGCCTGCCCGCCCCCAGGATGTCCAGGGCGTCGGCGAGTTCACCGGCCCGGTGGCTGTCGGGCGCCCAAGTGGCGGTGACCACGGCGCTCGCGGCGCCCGCGGCGGCGTGCTGCGCGAGGACGCCGTCGGCCAGGAGGGACTCGTCGTCCGGATGGCCGAAGACGCCCAGCAGGGACGGCCGGGACGCAGAAGAGGACGGAGGCACGGGTAAGACCCTTTCTGTCGAACGCGGTCGCGGGAGGTGGTCGGTGCCGGGCTACCGGCCGGGGGAGGCGTACGGCTGGAAGTGGGCGCGGGGGTGATCGAGCGGGAGGGCGGGGTTCCAGGCGGTTAGGCACTGGGCGCTGGGCACGAACAGCGGCTGGGGCAGCGCGGTAAGAGGCCAGAACCGCCAGGATCCGATGGCCTCTTCGCGTTGATGGGGGGGTGCCGGACCAGCGGGTGATCAGGACGGGCACCGTCAGCCGTACGACGTCGCCCACCCGGTCCAGGAGCGTGCCCAGCACCTGCACGTCGTCGGGCTCGGCCACGAGGCCGGCCTCCTCGCGGAGCTCACGGACGGCGGCCTCGGCGAAGGTCTCGCCCGGTTCGACGGTCCCGCCGGCAGAAGCTCCCAGGTACGGCGCCGGTGTTGGCCGAGCAGGACGCCGTCAGGGCCGTGCACGATCACACCGACCCCGAGGGCGGTGTTCGGCGGGGGAGGTGCGTTGGCGCGGGGACGGCTCGGCACGCGTGCCTGACGGCGGGCCGTGTACAGCCGGTAGGAGACTGCGTTGTCCGTCGTCGGGGAGTCGATCGCTGTGACCGATTCCAGGGTGAGGCCGTGCTGGACCAGGAGGTCTTCCCACAGCTGCACGCTGAGGACCACATGTTCACGGGGTGGTCCTGGGTTGTGCCGGGCAGTCGCAGGATCTCGGGGCGGGGGGTCACCTCGTTCGAGGGCCCGGCGCTGTCCGAGTTGGTGTGCAGCGCGGAGAAGACCAGGCGTCCGCCCGGTTTGAGGCCCTTGGCCAGGGCGGACAGCAGCCGGTTGGGGTCCAGGTACGGCACGGAGCCGACGGAGTAGATCAGGTCGTACGGGTCGGCAGCGTGCAGGTGTGCGACCGCGTCGGCGCACACCAGGTGCAGGCCGGGGTGGTCCTGGTAGCGGGTGAGGGCGCGCTGGTGCTGGGCGGGTGAGGTGTCGACGGCGGTGACCTTGGCGCCCAGGGCTGCCAGGTTCGCGGCGTGCCGGCCGAGGCCGCTGCCGAGGTCGAGGACGCGTAGTCCCGCCACCTCGCCGAGGGCGTTGATGCCGGGGCCGGTTTCCGGGATTCCCCAGTCCCACCGGTCCAGTTCGGGCAGCTGAAGTCCTCTGGTGAGCTGGTGGGTGCCGTAGGTGTTCCAGATTTCGACGGTGTCCTGCTCGGTAGCCACCGAGTCCTCCATCGGCAAGGGGTGAGTGGGGATCAGGGGCGCAGGGCGTAGCAGCGGAGCACGTCAAGGTCGGCGGTCTGGACGGCAGACCAGCCGGAGGTGAGGGTTTCGGTCTCGGCGGGGCTGATCCCGAGACCTTGGAGAGGGTCGGTGTCCTCACGGCGTCCGGCGATCTCGGTGACCACCCAGAACGTCCCGCAAGGGACAAGGAGGTGGCGGACCCGGTTGAGGAAGGCCGCCTTGTCATCCATCCACCGGTAGACCAGGCGGCAGGTGATGACCGCGTACGCGGGCTCCGGCAAGCCCGTGAGGTCGCTGGTGGTGATATCGGCGCACCACCACGCCGGACCGGGAGCGGGGCCTTCGTTGTGGGCGGCGGCGAGCATCGTCCATCAGCCGGTTCTCGGGGTCGTCGAGCTGCCGGTAGCGAGGACCGCCTGCCCAGAGCGGTTCCCAGTACGCGGCGGTCGAAGTCGTCGTCATGAGGCTCCTTCACGGGCAGGCGGCACGGTAGTGCGCGCGGGCGGGACGGGCATGTCCCGGAGTGCGCGGACAGGGGAGACGAGCAGAAGGACCACGGGGACGATCTGGAGGACCGCTCCGACGGCGAGGGTGCCGCGTACGCCGAGGAAGAGGACCAGGGCGCCGGGGACCGCGGTGAGCAGCAGGGCCAGGTCCTGGGCACGGCTGTCGATGAGGTGGGGCGCCCTGGTGTGTCCAAGGGCGAGGACGATGTGGCGATATGCCCGGCTCTCGCGGGTGAAGAACTTCCCGAGGGCGAGACCTTCAGGTAGTGGTGCACCCTGCGTTCGCCCTCCAGGTCCCACACCCGGGAACGGCGCCCAGTCGTGCGAGGCGTCGCGGACGGACACGACGGGGCCGACCCGTTGTTCCGCCCAGCGCTGCAGTGCCGCGGGCAGCGGCTTCGTCTCGCTCATCCGGCAGAGCTCGCGCCCGGGCGCGGGATGGCGGAGCGGCAGGGCACACCGCCCATCAGGTTCGGTGCGGTCGGGGAGCACGGTTCCTCCCGGGGGGTGTCGGTCGCGTTGGTCGTCGGGGTGCCGGATCGGCCGGCCAGGTCGGCGGGTCAGAGGACTCCCGGCCGCCGTCGGACGGTCGGGGTCTGCTCAGGACGGCGGCGGGGGCTCAGGTGGGACCGGGCGCACCGCCGGTGCGCTGCTCCAGTTCCCACAGGGTCCGAAAGAGCCCGGGCTCGCGGGTGAGCTGCGCGTACGTTCCCTCCTGGACCAAGCGGCCCTGGTCGAGGACGACGATCCGGTCCGCCACGGCGACATTGGCGAGCCGGTGCGTGATCAGAAGGATGGCCCTGTCCTTGGCCAGGTCCCGAAGGCCGGTGAAAACATGGTGCTCTGCCCGGGCGTCGAGGGCGGCCGTGGGCTCATCCATCACCAGAAGACTCGCCTTCCGGTGAAATGCCCTGGTCAGGATGACGCGTTGCCACTGCCCGCCGGACAGCTGGTGGCCGCCGAACCATTCGCTGGTCAGGAGGGTGTCGAGGCCGGAACGGAGGGCGGGCAGCATGCCCGCGGCTCCGGACGCCTCGCAGGCCGCCATGAGCGCGGCGTCGCTGGTGTCGCCCTGCCCCAGGGTGACGTTGTCGCGCAGCGTCAGCGGCAGGTAGGTGAACCGCTGCGGTGCTACCGCTACGTGCTTCCACGCCTCCCACGGCTCCAGCCGCGCGGTGGTCGTGTGGTCCCAGGCCACTTCCCCGGAGGCCGGCAGCAGCAGCCCGCAGATCAGCCGGGACAGCGTCGTCTTCCCCGAACCGTTCTCCCCGACCAGCGCCACGATCTCCCCGCGCCGTACCTTCAGCGACACACCGGCCAGGCTGTCCTTCTCCGCACCGTCGTACCGGTAGGTGACGTCGCGGACCTCGAAGCGTTCCGGCGGCGCCGGCAGTACCTCGGAGCCACGTGAGGCCACCATCGCCTGCCCGTGCGCGTTGTCGATGAAGTTCTGCCAGTCCTGCACGTACCAGCCGGTGCGCACCAGCCGGGCCCCGCCGTTGATGATGCCGCGTACGGAGCCGGTTGCCGTCTGCAGGGCGAAGACCGCGCCCCCGCCGGCCGCCAGGTCCATCCGGCCGGAGACCAGGAGCCACAGCAGGGTCGCCCAGACCGCCGCCGAGGCGACTCCGCCGGCCGCCGCACCGGCCAGGCCCATCCAGGCCCCGGTGTTCGCGGCCTCGCGCTCGGAGACGTTGACGGAGGCGGCCAGGCGCCGGTAACGGCCGAGGAGGAACGGTCCGGCCAGGCAGGCCCGCATCTCCTCGCTGGACTCCATGTAGGACATGTGCCAGCGCAGCTTGTGCAGCATCCGCCGGCGCCCCGACGTCTCCAGGCTCGCGAGGTACACCACGCGGGCCGCACGCACGTACGCGGCGGCCTGCGGCAGGCACGCCAGGAGAAGCAGAGGCAAAAGAATCGGGTGGATCACGGTGAGGACGGTCGCGCCGGCGGCGAGGGTCGCCGTGGCGGCCAGCACGTCCTGGGCTTCCTCCACGAGGTCGGGAGTGACCTGCGCGCCGCGGTCGGCGATGTCGTACTGGTCGTTGTACCCCGGCTTGTTGTTCGCCGCGGCCTCCGCGCCGAGAGCCGCCTCGACCATGCTGACTTCCGCGGCCCGGGCGAGCACCGGCCTCAGCCGCCCGGTCAGCCAGGTCACCGTGACCCCCAGCAGGGCGCGCAGCCCGGCAGCCACCGCGATGACGGCCAGCTGCGGAGCCGCCTCCCGCAGCCGCTCGGTGATGTCGCCGGAGGAGATCAGCGCGGTGAGGGTCCCGGCCACGGCGAACAGACCCAGCGCGGCCAGCACACCGGTGCCGATCTGGCACGCGAGCAGCCCGGCCGTCGCGCCCCGGTCCACCTGCCACGCCATCCGCAACGACCGGCGCACCAGCACGGGCAGGCGCCGCGCCATCGTGGTCGTCGTCATCTGCGCGCCAGCCTGGAGCCGGGACTCGTCCCGGTACTGGAACTCCTCCTCCTGCGCCGTGCTCCCGCTGTCCGGTGGAGTCCCCTCCGCTTCGTCCGTGCTCGATTGTGCTGCTGTGCTGCCCGAGGTCAAGTCAATCCCCCTGTCGGTCGGTCACGGCTGGTTCGCGAGGCTCAACGACGCAACCCCCGATATCGAACACACGTTTTTCGGTCGGTCCTGAAGTCCCGGGATAGAGCGTTCGAGGAACCGTGGAAACTGCACCGACCCAGCTCCTGCAACGGCGCTGCCACCAAGGGCGGTTGGCCGAATCGCCGAGGTTCCCAAGCGCCGTACGCCAGAGAGCGCGTTGGTGCGTGCGGGGGTCGGGCGGACTTGTAGAGTGCGGGGCTTCCGGAACGCCACGACCCGTGTGGAGCTGACTGTGTACGTGCTTGGTGGCCGCCTTCGAGCGGCCGGTCTCGACTAGCCTGGCAGCGGGAGGACCGCCCCGCCGCCCGACCTCCAGCACCCACCAGGAACGCGACCATGAAGACCTGCGACAACACCTCGGTCGGCATCGTCATCACCGATCACCAGGGCCGCTACCTGATGTTCGACCGCGCCACCTTCCCGTCCGGCACGGCACCTGCCGCTGGCCATATCGACGACCACGGGACCTCCGAGGACGCGGGCCGCGCCGAGGTCGAGGAAGAGCTCGGCCTCACCGTTACCGGCCTCACCCACGTCACCGGCGGCTGGCGGGACAACCCATGCCGCCGCCTTCCCGGCGCACGCAGCACCGGCCACCGCCATGAATGGACCGTCTACCGGGCCACCGTCACCGGCGACGTCACCCCGAGCGCCCACGAGACGAAGAACGTCCGCTGGATCACTCCTGATGCTCTGCAGGAGTTGGCAGACCGGACGGTCGCCTACGCCCAGGGACGCATCACGGACGCCGAGTTCGAGGCCGCGCCCGGCATCGAGCCGGTGTGGATGCAGTGGCTCGCCAACATCGCCGCGATCAACACTAGCCCCGACGACCTGCGCCGGGTGGACCAGCTCACCAGATGATCGCCGCCCGCTCTCCTGACCTACCGCGGCCGCCGCCCGGCTCCATCCCGAGCTCGGCGCGCCGGCCCTTAAGTGCCCTGCTGCTACCGCGGGCCCGGACAGGCGAGTTCGCTGTCCGGGGTTGCGGCTTGCGTGAGTTACGTCGGCCATGGAGGTCATGAACTCAGCGAAGAGCGTCATGCAGGGCCTCCTCGATCACAGGGAGCCGGCCCAGCAGCATCAGCGCTGCCTCGTGCCGCACCCGCCCGTAGGCCTCCATAGCGGCGTCGACGATGTGCGGTCGTTCCACTGGTACCGACAGCGGAAAGGCCGAGCAGAGCATGGCTGCACAGCCGACACGAAGCGAGGACACGAGGTCGCCCGCGGACGCCTTCGGGTTGGCGTCTCGGTAGGCCAGGGTGAGATCGATGTATCCGGTGAGCCAGCTCTCCGCACTGTTGTCCAACACGCTCTTGGGGTCGCAGCCAAGACGCGCGATCTCCCAGGCGAGGTACCCGGGTGCGGGCGGTCGAAAGTCCACGATCGCGGCTACCTCGTTGTCCTTGAACAGGACGTTGGGGCCGGCCATGTCGCCGTGCAGGACCTGGACGGACAGCTGTGGAAGCAAAGCGAGGGCACGCTCGACGTCCCCCAGGATGGCTTGTCGCTCACGCGCTGCCTGCAGCGCCCACGTCTCGAACTCCCCAAGCCTGGGTTTCTGCTGGTACGCATGAATCAGGCGCTCGAAGCGGTCCCATGAGGCGGCCACGTCGCACACGGCGGCACCAGGTTCCAGGGTCGGTGCGGCGGCAGGGTGAGTGGCGAGCCGGCTGTGGAGTTGGCCCATCGCCGTGCCGACCGCTGCCCACCGTGCACCCGTCAGGCCGCCTTCGGCGGTCGCGGTGTGCGGCACGTACGACCACAGGGACATCGGCAGGCGACCGTGGGTCTCGATGAGTTCATGCTCGCGCGTGCGGGTTGCCCGCGCGGTCGCGACACCTCCGTCGGCGCAGTACTCGGACAGTTCGACCGACGCCAGCTCCAGATCCAGGCGATCTCGAGTCCGGTAGACCTTGGCGAAGTGCAGCTGGCCTGCCTGGTCCACGACGGCGTAGTTGTCCGTCGCGGTCCCTTCCGGGATACGCGTTATGTCTGCCGGGTGCAGCCCGTACGCGAGCACCAGCGTGGCGGCGACCGCCATGATTAGCTCTTCCTCCGCGGTGCGGCCGGGTGCGGAAGAGGAGGCAGGCTTGGGGGCGGGCTGGTGAGATGCGGTGGACATGGTCTCCTCGTCGAAGCGCACAGTGATAGCGGTCAGATGACGGGCGGGCGCCAGGTGGTCGGGTCGATCAGGACGCGCGGGTACGGACCGTGGCCCGAAAGTGCTCAGCGTTCCGCGGCCAGCCGCGCCGGGTGCAGAGGGACCGCAAGATGGCCGACGGACAACGCTCCGTCAATGCGGTCATCTGATCGCGCCTCCCCCGTTCGGGTTGTCGCAGTACCCGAGCTCGCCCCGGCACCGCCACCTGCTGCCGGCAGGGGACTGGCCGACCCAGTCGACACCGCGGCCCCCTGCAGCGTGAATCGGCTGATCGGAACGATGCACAGGCGGGGCGCGGGGCCGACCGGCGGGCGCTGCGGCACCAGGCAGGGATGCTCGTCGCATAAAGTGCGGGCGCACGGGTGTCCCTGCCGTTCGCCACAAGACGATCTTGGATACCCTTCGTTCTCGTCTCCGAAGGCATCCCTCGGGCCGTACCACCAGGAGGAACCAGTGTCATCCCCGCAAGTGATCACCCCCGAGGAGAAGCTCGCTGAAGCGAAGAAACAGCTGAGTTTCCCGCGTATTGTTGCGATTTGCGGCTCCACTCGTTTCATGGCCGAGATGGCTGAGGCCGATCTGCGGGAGACCAAGGCCGGAAGGATTGTCGTCAAGCCGGGTTGTGACCTGAAGTCGCCGCACGCACTGTGGTCCGATCCTGTTGAGGCCGAGGCGTTGAAGGTTCGACTCGACGAGCTGCACCGGTCGAAGATCTTGCTTGCTGATGAGGTGCTCGTGGTCGGCGACTACATCGGAGACAGCACCCGATCCGAAATCGCCTACGCCCGGTCGCTGGGCCGGCCCGTGCGGTTCACGCACCCCGAAGTCGACCCCGACGCCTGAGCGCTCAGCCTCACACCCTCCGCAGACACCCCTTGGAATTGAGCATCTAGCGGATGGCGAGGTGGTGAGAGCGAGCTCAAGCAGCGGCGGAATGCATCGCGGCCGTGATGGCGGTAGCGAGAGGCCGCCGGTGGTTCATCAAGTAGAAGTGGTCGCCCTCGTACCTTTCGAGTCCGCGGAAGTGCGTGGTGAACGCTCGCCAGGCGAGCAGACGTTCCTCGTCGATCAGTTTGTCGCGGCGGCCCCCGAATACCGAGAGCGGAACGGGCAGAGGTTCGTGGTCGCGGGGACGAGCCCAGGTGTCCAGGAGTTTGAAGTCGGCACGGAACACCGGGGCGAACTGGTGCCAGACGGCGTCGTCGTCGAGGAGCTGCGGCGTGCTGCCGCCCACGTTCCGCAGCCAGCCACGCAGTTCCTCGTCGGACATCAGATGGGGGAGGCCATCGGCGCCGTCCGCGCCTCGCGGGGCGCCGTAGGCGGACACACCCAGCCACTTGGGGAGCGGGTCTCCTTCGTGGTGAAGTCGGCGGGTGAGCTGGTAGGCGATGAGTGCGCCCATGCTGTGGCCGAAGAACCCGAAGGGCCGGTCGAGCAGGGGCGCGATCGCGGTGTGGAAGTAGTCGACCAGCCGGTCGCAGTCGTCGATCAGCGGCAAAGACTGCAGCTGGCCTCGGCCCGGGGCCTCTAGGAGGCAGAGCTCCCAGTCCTTAGGAAAGTGCTCGGCCCAGCCCCGGTAGAGCAGGTGGGAGCCGCCGGCGTGGTGGAACAGGAAGAGGCGCGCCGCTGGGTCGCTCAGCGGCCTCGGGCGGATGACCGGCTGGGCCGACGTCTGGCCGAGGAGCTTCGAGGTGATGAAGGCATGCAGCTCGGCGAGGGTCTTAGCACCGCTGATGACCACGGTGTTCTCCGGGACGCCGAACGCGTTCTCCACGCGGGTTGAGATCTCGAGCATCAGCAGCGAGTCGATCTCGAGCTCGTCGGTGAAGTGCGCCTCGTCGGTGACCTCCTCGGGTTCGATCTCCAGTGCTCCGGCTATCAGAGCGCGGAGCTCCTCGATGTTCACGGACGCAGTGGTCATTGGTGTTTCCCTGGCTCCTACGTGGATGGTCGAGTGGTCGGTCAAGGGGTCAGTAGCAGAGCGGCTGCCGCGTCGTGACGTGGGCCTCCAGCTGTGGCGAGCGCTATCCCGGTGGCGTCCCTCTCCAGATGGGCGGCCGCGGCAGCACACTGCAGGACACCCAGCGCCCCGGAGAGCGGGCCCAGCTGGGCTTCCAGGTCGATCTGGCGCGTGGCTGCGAGCAGCTGGCCCGCTCCGGCGCCCGCCTCGTCGACGAGCCAGAGTCCGACGGATTTCTCCTCAGTCACACCGGCGGAAGTCAGCGCCACGGCGAGATCGCGGGCCCGTGCGTACCCGGCGATCGTGGCGCGCGGCCGCGCGCCACGGGAGGCTGCTGCGTTCGCTGATTCGAGGACGATCGCGACCGCCGCGTCGGTGGACTGCTTGCCGACCAGCCTCGTCGCCACGTGGTTGGCCGGTTCGACGCCGACGACGACGGCTGCTGCGGCGCGCCCGACCTCGATGAGGTTCCGGGCCCAGGCGAGGGCGTCCAGACCACTGGTGACGCCGTTGCAGACGGTGAGGTTGGGTCCGCGCAGCCCGAAGCGGATGGCCACCCAGCCGGCGACGACATTGCTCGAGGTCTGGGGCAGGCCCAACGGACTCAGGCCCGTGACGCCTTCCCTGGCGATGGTGTCGGCGGCTTCGCAGACGCTGTCCACGTTGCCCAGGTTGGTGCTGACCACGACGGCGGTCGAGTCGGCCACGCCCGTGAACGTCGCAGTGGCGTCGGTCAGGCCCGCGTCGTGGAGGGCCGACTCGGCAGCCCGCAGAGCGAGCCGGGACGCCCGGTCTTTGTGGCGCATCTCGCGTCCGCGGAGGCCGGTGGCCGGGTCGAAGCCGCCCTCGCCGGGCAGCGGTCCGAGGAGGTCGCCGTACTTCGCGACACCGGGGAGCGCCAGTCCGATGCCCGTGACGACGACCTCCCGGGCGCTCGGGATGCTCATCCGTGCGGTACTCGTTCCGCTCATCGGGCGGGCGGCCTCCACGATCGCGACGGCGTTGATCCCTCCGAAGCCGAACGCGTCGATCTGAGCGATGGTCAGGCCGCCGGCTGCGGGGGCGCCCTGTACCAGGTCCAGTCCCGCGGCCTCGGGGATCGGGTCGGTGAGTCCCAGGACGGGGGGTACCGTCCCTGCCTTCATGGCGAGCACAGCCATCACGAGGCTGAGGAGTCCCGAACCGCCCAGGGTGTGGCCGGTCATCGCCTTGATGGCGGTCATCCGCGGCCCGGATCCGGCGCCGTGGAAGATGCGGCTCAGGACGCTCGACTCCGTCGCGTCGTTGCGGGGGGTTCCGGTGCCGTGCAGCATCACCAGGTCGATGTCCTGCGCCTGTACTCCTGCTCTGCTGTAGGCGTCCTGGACCGCGCGTGTGATGCCGTCGGGGTCGGGCGCGGTGGCGTGGTGGGCGTCGCAGTTCATGGACACCCCGCGCACCCGGGCGTGCACGCGCCCGTTCCCGGTGCCGGCGCGCTGGACGACGACGGCTGCCGCGCCCTCCCCCATCAGCATGCCCTTGTGCGTGGTGTCGAAGGGGCGGAGCGCGTCGGGGATGTCGTTCTGCACCCGGTCGAGCGTGCCGAAGCCGCTCTCGGTGGCGGCGTCGGTGCCGGCGATGACGACCGTGTCGGCCATTCCGAGCTCGATCATGTCGGTGGCCATGCCGAGCGCGTAGAGAGTGGCTGAGCAGGCGTTGGCGAAGGTGTATGTGGTGGACGCCCCGAGTGTCGCCTTCAGGGCGGTGCCGAAGTGCAGGTCCGCAAGGGCGACGTCCGCGTCATCACGCCACCACAATTCCAGGCTGCGCTGCTCGCGCATGGTGGTCCCGACCAACACGGGTACCTGGGACAGGTCCTCGCCCAGGCCCGCGTCAGCGACTGCCTGACGGACAACGGTGGTGAGCCAGCGGGTGGCGCGGCACGGGATGTCGCCACCGCCTTCGGGCCGGTCGTCGATCTCGTAGGCGTAGGCCGCCCGGTACTTGTCGGGGGCGAACGCTCGCAGAGGCGTGCGGCTCTCCTGGCCCGCGCACAGCGCGGCGAATATCTCTTCGGGGCTGGCACCGATGTTGGCGACGGCGGCCATGCCCGTGATGTCCCAGGTCACGGTTGTCCAGCCGCCTTCCTCAGCTCGAAGGCGGCCAGCTTGCCGGTCGAGGTGGTCGGGAGCTTGTCGAGGAACTCCAGACGGGCGGGCCGCTTGTAGACGGCGAGACCGCCACGGATCGCGGCGATCACCGTACGCCGCACCACGGCCGTGTCGAATCCCGGCCCGGCCACCAGATACGCCACGGCTTGCTCCAGGCCGTCAGCGTCGCGGCCGCCGACCACCACGCAGTCCTGGACGCCGTCAGCGCCGCGGACGACGCTCTCGATCTCACGCGGATAGACCTTGTAGCCGCCCAGGTTGAGCAGGTCATCGGCGCGGCAGAGATGGGTGAACGTGCCGTCCGGTGCACGGCGCACCACGTCGCCGGTGTAGGCACCGCCGTCGGCGAAGGTGACCGCTGCAGCCTCCGGGCGGCCGATGTAGCCGAGGGCGACGGTCGGGCCGGCGATGTGCAGCCGGCCCTCCTCCCCGTCGGCGACGGGCGTGCCGTCCACCGCGCGGACGGTCGCGGTGATCCCGGGCACCGGGACCCCGAAGGTGCCCGGATGTTCCTTCCCCGGCGTCGTGCCGACGACTATGTAGAGCACCTCGGTGGCGCCGAGACCGTTGAGCAGCTCGGCCTGGAAGGCGGTGCGGATCCGCTCAGCGAGCGGAGCCGGCAGATTCTCGCCCGCCGCCACGCACAGCCGCACGGAGTCGGAGGCGAGCGCCGCCGACTCGGAGGCGTTCAGCAGCGCGGCGTACAGCCGTGGGACGGAGAACAGCACGGTGGGCTGGTGGCGCTGCATCGCGGCGGTGAGTGAGTGGACGTCGACCGTGCCACTGATGAGCGCAACGCGGGAGCCGGCCGCCAGCGGGCACAGGACGGAACTGCCGAAGCCGTAGCCGAAGGACATCCGGGCGGTGGACAGCACGGTGTCCTCGGGAGTCAGCGTCAGTACGGTGCCGATGCTGTCGGTCATCGCCGCGATCGCTCCCGCCGAGTGCCGGACTCCCTTGGGCATGCCGGTGCTTCCGGAGGTGTACTGCACGAGCGCCTCGCGCCCCGCACTCCACGCGGTCGGGGGCCCGGCCTCCTGCGGGCGGTGTGCGGGGCCGGGCGCGGCCGTGGCCAGAGCGGCGCGGACGTCAGCGCCGGCGAACTGGGGGGTCGTCTCCAACAGCTCCTCCAAGGCGCGTTGCCGCTTGGGGGCTGCGTCGAGGTGCACCACCGCGGCGGCGCAGTTCTCGGCGACGTAGCGGACTTCGTCGTCCGTGAGCATCGGGCTGATCACCACGGGGACGCAGCCGTGCCACCACAGGCCGAGGACGGCGACGACGGTCGCCACGGAGTCGTCAGCGACCAGGAGGCCGCGGGCGCCCTTAGGCACACCTGCTGCCCTGAGGGCGCCCGCGTACCCACGTGCCGCCTCCAGGAGGCCGGCGTACGTGATCTCCCCTGCCTGGGGGTCGAGGTAGCTGGTCCTTTCACCCCGGCCGGCGGAGACGTGACCCGCCACCAGGCGGTCGATCAGGTCGACCCCGCGGAGGCTTGTCGCACGGGCACTGAGCACGGACACCGCGGCGTCCAGGCTGGTGAGGGCTGCCGCATCCTCAGCGGACAGGGCTCCGAACTCGCGCTCGATCGCGGCCGCGATCGCAACCTTCTCCAGGGAGCTGATGCCGAGTTCCTCGTAGAACAGGGCACCAGACTCGATGTCGTCCTTCTCGACTTCGAGGACAGACGCCACGATCTCTCGCAGCCTGTCGCGCACTATGTCGGGTTCTGCATCGCGCACCGGCGGAGGTCCTTTCCGTATCTTCGTAGCCGAGAATTGAGATCTGGTTGGAGAGAGCGAGGATGAGCCGGAGACCTGCTCCCGGCCCCGTTCCGTTCACCGAAACGCCGCCGGGTTCCGGTCGGGGATTCAAGAACGGGATAGAGTGCCGCAGCGTTCAGCGGAAGTGCTCAGGCTCCCAGGCCGACCTCACAAGGGAACAAGACGGAAACGCCCCGGGGCTCCTCCGTGAAGATGACTCTCTTGGAAAGCGCGGCCATGAAGCCGAGCTCGAAGATCGTGCCGCTTCCGACGCGACCGCCGGGGTTGCATAAGACAACAGCGTCGGCCCGCCTGAACGCGTCCATGTGCATGTATTTGTGCCGCCACGTGTCGCGTTCGTTCTTCAGGAGATCCTGGTAGTCGAAGAGGATGAAGTCGGTGCCCGCGGTCTCCGGCTTGATCCTTGTGGACCGAGGGCTCAGCACGACGGTGCCGATCTCACGCAGACGGGCGATGGTGTCCTCGATGTACCCCAGAGATTGCTGGAAGCTGCCGCAGACGACAGCATTCCGGAATTCCCGCCGGATCAGACCTTCTATCATGTCGTCCGATCCGCACGCGGACATTCCTGTTTCCAGGTAGAACCGCTCCAACTCAGGCCCGACTATGTTGAAATAGAGACCGGTGTCGACATAGACGCTGTTGACCAGTGTGGCCGCTTCCAGCTGCGGGAGCTGCTGAAAGACCCCGGTGGCGTACAGGCGCGTTGTCGTGCTGTCGACGACCTCGTTGACCTCCGTGAGTCCGGCGCAGAACTCGCCGACTCTGTCTGCCAGCACCTCGTGAGCGCGGCTGCCTTCGAACGCGAGCCGCTCCCTTTTGAGTAGTTTCAACTCGCCGCTCCGGGAACGGTAAACGCTCACGCCTTCCGAGTCGAAATGGACCAGGACCCTGCCTTCTGTCGCCAATGTATATTCTCCTTCTCGTTCCGGCGTTGGGAGCCTACGGCCTTCGTCGAATTAGCTGGGAGGTTGGCAAGCATTCCGGAGGACGCCGCGACTAATCGCCTTGTCCGCGGAACGCGCTGAGGTACTTCTCGGCGAATTCTTCCTCTCTATCCCGGTTGTATTGAGTGATGAAACGCGGATGCTCCAAGGGCGCGATCCTTTGGAAGAAGCGCTGGCCCTCGTTCACCTTCGAGAGGAACGCGAAGTTCTCGCCACTTCCAATGCAGTAACACACCGAGGTGTCAGTTCCGAATGCCAGCTGGCGTTCCAAGGTGTCCACGAGGAAAGAGTGCAGGATCTCCAGCAGCTTCTTGTTCTCGTAGTAGTTGCAGTTGACCTCTTTTCCCTTGGCGTTCGTTCTCACCAGGCCAAGGGGGCACACAAAACTCATGACGAAATCGGCATAGAACTTACCGCGGCCCCCGTAGCGGCTGATGACGTCGTGCAGAAACCCGGCGGAAGGCCGGCTCACCGCATAGCCGTCGACATCGACTCCCGTTTCGCTTTCGAGGAGCTTGGCATCTTCGAACGGGACCCCGGTCACGGCCGTGCCGCGTCGGGCGGGCGAGCTCCCCAGTACCAGACGGCGCGGCTTATCGTCGTCGTAGTACTTGTTGTAGAACGCAGTCGTGACCTCGCGGACACGCTCCTTCCGGGGGCCGCTGAACGGATTGATGACCGTGAATCCGGGAGGCAGGTCAAGCGTCGTTTCCGCAAGTTCCTCGTTGAACTGCAGGATCCGACGGGCAACCGTCACTGGCCCGTTCATGCAGAAGTCCTTCCTTCGCGCTGGTCACTCTGAACAGTCCGGTCGCACCGGGCCGTCTGCGATTCAGCCTTCCCGCGGAACTGATGGGACGTCGCGGACGTGGCCGGCTCGAGGGGCGGTGGAAACGTCAGGCGGTGACAGCTGACAGGTAGATCTCGGTGCTTGTTGGGAACATTCGGATATCTTTGAATCCGGCACAGTCGAGCTCCGCGCCAATCAGATTGACTGTGTCCATCCCGCGATAGAGGTCGACGAAGTCAGTACCGGGGATGATCAGTCCTGGGACGACGCAGCCCCGCTGAGTATACAGAAATCCGTTGGCCACGGAGACGATGATCACCGCGCCAGGTTTCAGTACTCTGTGCGCCTCTAAGGCCGCTGCAGACGTATCGAAGAACGACGAGTTGTACGTTCTCAAGGAGACATACAGATCGTAACTGTCTTCCGGTAGGGCAGACAGGTCTTCGGCGCTGGAGACGACGGTTCTCGATGAGGGAATACGTTCGCTTATATTTGCAAGGCCACGTTCCGCGATGTCAACGAAGGTGATCTGCGGGCAATCCGAAAACAGAGCTGCTGCTTCGTAGCCGCCTCCGACGCCGACGTTGAGGATGTTGACGGTAGACAGAGGCCTTGTGGACGACCTCCCGTAAACCGACATGAAGTCGTCGGTCCACCTCAAGTTGGCGGCACGAGCGTCGTACGCGTAGTCATAGGTGCCGTATTTCGCGTCAAAGGCTTCGGACAGTGCGTCGTTTACGGCGCGATCAGCCTCGTTGTACTCGATCCCATACCTCTGGCAGATCAGAGAAGCGAGCGCGATCCTCCCCCTGTTCGCATTGACATCACTCCTGGAAAGTGCGAAACCCTTCGACTTCAGCCTGGAGGAGACGGCTTCACTGATGCGATGTGTGGAGTAGTGGGGGTTGCACTCGATATTTTGCTCGCTCGCTGCGTATAAGTCTCGGTTCTGCTCGAGGATCTCGCGCTTCAGATCGTCGGGGAAGCGGTGTGTGAGACCTCGTGCAGTGACGGGATCGTCGTCGAGGTAACTCGTCAGCGCGGGGTCTGGCAGACCGACATAGACCCTGCCGATGCGCACTTCCTTCAAGAGCTCGCCGAGCTCAAACGAGCAGTCCGCTGACAGGGTGTTGATCGTCAGATATGCGCTGTGTGCGCTGGGTGTTCCGAGTTCTTGTATCTTGCTCCGCAGAGTGCGATACCAGGATGCGCCGCGTGCTTCGCCCTCGAAGGCGGAGTAAATCAACTCGTTGTGTTCGGAAACGAGCGCAACGCCGACCCGCCGGCCTGATTGCGACGCCCTTTGTGCGACGCTAATGGCGTAGTTCATCCAGTAGGTACTGTTCGGACTCATGTGGGCCTCTGTCCCTCGGCGGCACTGGGCCTCCTGTTGGTTTGCAGAACCGAGCGGGTGATCACCTTCACGGGCATCCTTCGTGGTGACACGGAACGTGAACTTCGGATGAGGACGCCGTGGCAACGATTGGAGGACGAGGCGCACGCCGTCCTGGAGGTTCGCCGGCGCCGCTGCAAAGCACCATTGGGCTTCAACCGGGCAGGATGAGGCGACCATGAGGAGCGCTCACTCACGGTCGTCAGCAACTCCCGGAGAGAAAAGCCACCTTGGAGAGGGAGGAACGGGCGACGTTCGCTGCGGAACTCACGCACTGGCGCAGCGTGCGGGGTCTGTCGAAGACAGGTCTCGCCCAGCGCCTGAACATCGACCCCTCGTACGTGAGCCACCTTGAGGCCGGCCGGGAACACGGCAGCTCCGAGTTCGCCCGCCGGGCGGACACCCAACTCGACGCCGGCGGAGCACTGTGGCGGGCATGGCAGCGCACCGACGCCTCCCCGCAGGCGGCCGAGCAGAGCGACCCGCCGTCCGGCACCGGCCTGCTGGTCGTGGAGGACGAGGCGGCGCTCCGCTACGACGACGGACGCTTCCACCTCACCGAAGTCAGCATGGCCGCCTCGTCTGGTCCCAGTCATCGCGGTACCTGCCCGTCCTCACACGCCGCGCGGGTCGTGGCTTCTCTGACGGAGAGGTGAGCGAGCGCAGAGGTGAGGACCTGTTTCTGGGTGAGCATGCTCGTGTCGATGACGTGACCGTCGGCG
Organism: Streptomyces vulcanius; assembly: GCF_042653945.1. Taxonomy (NCBI): domain Bacteria; kingdom Bacillati; phylum Actinomycetota; class Actinomycetes; order Kitasatosporales; family Streptomycetaceae; genus Streptomyces; species Streptomyces vulcanius. Next base: position 21,467 of record NZ_JBHSFK010000063.1, on the reverse strand, counting down.
TGGAGCCCGCCCACGGCTGCGCAGCAGCCACTGTCCAGGTGGCGCAGTCGGTCCGCACAGGGCTCGGCGGCATCGATCGAGCCTTCGCCGGGCACGCGGGCGGAGATGATGCGCTCTTTGAGCACCGTGGGGTCGGCGTGCAGCACGAGGTGGTGTACGTCCGCCGACTCGCTCAGGGCCGTCAGCAGTGTGGCCAGCAGGTCTTGGTCGATGACGGTCATCGGGACGATGACCGGGCCGTCGATGTAGGCGTGCAGGCCAGAGAGAAAGGCCACTGCGGTCGCGTCCCACGGAGGGCAGCTCTGGTAGTCCTGCTGTGCGAAGGGATGGCCTCGGAGCGTATTTTGGACAGCGCGCCCGATGGACTCGAGATCGGCAACCACCGCCCCAAAAAGCTCGCTGGCAAGAGCGGTGGCGAGCGTCGTCTTCCCAACGCCGTGCGCACCGCTGATCCACACGATCATCCGTGTTGCCCTTCTCCTCAGGTGTTCTGGGAACGAACGGTCAGGTGGACGTCAGACGTCCGGTGTCAGGAAGGGCGCGGTCGACGCCATAGAGGCGGATCACGTTGATGCTGATGGCCGTGTGGCCGATGGTGCCGAGCGCGTCAGCGCCGAGCGCTATGCGGCGCACCGCGTCGACCTGCCAGCCGGTCGGTAGTTTTGCGAGCCGTTCGCTGGTGGTCGCTCCCTGCCTTTTGTCCTCTTTTCGGTCCCACTCGGCCGTCCAGTCGTCTTCGGGGGGCGGCGGGGCCAGTCCCTCGGAGCTGTGGCGGTCGGCCCAGGCCACGGCTTCGTCGAGCGGCATCCGGGCCTGGTAGCGCCTTTCACGCTGGCCGCCCAACGCCAAAGTGCGCCATTCCGGGGGAAGGCGATCGAGAGTGTCGAGGAGGGCTGCGGCGGTGTCCCCGTCGGGTAGTCGCTGCGGTGAGTACGGCTCCCAAAGCTGTGTCATCTGTGCGACGTCGGCCGCGAGTTTGCTCGCGGTGCTGGCGACGGATGCGCGTGTCGAGCGAAGGGAGTCGGCGCGGGCGAGGAGCCGGTACATCGCGGCCCGGTCGCAGGCCGGCAGCTTGGTCCAGATGCGGCGGGCACGAAGTTCGTCCCAGGTGAGGAGGGCGGCATCGTGGGCAGCGGATCGGACGGCTGGCATGTCGTGCTGGTCGGCCTCGGTCAGGACGCCCAGTGCGGCGTCGATGCGCGCGGCCCGCGCAGGGTCCTCCACCAAGGCGTCATCGCGGGCAAGCGAGCAGGGGCCCAGATGCGCGCCGAACAGGGAACAGGGCCGCTCCTGGTCCTTGCTGTGCTTGGCGCAGTCGTACAGGGCGAGGCAGACGACTTCGTCCGGGGTGGTCCAGGTGGCCCACACCGCCCCGCCCTCGGGGCGCGCGAGCGGGCGGATGCGGCCCGCGTGCTGCTCTGGGCCGTGCTCCGTCAACTCGCACATGACGGAGCCGCGTGGCATCCCGGGAATCTCAGGCCGGGCGGCAAGTGCGTGGGCGCGTAAGTCCGTGCTGACAACGATGCGTACACCGCAGATACGCGGGGACGGCAGGGGTGACACGGGAGTCCTCTCGGGGTAGTTCTACTACGGCAGGTGCCGGCGACGGCCGTCGCCGCCGGTGTGGCCGGGCAGGCCGTTGCGCTCCCCGTTCCAGCACGCGATGCGGATCACGTCGGTGTCGAGGGCGGGCCCTACGCGGGACAAGCGGTCATCTCCTTGAACGGATGGCGGGTTGCAGGGCCGGTACGAGCGGAAGGTGGTCATGCCGCCCGCCTTTCAGGCTCGGGGGCGAGCTCGACTGCGGCAGGAGCGGATAAGGAGGCGATCGGGCCGTGCCGCTCGCGCAGACGGCGGGCCTGCTCGACGTACGGCGGCAGGCCCGCGCCGGCCCGGCGGGTGTCGAGCTGGGCGGGATCGGTGATCGGGTGCGGTTCCAGGAGGCCGCCGGGGCGGTACCAGTGCTGGGTTCCGTACACCTGGAGCTGCCCGGCGTTGACGAGGCAGCGGTCGTGCAGGTGGGCGAGCTGGGCGCTGGTGGCGTCGCCGGCTTTCACGGCTTTCTGGAGCAGACTCAGCAGCGTCCGCTGGACCGCCGGGTTGTGGTCGCTGTGCACCGCAATGTCCACGGCGGCCTGGCACGCCTCTGGTCCTACGGTGCTGCGGTCCGGCCACTGCCCGAGCCGTTCGACGATCCGCTTCAGGCCGGCGGTGTTGTCGTGCTGGGTCTGGGCGAGGGCCGCGAGCGCGTCCGGTGTTATGCCGAGGCGTTCGGCGCCGGACGTGCGCCAGTGCTCCTTGGCGCGCTGCGCGCGGCCCAGCAGGTCCTCCGCGAGCGCTGGGTAGCGCGGTTCGGGCGGGTGGGGCTCGTTCACGAGTTCACCTGCTCTTCCGTGCCGGCGGTGCGGCACCCGCGCTTGGTGGTCCCGGCTTCGCTCAGGAGAGAGTGGATGGCTCCGTAGGACCGGTTCGTCGCCTCGCAGCTATCACGGATGGTGACCGTGCGGCCCGGGGTGCGGTAGGCGGCTACGACCTTCTTCGCGAACTCCTCCCGCGCGGAGCCGGTGAGCTTCCTGCCTGTCTCGATGAAGGACGGATCGAGGCGTCCGGGGGGAGGGTCCGACTCCGGGCTCCGTGTCGGCACGGCGGCCGCGTGCGTTCTCGGTGAGGTCACAGGACGTTCTCCTCGCGCGCGAGGGCGAGTCCGGCGCCCAGGGTTCGGATCTGCTCGAGCATCGCCTCGTACTCCTTGTCGTCGTCGCTGATATCCACCCGGGAGGCGGCGAGGATGCCGTGGATCTCCCAGCGCCGGGCCGCGGCGAGCAGCCGGGCGAGCTGGGGTCGTGTGGCCGGGGCGGTCGGTCCCGTGACGTCGAAGGTGCGATCGGCGACCGTCCAGCCCCGCCGGGTCGCCAGGGCCTGCGCGGCGGCGAGACGGGGAGCGGGATCCTGCCGGGAGCCGACCAGAACATAGAGAGCGATCCGCTTCTCGCCCGCTACACCCCGCAGGACCGTCTCCAGCTGCGCGCGTCGCAGCAAGCCCAGGCGAGACGCCGCGGCGTCACGGTGCAAAGCCGTCGGCACACTGGTCATGCCAGGCCCCCAGCAGCCGTGAACTCATGACCCGACCACACCGGTTGGAACCGCGCAGATGTGGTGTGGAAGGTGGCGTACGGCCCGGTCGGGACGAACCCCGGAAGGGGAACCCGAACGGCGAGGAGCAGGCCCGCTACCGCCACCGATATGCGTAAGGGCAGATCGCGCAGGGCCAGCGCCGCCGACACCTCCCCACGCTGTTCAGCGCGCGGACGCTGTCGCGAAACGGAGGCCTGTTGCTGGCGGGCCGGGGTGATGCGGGTCGGTGGGATCGAGACCTTCACGGGAGGTTCCTTCACGGCAGGGATACAGGACATGGAGGAGGCTTGGTGAGTGCTCTGCCTTTGCCGCACGAGGGAAGAGGCGGCTTCGTATCGAGCGCGATCAGTGGACACGGTCTCCGCTTTCTGCCAGCGGTCGACTGGTCTGCTCGGGCGGCGCTGTAGTGGTGCCGGGCATGACCTTCAGCCGGCGGACGGGCGAGAACCACAGCAGCGCTACGGGGCTGAGGAGAAGCGTTATGCCGGTCAGCAGCGCGCCCCACACACCGACCACGGCAGCGACGGTGCCGGCCGCCAGGGTTGCCAGGAGCCGGGCCCCGGCGACCAGCCACGCGCTTGTCTGCTGGACACGGGACTGAAGGTGAGGTGGGCACAGTTGCTGGGAAAGGGACCTCTGCGTTGAAGCCGCCGCTGTGACCGCCACCGCCTTGACGGCACTGGCGGCCACCAGAGCAACCAACCACCCGTGCCCCGGACGGGCGAGAAGGAGCGGCGCCCCGCATATGGGGTACGCGGCGAAACCCACGAGCAGGACTGCTCCGGGTCCTACCCGGCGCACCAGCCGGCCGGCGACCAGGACGCCCACGGGACTGCCGACCCCTACCCCGCCCAGCACCAGTCCGAGACCGGTGTCACCGTAGTCGAGCTCGGTCAGCAGGTAGTACGCGAAATACGTCGTTGCGATCCCCTCGGCGAAAGCGTGGTAGGCCATCGTCAGAACCAGGGGCCGCTGGAGCGGATCTCGCAGCACGTGCGCCATGCCCTCATGGATCGACGTGATCATCCCGGTGCTTGGTCCGGCCGGATGCTGGGCAGCGTGGACGGTGGAGATGCGCGAGGCGCACCAGGCGCCGATCAGGTAGAAAGCGGAGTCCAGGAGCAGGCAGCGGGCGGCACCGAGCAGACTGACCGCGGCGGTTCCGACGTAGGTCCCGGCGGATCCGGCGACGGCGAAGGCGGCCATCGCCCGTGCGTTGGCATCGGGCACGAGTTCGGGTTCCATCAGCTCGGGCACGATGGCGATCGCCGCGGCCTGGTGCAGCTCCGTCAGCGCCCCCAGCAGGAACGCCGCGCCGTCCAGGACCGGCATGGACAGCGTTCCGGCGGCCCAGCAGGCGGGGACCACCGCGGCTGCTGCCAGGTCGGTGCCCACCATCAGCCGCTTCTTGGAGCAGCGGTCGCCCGCGACGTCGGCGGGCAGCGCGAGGAGGAACCCGGGCGCCATCACGGCGGAGGCGAGGGTGGAGACCTGGGTCGGGGTGGCATCGAGTTCCATCGCCGCGATCACGGGGAGGGCGACGGCGGAGACCAACGAGCCGGCCAGGGCTGTGGCCTCGCTTAGCCGGTACGCCTGGAAGCTGCGGTGGCCGCGTAACGAGGGTGCCGACGCCGAGGTGGCGGCAACGAGCGCTCCGGCGTGTGCCGGTCGAGGGGGCGGAGTGCTCACCGCGCCTCCCGGTCGGACATGGCCCAGAGAAGGCCCGCGCGGGCGGCGTAGGCGACTGCCTCGGCACGCTGGTGTACGCCCAGCCGGCCGAAGATGTTCTTGAGCGTGGACCGGACTTGCTCGGGGGTTCGGCCGAGCCGCCGGGCGATGCCCGTACGCGTCAGCCCCTCAGCCACGAGGACCAGGACGTCGACCTCCGAGGGCTTCAAGAGGACACCGGGCTGCCCGAGCGTTTGCTGACGCGTCGGCTCGGCCGCGGCGGTCCGAATGCAGCTGCCCATACCGATCGGGAGACGGTGACCGCCTTCGGTGGCCAGGGCCTTCACGCGCTGGAGGAGGTCCGGGTCGTCACACAGCTCGGCGGTCCGCACCACTGCTGCCACGCCGTACGGCGCGACAGCGACGATGTCGTGAGCGCCGACGAGGTCAACCACCAGCACGACCGCGATGTCGGGGTGGCGGTCGTAGTGGGACTTCAGAGCGTCATGGCAGGCTCGGTCGACACGCTCGGCGGTCATGACCACGAAGTCCCTGGGGGCCACGGTGCTGCTGACGAGATCCGTGGCGGGAGCGCCGCCCCTAGGGGTTAAGCCCTCGGCAACGGCGTTCAGACTCATCGGACCGCTCCCTCGAGCGCGGGGTGCGAAGCCCAGTGGTCACTGAGTTCCATCTCGAAGGCCACCTCCGCGACGCCGAGGTCCTCCGGCAGTGAGGTTGTCGGCGCGGCGACGATCCCACCGGTCGGTTCGTACGTCAGGGCCTTGAGCGTGATCAGCGAGCGGACCACAGCGCTGCGGTAGGGGCCGGTGTAGGTGCACTGGGACACCCAGTCCGCCCAAAACCTCTCGGTGGCCTCCAAGGCCTCGGCGGTGTCGAGCTGCTCGGGCGGGCCGGCGTGCGAGGGCTGCCAGCTCAAAGTGAACGCGAGATGTTCGCCAGCGTTGAGGGTGAACTGCGCATGAGTGGAGGGCTGTTCGCCTTGGGGCTGGGCGTCTGAGTCGAGCCATACCGCGTCGGGGCCGGCGACCGCGCGTGTTCGGCCGTCCACCCTGCTGACCAAGGGGACGACCCGTCCGTAGGCAAACCGCGGGCACAGGGTGGAGTCCACGGGCACGCTGCCCGTGACGGCCTCGACGGCCCGGACCAGGCGCGGGGTGCCGTCGCGCTGCGGCATGAAGTCGGTGACTCGCAGCGTGCCGGTGGGCGTGTCCCACTCCGACTCCAGGATCAGCGAGTCACCGCGGTAGCCGCGCCGGTCGGCGGCCAGCGGAGCCTGGCCATCTTCGACGGCTGGGCCGATCCGCCAAAAGCCGTTGTCGGCGGTGCCGAGGAGCGCGGCGAAGACGGCGCAGGCGTCGAAGCGGGGCAGGCACAGCCAGTCGATCGTCCCGTCCGGGCCGACCAGCGCAGCCGTCTGCAGATCGCCGGTGAGTGCGTAGTCCTCGATACGCCCAGCCATGGATGTCCGTCCTGTGGGGGTGGTCCCGCCCCTTCGGAAGGGGCCACCGTGGTGGATATGTCGTGTCTGCGGCTCGCCTCCCGCTCAGCGGCGGGCGGCCTTTACGCGCGGGTCGAGCGTGGTGGTGCGGGCGGCGCGGCGGCCTGTTCTTACTGGTCAGAGCGGTGTGTGTAGTTCGGCCGCGACGATCAGCACCGCGATGGCGAGCACGAAGGTGGCCACCCGCCACACGTTCTTGCGGTTCATTCCGGGAATCCGGGATCTAGGCCGTCAGCGCAGGCGCACGCGCCGGGGACAGAACAGCGGTGCGCAGCCAATCGGCGGCCTCCACCACGGTCTGAACGGTGCGCGTGGGCATGGGGTCCGGAGGCAGGCGGGCACGCTCACCCGCGACCCACACGGTGTGCAGCCCCGCCCGCAACCCGCCCTCGACATCCGTGGCCAGGCAGTCGCCGACCATCGCCGCCCCTGCTCCTGCGTGGGCCTGAAGCTCGTCGAGCGCCAGTCGGAACAACTCGGGATCGGGCTTATGATGCCGCGCGCCGTCGTGCCGCTCCTCAGCCTTCATGAGCCAAGGAACCGGAACGCCGGTGCTGCCGGAGAACTCGGTGGCCCACAGGGTGAACGCCGTCGTGTGGTCGGTGAGAGTGTTGTCCAGGTCGAACAGGGCAATCCGGCGAACAGTCATTACTGCCACCCCCACACGGGGCCGGGCACGGCAGTAGGCGCACGTCCCCCGTGGCCTGGCGGCGACAGGGTGTCTTCGTCAAGCTCGGCGTCACGCAGCTCCAGCATGAGCTGGCGTGCGACCACCCGGTGGATCGCGTCGTCGTCGAAGCGAACGAACCGGTCGGCCTGCGGAGGGGAAGTAAGGGAGTAGAGAATTCCCCGTACGCCGACGAGTTCGGTCTCGCGGACCCGCAGGGCGATGAAGCCGGCCTGAAGTACGCGGCATGCCCGCAGGGCACGCTCGGCGCACTGACGGCACATGGCTGGCGTGGCAGTGCGAATGTCGCGCGGAAACGTCAGGGTTGCCTGGGCCTGTTCGTTCGCGTTCAGGAGCCACAGCACCCCGCGCTCGTCGTGGTCCGGTTCTCCTGCGCACCCCCCGCAGCGATGCGGGCGCTCCATCACCGCGCGCTGACGGTCGGGGCGATGATGTGACCACTGGAGGGGGCCGGTCTGCGTACCGCCCCACCGCTGCCAAAGAATCCCGTCGATGTCCCGGTCCGTCGGGCGCTCGTCGGCGTAACCGATGTGGCCGTCGTCGTCGAAGACGACTGCGACGTCGCAGAGAGATTCGCCTTCGTACGGGGCGATGAACAGCCCTCTGCCGATGTCCTCCTTGGATTGGAGGAGATGTTCCGTTGTCGCACCGGCAGAGCGGTCGAGGCGTTGCACGTCTATCTCCTCGTTAAGCTTCAAGGTTCGCGTGCTGAGCGCGATCACCTGTGGGGTACGGCAATGCGGCGCTCGCTGTCAGGCCCGGCTGGATCATCCGACCTCCGTACGTTCGCGGGGATACGTCGTGATGGTTGAGGGCCGATATCCGTAGAAGCGGCCGAGGACAGCGTCGTGGCCGCCGCACGGAGGTTCGTGGCCCCATCGCAGGACGTGGCAGGTGTCCGTCCAGGGCGACAGGTATATCCGCAGGTTCCAGAAGCCGGGCCGCCCGAGTAGCAGCCGGCGGATGGACTCGCCGATCTTGGGCTGCGTCACGGACACTAGCCGCCACGGCGGGGGCCTCCGACGGGGACGGCAAGGAGCGGTGCTCGGTAGACACAGACCGCGAAGCTGTCCGTGAGTACCGACGGGTCGGCGAGCAGGTTTCGGTAGTGCTCGTAGTCGTAGGCCTCGGTTGCGGGCCGGAGGTGCACCGTCAGCGGTTCGGCCGCCGAGGTGGTCATGGCTACGTGGCGAGCTTCTGCCCCGGCTCCCCACCGTGCTCCTCGGCACGCTGCCAGCGACGCCTCCCTGCAACGCAGGCTGGAGACCGCGCTCGAACGCAACCGGCAACTTCGCGACCAGGTCTCCGACCTCACCCGGAAACTGGAGACCGCGCACGGCGAGATCCGCCGTCTCCGCACCCTGACCGCCGCGCCATCGAACGGCGCTGCTGAGCGCCGCTGACTTTCGTGCCGCGCCGGCTGGGATACCCCGCCGACGGTACTGTTCGGGACGCCTGCAGTGCCTCCGTCCCGGCGGATAGGGTCACCGGCATGATTGTTTGGCTGAACGGAACCTTCGGCGCCGGCAAGACGACTACCTCGAAGGAACTTGCCGCGCTCCTTCCAGACGCGAGGATCTTCGACTCCGAGAGCGTCGGCTACATGCTGCGACACGTCCTCAACTCGGTTCCCGTCAAGGACTTCCAGGAATGGCTGCCATGGCGTGGTCTGGTCGTGGAGACCGCTTCGCAGGTTCTCGACTTCGTCGGCGGAGTGCTCGTCATCCCTCAAACGGTGCTGGTCGAGCAGTACTGGGGAGAGATCCACGCCGGGTTGGCGAAGGCTGGCATTCCGGTGCAGCACTTCGTGCTCCACACCGATCCGGACACGCTGGCCCAACGCATCGAGAGTGACACGGTCGAAACCGGTGCTCGGCAATGGCGCCTGGACAACATCTCCCGCTACCGGGAGGCCCTTTCCTGGCTGCGGCGAGAAGCCGAAATCATCGACACCACTCACCTTTCGCCCACCCAAGTTGCCCAGACGATCGCTGCCAGCGTTCCCAGCTGAACGACCGGATCCACCGCTCGACATAGACATGTCCATCTCACAAACCACCAGTTCACAGGCACCGAGAGGTGCCAGAGATCGACATAACGTCGAAGCGCACGATGCCGTTGCACAGGAGTGCCCAGCCCTGAGCGTCACGGCGCGCGGTTACCGCAGCCGCGTCCCGGTCGGGTGCGTGCGCGGGGGGACAGGGCGGATCGTGCCGGCACATGGCGGGCTTCCTCTCGGCGATGCTCGTGTAGGTGTCTCTGGGACCCTGCCGCCGGGAGGGGGGAACAGAAATTGCTCCCGGCGGCAGGGCGGGGGAACCCGCGCGCTGGAGCGGAAGGAGGGAACGCTGCCAGCGCGAGGGAGTCGGGCGGGGTGGGGGCGAGCTGGGCGGGATGATGCCGCCAGACGCTTGGACGACTAGGGAGGGCTCTCCGCCAGGAGGCTCTGGCCGAGGCGGATGCGCTGGAACTCTCCGGTGCCGGCGGGGGCGTATGTGTGCTGGATGTCCCGCCACAGGCGTTGCATGGGGTAGTCCCAGTCCAGGGCCCGGGCACCATGCAGGTTCATGGCGTCCTGCCCCGAGGAAACCGCCATTTTGTGGCCCATGTACTTCGCGGTGACCAAGGCCGATTCGGGGAACAGGCCTTGGTCGAGGAGGCCGACCGCCTGGTAGGCGAGGTAATGGGCGGCTTGGAACCTGGCCTCCATGTCTCCGATGCGGTCCTGTAGGACCGGCAGGTCGAGAAGGGTGCCCTCGTAGCGTCGGCGTTCCTTCAGGTAGCGGGTGGTGAGCTCCACCATTGCCTCGTGGATGCCGAGACTGACCGCGGTCAGGTTGGGCAGCCCGCACCGGATGCTGCTGGACTTGGCTACGTCCATGCCCTTCCCGACTTCGCCGAGCCGGTTGGCATCGGGCACACGTACGTGGTCGAAGTCGAGACGGCCGCGGGAGAAGCCGTGCAGGCCGAGACCGGGCCGGTGGGGCTGGACGGTCAGGCCGTTGCGGTCGCGCTCGACGAGGAACGCCGTCAGAGATTGCGAGGGACGGGTGCCCTCAGGCGCGGTGCGGGCGATGACGACGTGCAGGTTGGCGAGGTGGCTGTTGCCGATGTGCACCTTGCCGCCGGTGATTACCCAGTCGTCGCCGTCGCGTTCGGCGACAGTCTCCATGCCGCCGATGTGGCCGCCCGTCTCCGGCTCGGTCACTGCGATCGACAGCAGCGCCGAGCCCTGGGCGGCCTGCGGCAGCCAGTACGCCTCTTGCTCGTCGTTGGCCCAGTTCACCAGGGCCGCTACGGGTATCAGGTCAGCCTGCAGGATCGCGCCTACGGCCCCGGACACCTTCGACATGCGGTGGATCAGGATCGTCTTGGCGACGTGGCCGGCGGCCAGGCCACCGAAGGCCTCCGGGATCGTCACCCCGAACCAGCCGCGGGCAGCGAGAAGTTGCGGGATGTCGCGCTCGACGTGGCGAGGCGTTTCCTCCATGCCCGCCACGCGGGGGGCGATCTCCTCTGCGGCGAAGGCGTCGGCTTCCTGCCACAGCAGATCCTGCTCGGGGGTGAGATTCGGGATGAGCGTGGTCGGCATGGTCGGTCCTTCTCCCTTGGGTGGTCGCAAGTTGGGTGCGGCCGGATCCGCGTATGGGTAGCCCGGGTGAAGGCGGCGGAGGATCAGGACGGTGGCGCGGCGGCGGTGATCTCTTTCATGACCGCATTGCCGGTGCCCTTGACGATGTCCCTGTGGCGGCGGGCATCGGTGAGGAGCCGCGGCTCCGGGTCGATGATGCACACCGTGCCCAGCACGATTCCGGTCTCCTCGTGGATCAAGGGGGCGCCGAAGTACGCGTGAATGCCGACGGCATCGACGACGGGATTGCCGTAGAAGCGGGGGGACGCGCGGACGTCGTGGAGCGGCAGCGCCTTCTTGCGCCGGACCACATCGGGGCACCAGCCGTCGCGCCGGCTCATGGTGCGGCCGATGATCGGGTGGCCGCTGTCCTCCGCCGGGTTGTGCAACCCGATGAAGGTCTGCTCCTCCAGGAAGAGGTTGACCATCCCGTAGAGGAAGCCAGAGGCCTCCGCCATCTGGCTGGCGAAGTGGTCGTAGAACGCATGCGCGTGAGTGGGAATGCCCAGGCGCCGGATCAGGGCCTGGCGGGCCTCCTCCTCAGCCTGGACTTCGCTGCCCGTGCGTATCGCGCCGGGAGGCGGGACGATCAGGCCGCGCTCGCTCCGAGTGGGGAGGCGGGCGTTGGGGCCGGTGAAGGGAGGCACGTGGATGTGGGAGTTCTGCGTCATCAGGCGTCCTGTAGAGCGGTGTCGGTGGGGTGGGCGGGGCCGGTCGGGGCACTGGTGAGGGCGTGCCGGACAAGGGTGAGCAAGGCCTTGGCGACAGAGGAGGTCACCCGCGCGTCGCAGGCCACCAAGGGAATGCCGGCCGCCACTCCGAGGGCCTGGCGGACGTCGTCTTCGGGGTAGCGGTAGGCGCCCTCGAATTCGTTGACGGCGACGATGAACGGCAGGCCGATCTGCTCGAAGAACTCGACTGCGGCGAAGCTGCTGTCCAAACGGCGGGTGTCGGCCAGGACGACGGCGCCGACCGCCCCGCGCGACAGGTCGTGCCAGAGGTCCACGAACCGGTCCTGGCCTGGGGTGCCGAACAGGAACAGTTCCAGCGGTAGGGGCACGTCCGGCGGCTCGAATCTTTTGCGGCCGAAGTCGAAGGCGACCGTGGTCGTGTCTTTCGCTTCCACGCCCGCCCGGTTGTCGGTGCGGGCGCTCGCTTGGGTCAGGTACTCCTCGGTGTTCAGCGGCTCGATCTCGCTGACGGCGCCGATGCACGTGGTTTTGCCGACCCCGAACCCTCCCGCGACCAGGATCTTCAGGGAGACAGGCCCGCCGACGTCGTTCAGCCGGTCGTCCGCATCAGAGGGCACCACCGGCTCAGCCGGCCTTGGGGTAGGGGGTTTGATCGGACAACTTGGCGAGGCCAACACTCAGTGCCTCCAGCAACTGTCGGGTCGGGCGCGGCCCGAGCGGGGACTTATCAGCTGGCTCGGTGTAGCCAGTCGTCACGGGCACTACCAGGGCACCTGTGTCCAGCAGGTCCGAGAGCAGGACCCTCACGGTGGCCACGGGCCGGCGGATGGTGCCGGCCAGCTCGGTGACCGAGCGCCGCCGTTGCTGGCACAAGGCCAGGATCTGCCGGCACTCCTCAGGCAGTCCCGGGCCTGGTCTGCCGGAGCCGGGCTCCAGCTCCGTCTCCAGGCTCAGCGGGTAGCGGGGACGGGTGCGCCCTCCGGTCAGCGTGTAGTTCCGCACGAACGAGGAAGTGTCCGTGTCGGTCCTGGCTGCTAACGCGGTGTGCCGCCTGTCCGGGCTCATCAGACGTCCTGGCGGACCGGGGTGACCATGAACGGCGCGAACTTGTTCACGAGGTTCTGCATCTCGTATCCCACGGTGCTGACTTCGGCGTCCGGCTCGGTGATCACGCCGAGCACGGTCTCGAGCGTGCCACCGACGCTGCCGGGATGGTTCTTGAAGACCGCGCTCGTGCCCGCGAACTGCAGGAAGAAGAAGCAGTCCGCTCGGTCGATGATCATCTGCGACGGCGGCAGTTTTTCGCCGCGCGGCCCCTTGATGTTCTGTGCCAGCGAGGCCAAGCCGCAGAAGGCGGCGGCCCACGGGTCCGCCCAGTCCGGGTGGATGTCGCTGTCCAGCAGCTTGATGCCGTCTCGCGATACCAGCAGGGCGTGCGTCACACCCGGGATCTGGGAAACGAACTGCTTCAACAGCCAGGCCATCTTCTTCTGGTGGTCGTTCGTGTCGACCGGAGGAGCTGCCGCACTGTCGTCGCCGTTGTGGGGGCTCAGGTCTGGAGTGGTCACGGTGAATTCGCTCCATGCGGAATGAGTGGCCTTCCCTACGAGGGCAGGCCGCGGGGGTGGGGGTTACGGGTGGGCGGCCGGGGGTTCGCCCGTACCGGATGGCTGCGGCGGCGCTTCGGCTGGGGCGCCTTCCTGGGGTTGCGCAGCCTTCTGGCCGTCAAAGAACGCGGCGGCGAGGTTCGCTCGGGCTGCTCTCGTGGGCGGCCCCGGCCGGTGAGCGGGGTCGGTGATGCGCAGTTGTCCGGGTACGCGTTGCGGCAGCGACGGTGGAACTACGGGATGCCCGGGAGTGGCCGGGGCGGGTGCCTGGCGTGTCTCGACGGCTGCGGGCTGTGTTCGCTCTCCCGCCTCCGAAGATGTCGGAGAAGAGGGCGGAGCGGCGGGCGACGGCCGGCCGGGAGCCGGGGCTGTCGCTGCGCTGCGGGCGGGGCGGACCTCTTCAGCCTCGACCGGAACGAGGTGCTTGGCCGGTACGACCACGAGGGCGGTGGTGCCGCCCGTCGCGTTTTCGGACAGCTTGATCGACATACCGTGCCGGTGGGCGATCTTCGCGGCCACGAGGAGGCCGATCTTCGCCTCGCGCAGCTGGGTGCTGACGTCGACCTTTTCCGGCGCCGCCAGGAGCTGGTTCAGCTTCTCCCGATCCTGCCAGCCCATCGGCATCGCGCGGTCTTCGATCTCGATTGCCAGGCCGGTCGGCACCGGCTGCGCCCGGACGTGCACCTTTGTGTTCGGGTCGGAGAATGTGCAGGAGTTCTCGATCAGCTCAGCCACCAGGTGGGACAGGTCGGGCCCCACGTGTCCGGGGAGAGCAAGCTCGGCTCCGACCGTGCTCGCCGCCACGGCGACCCGCGAGTAGTGCTCCACCTCTGAGACGGCGCCGCGCAGTACCGTCACGACGGGCACCGGGCGGCGTTCGCTGCGCAGTGAGTCGCCGCCCAGCACCGCCTTGCTCTCCACCAAGCGGCGCATCCGCGTCACCAGGTGGTCGATCTCGTAGGCCTTGGCCAGCAACTCCGGGTCATCGGTCAGGGCCTCGAGCTCGTCGAGCGCCTCCAAGGCCCGCTTGATGAAAGCGTGTTCACGCCGCGACAGATGGTGGAGAAGCCCCACGAGAACAGCCAGCTGCGATTCGTCGTGCACGCGGAGCAGAGCCTGTACGGCCTGGACTTGTACCTCTGCCAGCAGTCCTTCGAGTTCCGCCACCGACCCTTCGCCCACGATCGGCGGGAGACTGTCGGGAACCCGCGGCCTTCCGCCTCGGCACAGCTCGTCGGCCGTCCACAGCAGGGCCTTCTCGACGGCATTCCCTGCGTCCGTGATCCTTTGCAGTCCCGCCGCCTGTGCTTGCTGTATGGCGGTGAGTTCCCCTTCCCGTGCCCGCTGCAGTGCGGCGGCAGCCGACTGGGCGCGGAGGGCTCCGAGGACTGCGGCCGCACCTATGCCGAACGCCAGACCGAGCAGGAGAGGAACCACCGACAGGTCCACCACCTGCCAGGTAACTACGGCAACGCCCAGCAGGGCGGCCAGAAAGACCAGGGGCATCGCTATGGCTGCCCGCACCTGTTCGAGGACGTAGCGCTCCGCTTGCGTGCGGCGCCGACGGCCGCGGCGGTGCGAAACCGACGTGGAGTTCACGCGGCATCCCCCCGCGTCACGGGGAGCAGCACCTGCACGGTCTTGCCCACCGTTTTGCCCTGCTCGTCCAGCAGGGGGTAGTGGGTCATCCGGCCTCGGTAGTGACTGACCCACCCCAGGCCGCGCCCGACGGGAGCGCCCTCCATGTCCTTGTCGAAGCCAGCGAAGTCCGGGGTGCCGTCGTCGACTTCAATGAGGAGCTGGCTGTCGGGGAGAATGACCAGCCTCAGCGGGGTTCCGTCGCAGTCCAGGGGTGCCGCGTGTGCTGCGGCGTTGGTCGCGAGGACGTCCGCCACGCAGCCTGCCGCGTGTTCGTCACCGACGCAGCCGATCTTGCGGAGCCGGCCGAGTACCAGATTCCGCGCGGTCTCCCCGGAGAGCGGCCAGGTCAAGACGGCGCTCAGCTTGAACGGCGCATCGTCCGGTACGGGGACCGGGACACTGGGCACAATTGTTTGTGCGCCGTCACCATGTTCGGCCCCGATTCCCGAAGGCTGTTGCGTCGGTGCTGAGTCGGTCGGGCGCACGAATGGGACGGTGCGCTGCGTCGGCGGCTTCACTGCGGAACTCCCGGGTTCGAGGTGTACGCGGCGCGGGTTCGCCGACGGCAGCTGGTGGTGATGGCGACCTGGGCGAGCGCGATGTAGTCAGGCATGGCAGACCTCGAGCCCACGCGTGCCGCAGACCTGCCGCATCCGGGCTCGCGTCTGACTGAGCGACTCGTGAAGGCATGCCCGCTCCGTGACCGCGGCCGCCGTCGGCTCAGGCACGCTGAGCCAGAACCGGGCTCGGCACAGCGGCTGGTACCCGCTGGTGAGGCATTGGAAGGCCGGGCCGCTACTGCAAGCGGAATGCGGTGCCTGCCACCGGTCAGCGGTGCCGGACCCGATCGGGATGACCAGCACGCGGTGGGTGATGCAGCACAGCAGCGGCCCGACCTCGCGGCTTGCGTCGAGCATCGCGTCGATCGAAGCCATGCCGAGGCCCATGCTGACGCGGACGACATCGAAGTCGCTTGGGAGTATGGGCGGGAGGGGAGTCTCGCCGGGTTGAATCCGCCAGGGAAAGCGAGTGGTCAGCAGGGGAAGCATCAGCTCTCCGGTCAGGACGGGAATTCCGTCGGTCGAATGGGCCGGCGCGGCATTTCACGGCAAGGAGCCACGGCGATCAGGGCAGGGAACAACGTGGTGATCTGCAGGCTCTTCATCGGGCGTGCCCCCACGCCGCTGTCGTGACGTCGTGGGCTGGGGGACGAACCCGTTCTGGTGCCGGGCCGCAGCGGGACGGGGACGGCGCGGCACCAGAACGGAGACCCTGTCGTCGCCCGGCTAAGGGGGAGCCGGCACGGCGATCGAACGGATGAGGGCATGCTCCGAACGGCCGGAGAGAGATGTGACGACTGCCGGGCTGGGGATATTCACAGGCCCTCCTCGCTCTGGGAGGAGGAGCACTCGAGTTCCAACCAGACCGATTTTCCAGTGCCTTTGGCCTTCGCAGTGACTCCCCACCGGTCGGCGAGAGAAGCCACGAGCATCAGGCCGCGCCCGTGTTCCTGGTCCTCGGAAGCCGCGCGCAGGCACGGTTGGCTGTCGGACGGATCGTGTACCGCCAGGCGTAGTCGCTGGCCGTCGTACGTCGCTGTCATGGTGACCTCGGTCTTCGGGGGGAACTCGCTGCAGCCATGCGTCACGGCGTTGGCCAGGAGCTCCGTGGAGAGCAGGGCGGCCATGTCTGCGATCTCCCCCAGGCCCGACCGGCACAGGAAGGCGCGCAGCCTGCGGCGCGTCGGGGGGATGGAAGCCAGGTCGGCGCGGAGGGCGTCCGCGGTTTGGAAGCAGCGCGGCGCCTCGCCGTCCGATGGCTTCGTCAAGTCCCCTGCGATAGCAAGCGCGTCGATCGGGGTTCTGGTCACTGCGCACGCTCCTCGGACCGCGCCGTCGTGCTCGACGACGGCATGCGGCCGACAGCCGCTGGCTCTTCTCCGCTTCAGGTAGTGCACGTTCGGTTCCTTCTGGCCGGATTGTGAAGGGCTGTTTTTGGTCACAGCCCGAGCGCGTATGCATGAGGTGGCCGATTCCCTAAAAACGCAGGGGCGTTGGAGGAATATCGTCTTCACGAGAGAACCGCGTCTGTGGGCCAGTTGGTATCCCGTCGGGGACGGGGGTCCAATGCACGTGATGCAAGATCGTTTCGGGGACAGGGGTGCACCATGGGGCGCACGCGCAACGTCAGGCTGGAAGCTGTGGTCAAGGAGGTGGGCCTGCCACAAGCACGTCTGGTTGCCAGATTCCGAGCCGTGGCGGCGGAGAACGGTGCCCACGAACTGGACGCAACGAACCAGTCGTCCATCGCCCGCTGGATTGGTGGCACCAAGCCCAGCGGCCGGGCACCCGGTATTTTGTGCGAGACGCTCTCGCGTGGTCTTGGCCGCGTCGTCACACTCGCCGACATCGGCCTGGCACCCGAGTCCGGGACCGAGCTGGAGCCGCCCGAGTGGAGCGTCGACACCTTGACGACGCTGGTGACGCTCGGGGGTACGGACATGGACATGGATCGCCGGCGCGTGCTGGTCAACTCGGCGTACTCGGTTGCCGGCCTGGCGCTGCCGAATGAATCGTGCTGGGAGGAGGCGGCCGAACGCGCACGCAGCCGCAAGCCGCTGTCGATGCACACGGTCACCGCCCAGGACGTGGAAAACGTCCAAGAGATGGCGGCGTTCTTCTCCCGCCGCGACCAGCAGCGCGGCGGCCGAGGCGTCGGCCGGAGCGCTCTCGTGGCCTACCTCCGTAACGAAGTCGCCGAGTTCCTCTCCGGCCACTACCCCTCCGAAAACGTGCGCAGGGCCATGAGTTCGGCAGCAGGAGAACTGGCCTACCTCGCCGGCTGGACCGCTTTCGACGCCGGCGAGCACACGGTGGCGTTGCAATGGTTCCGTGTCGGAACACAACTCGCCGAGGAGGCCGGGGACGCACCGCTGGCCGGGCACATCATCCGGGCCATGGCCCACCAGGCCGTTGACCTGAACCAGCCCGGCGAGGCCGTGCGCTTGTCCGAAGACTCGCTGTCCGCCCGCCGGTACACCAACGCCACCTGGCGGGAGCGAGCCCTGCTGGGCGTCGTCCACGCCCGCGGCCTTGCTGCCACAGGCCAGAAAAAGGCGGCACTGGCCACCCTGCTCCAGGCCGAGAGCGACCTCAGCCACGCTTCCGGGGGAGACGACGAACCTGGCCGCGTGTTCTTCTTCGGCGAAGCCAGCCTCGCCCACGAGACCGCCGCGGCGCTGCGCGACCTCGGTGACCCCAAGGGCGCCGAGCGACAGTTCCAGCACAGCGTGCGCACCAGGCGCCAGCAGTTCCAGCGGACCCACTCCGTGACGCTGGGCTACCTCGGAGCCGTCCAGATCCAGCAAGGTCAGCTCGACGCCGCGTGTGCAACATGGCACAGGGCACTGGACGCCATGGCCGGAGTACAGTCCGGCCGGGCCCGGGAGACTGTCGTACAGATGCGCCGTGCCCTCAGCCCGTTCCGAAACCGTGCGGGCAGCCACGTCACGGAACTGGATGCGAAAGCCCGTGCGGTACTCGGCAACGTAGCCTGACGCACACTGCAGAGCGCCAGAACGGCTCAGGAGCAGTGGTCTCCTGGCCCCGACGAAGGGCAGTACGTGTTCGATGCGCACATTCAAGTGCCGGTGATTGCAACGGTCGTCGGCGGGCACGCTAGCCGCCTCGACGACTACAAGGGCGGGGTCCAGTCGATCATCCGTCTGAACCCCAAGACACCCGCAGAAACGCTGCAGGGAATCGAGGAGTTCTCCCACCTGCAGGTCGTCTGGTACTTCCACGCCGGATCGCCGGACGATGTCGCCCTTCACGCACGAAGCCCTCGCGACAACCCGGAGTGGCCGGCCACCGGCACGTACGTACACCATAATCACCGACGCCCCGCCCGCATCGCGGTCTCGTACCCGCGCCTGCTGCACGTCGAGGGGCTGGACCTGTACGTGGAGGACCTGGACGCCGACGACGGCACACCGATCGTCGATCTCGTGGCCGTATTCAAAGAGATGCTGCCGCGCGGCCCCGTGTGCCAGCCTGCCTGGCCCACAGAGATGCTCGCGAATTACTGGGCGAACGCCGAGGAGCGCCCGTAACTGGACACCCTTGTGTGCGGGCAGGGGCGGCGCGGCTGAAGTCTGGTCGTTGAGGTTCACAGCCGTGCTCCACTGGGCTCGGCTGTCGCTTGGAGTGCCCGTGCCAGGGGAGCCAGCAGGTCTTTGCCGTGGATCAGCGGCAGCGGGTGGTGGGTCTGGTCGTGCCACGGCGGCTGTTCCCATCGCATGCCGTGGGAAGGCGGCAGAGCGACCCACTGCTCGGGGCCGGACCGGACCTCCACGGTCGAGGGGCTTGTGCCCTCGGGCAGTGCGTAGCGGCCGGTGGCTGGCAGAACAAGCAGCACGGCCTTGTCCTCGCCGTACAGAATGCACGGCACGGCCTTGCCGTAGCGATCGAGCCACATCACAACTGAGAGACCGCTCCACTTCGGCAGCACAAGGGCATCGAAGGGGACAGTGGGGGCGATCAGCGCGGCCCCGGGCGACGCATTCAGCTCTGCGGCCAGCCCGTCCGCTGGGCTGGGGATCAGCGGTCCAGGCAGCGGGTGCGCGCCGGATCCGGGGCAGGCGCTCGACTCGCCACACGTGCAGCCGCCCCTGGGCCGGTGCCTATGCCCAGGGGTGATCGACCACCCAAAGATGCTGGTGTACGCAGCACCGCAGACGGCGGCGTCTTGAGTGTTGATGAGCTGCGGCGACATGGCGATCCCCTTGCGGATGTGTCGTCAGCGACGACACATCACGATGGACCAAGAAACCGCCCGCGACCCGGAAGAATTTTCCGGGTAGTTTTTCAACTCCCGCCGCAGTACTGGCGTTCGACGCTAGTGCACCAGTTCCATGCTGCGTACCAGGGACGATAGAACACTCGCCTGCGACGGAACGCCAACGCCGGCCAGGTCCTTCACCAGGGCGCGGGCCATCGGATCAGAATTCACGTAGTAGGGCGCCTCAACCGATGCTTGCTTCAGCGTCATCACGGCGGAGGGCAACCGGTTCATGCGCCGCAGAGCACGCGCCTTGTCGATCTGATAGTGGATCTTCCGCTCCTTGCTGGGGATGTCCTCCACGGAGACGTTACGTACCTTGGACAGTCCCGCGTCAGGCTGGTTTATCTCGACGCCGACCTCGGCGGCGTGTACCGCGACGGTGCCCCTGCCGAATACGGTGTGCGCGTCGAGGTCGTACCACTCCGCACCAAGGCGGTCGGCGTCTTCCAGGGCCGTGTCAACACGTGCCCAGGCATCATCTGCCCTGGACCCGCGGGCGTGAGCAATCGCGCAGCGCAGGTGCAGTGCGCCCCGAAGGGAAAGAACTTCGTTCGCTGGCTGACGAGCCGAGGCAAGCGGTTCCAGATCGCGTAGTGCTGCCTCGGCGACGGCCACGGTCTCGGGGAGCGACGCCTGATGCAGCAGGGCACCGCAGCGGTCCCAAGCGACCTGCGCCTTCACCAGCGGGTCATCCACCTGGGTCGCGGCGTTCGCGGCAACCTCGGCGGAGGACCAAGCGAAGTCCGGGTAGCCGAGCTGGTTCAACACCATCCGAGCCGTACGGGCGGCGTCCACCAGGAGCCGCAGTGCCTCCTCCCGGTCGCTGCCCTCACAGACGAGCAGGGCGGTGTTGAGGTCCTCGATCAAGCCGGGCAGCAGCATGGCGACCTTCGGGAGGTCTGCGTTCTGCCTAGCGGCGTTGGCCTGGCGGGACCTTGTCCGCATCTCCGCCAGCGGGACTGGAATCCCCTGCGGGTTCAGCCCCGGATGACCGGAGAGGATGAGGCCGGACCGGCGCATGCTGGTCCGCATGGCCGGAATGTAGGAGTGGGCGATGTTTCCGCCGTTTTGCTGCAGCCGGTACGGCTGACCGAGCAGCCACACCACGTCGACATCGCAGTTCTCTGCGATGTCGGTAATCAGCGAATAGCGGTCGAGCGGGATCCGCCCGGTCTCCACCCTGCCCAACCAGTCCCCAGTACGGCCGAGCAGCCCGGCCAGCTCCTCTAGGGTGAGCCCCTTCGCATTGCGGGCGACCCTAACGCGAGCACCGATGTGAGCGTCCATGTCTTCGGGCATAGTGAAGCTCCGTTCTGCGTCGACAACAGAACGGTACCCGGGGCGCCGCCCCGGTGAATGCGCTCAGCGGCCTTCGTCTTTGGCGGAGGCCGCTGTCGTGTTCACGGGGCTGTCTGATCCACGCTGTGCCACCAGCGGCGCGTTAGAGGTCATCTCATTTGGCGCGTTCGATAGTCTGCGGTCGTGGACATCGTGGAGCGTCTGGTGCCGGATGAGTTGTGGGAGTTGTTCGCGCGGGTGGTGCCACCGGCCCCGACACGGCCTCAAGGTGGTGGCCGGCGACGGTATGGGGATCGCGAGGTGCTGGCCGCGATTGTGTTCGTGGCCACGTCAGGGTGTACGTGGAAGCAGTTACCGCCAACCTTCGGCCCGTCGGGGCCGACCGCGCACCGCCGGTTCAGCGAATGGAGCAGAGCCCGGGTCTGGGCCAAACTGCACCGCCTGGTGCTGGACGAACTCGGTGCTCGCGGAGACCTGGACTGGTCGAGGTGCGCGATCGACTCGGTGAACATGCGGGCCTTGAAAGGGGGGACCTGACAGGTCCGAATCCTGTTGATCGCGGCAAGAAAGGGTCGAAGATCCACTTGATCACCGAGCGGACCGGTCTGCCCATCTCCATCGGCATATCGGGCGCCAACCTCCACGACAGCCAGGCCCTGCAGCCCCTGGTCCGCGGGATCCCGCCGATCCGCTCCCGCCGCGGCCCACGCCGACGCAAGCCCGCCAAGCTGCACGCCGACAAGGG